>NZ_CP171137.1:0-331577 GCF_043099725.1 Nostoc sp. C110 | reverse complement strand
GATGCCTGGATTTCCGCCATTGTTAACTATCAAGCAAGCAAGGTTCAGAAACTTACCCCTGCTGCCCCCGACAACCAAGCCCTCGCGCAAGCCGAACTCGACAACTACATCGCTGACCAAGCCCAAGCAATCGCTCCTGAACCCCTCACAATAGTCGAAATCTCTTTTGACCATCACGAATATTACGCTGGTGATGAACTGGTAGCCAGCATCAGCCATGACGACAGCCATTTAACCCAACACTGGGTAGTGATGGTAAACGATAAAGAAGTATTTCGTGCCAACACTCTAATGCGTTGCGATCGCTTCATCTGCACTCACTATAAAGACGGCTCATTACCTGTGCAGGAGAAAGCAGAGGTGCAGGGGAGCAGGGGTGCAGAGGGGAGAAACCTACAACAACTTTCTCCTCTGCCCCTCTGTGCCTCTGCCCCCATGCCTTCCTCTTCTACTGAAAACCAAATCATGGCGCATATCTTCAACGAGTGCCAGAATTACGGGTTTGAAATTCTCGATGATGGCATTTACAACAACAACGGCGTGAAACTGGGGCAAGTCGGATGCACTGACGGTAACTGGTGGGTGAAGAGGCGTTATTCAGTTCAGCAGCAGTATTCTAACTCCGTGCTTGATGCAGTGCGCTCATTATCGATGGTGGATATGTCTACTGATGGTAAATCCATTTTTGATGAATATATTTTAGACCAACCCTTAGAACAGCTAACTGGCGATAAATTGCAACGTCTGCTGGAGAGAGCGGAGTTAGTCACGGCGTAATCTTGGGCTTCGCCTGGGAAAAGGTTTTTGGGATTGGGGGAAAGGTAAATTTCTTCATTCCCTTCCCCTTTGCCCTTTCCCTCAATAATCCCTTCATTCACCTATTCATCTATGCAACCCACAATCTCGATCCCACAACACTGGCCCTACCCTCGCTTTGCTTTGGAACAGCGTACAGAACAAGGCATCATCTTGGGACTTTATTACTACCCATCTGGTACAGAGTTGGCTGAACAATTTGATGATGGTTGGCGCTATGTGCTGATGCCTAACAAGAATTCTGATGAAATATCGTACTTGAAAGAGGCTCAAATCCAACCGCTCACACCAGAAGAATTATTTCAGCAAATTACCGCAGAGATTGAATTCTATCAGCGTCAAATTTCCATCCTGCGACAACAGTTAGTTGTATTAACCGGAGGTTTTACAAATGCCTAAGACGGTTGATAACAGTTTTGATCGTAGAGCCAATCATTTGCTGCGTTCGATTCGGCTTTGTGGTGGTTGTATTCCATTGCATCGTTTGCAATTCCAATTCTCGGATTCAGTTATTCAAACTCTGCTGGATAAAGAACTGGTGCAAGTGCAAAACACAGGACGCGGCTTTTTGTTGGAGATTGCCGAGGATTTTTAACTCTTGATCGAAGAGGAACCAATTATGAAACTTTACGCGAAAACCATTCCACAGACTTTACCCAATTGGGCAACTGTCGTTACAAAGTGTGCAGATTTATTCGAGATTGAAATTAACGATGAACACCCGAATTTCCAATCTCTACTTGAAGAGTTAGAAACCGAGATTGAGCCAGGAATCAGGGGTGTGAAAGCAGAAGATTTATGTTCAAGGCTGGGCATAGAAATGTCTAACCCCAATCTCTACCAATTACTTGAACAAGCTCAAACTCTAATATCCGAAATTGCTACGCACCAAGACTACAAACAACTCTTATCAGCAGGATATCAGCCAGATTTAAACATTGCCGATGCTCAAACTGCACTGACTTATTTGCAATGGGAGTTAGACCGGAATCAAGAGGGGGAAAAGGGTAAGGGTTAAAGGGGAAAGGGAAGCTTCATATTTAAAATGCTTGCTTTGTACTGTATGGCGAAAATTTTTTCTTTCTCTTTCCTTTACCCCTTCCCCTTTAACCTTTACCCTCCAATCAACAGCCTTCTAATTATTACAAAAGCGTTCACCTAAAGGAATGCCATTACTTTAGATGAACGCACGGAAGTTTTTCTCCCGCTACAGAATTCCCATTATTGCACACAGAATACCAATCAATAAAACTTTAACCGAGGTGAACATGGTTACTGAAATCAAACTAGGTTTATGCAACCCTCCAGAACCCATCTATTTATATGTCAAAAATGCTGAGTTAGGTGGAGAATCTTACCTGTGGTATCACTACGATATTGAGAGGGAGAAAACTATCCCTGTTTCCCAAAGAGCATTAACTGGTTATCTGTCTGAACTGCGATTTACGACTAAAGAGTTCAAAGGGAAGGATAATCTCAAGCTAGACATTGTAGTGAATGCTGATGAAGTTTATGTCATCAGAAGTGGTGTTGAAACAAACTTCACCAAAAGCTTTCTCTTGGCTGCATCAGGTGTACAGGATTTTTCTAAGCCACTGATTATTGCTGCTAATGCTGGTGAACAAAATACGGTTTTCTGCAATCTTTACGATGCTGCAACTAAAACCAGAATTGAAAGAGAATGGAATAAAAATGCTGACTGGGGAACTCTCATTAATGACATTCAATCTCGCTTAGGTGGCACATCATTAACTATTCCATCTGTAGTAGAAACTCCAGTAACTCCACCCAAACTTAGCGTAGTTCCTCAACCAGTACATCCTCAAGACCTACGAATCAAAAATATTCGTACTTTGCTTGATTATCCCCTTGATTTAGTCAGAGAGTGGTTGCAATTTCAGGATGTTGACCGTCCAAGTCTACTTCATATTACCAAGATTAATGAACTGGTAAAAACAATGTGTTTGGCTTGGGCAGCAGACAAGTGTGAGTATCCTAATCATGCCGAATCTTTGTATCAAAACCAAGTTGTTGATGCTGTTGGTAATGGTGCTGATGAGTTAACAGCAATCAACGCATGGATGCAACAGTTGCAGACTGCAAAGACTGGGGCAGGGTAAATCACAATTCAGAAGTCAGGATTCAGAATAATTTTACTTCTGAATCCTCAATTAATTAGATGGGAATAAAAACCATGAAAGTCATTGTCACAGTTGTTGAAAAAATCATCAGTGAAGCACACATCGATATCCCTGATGGGCTGAACCAATCCGCAATTAAACAGCAGATAGTAGACCGCTACAACACAGGGGAAATGTCCACAGATATGAACATTTTTCAAGTGAACTTTGAATCTATCAGCGCTCGAATTGTACAAGGACAGCCAGACACCAATTCTATCTCTTCAGAGAAGGAGGTAATTAGATGAGTATCAAATGGACTGATGAAGAACTCGCAATTATTGAAGAAAAAGCTGAAGTCTATACAGTCAAACAAATAGCTTCAATCCTAAAAAGGCGAGGATATCAACGCACACCAGTTGCAATTTACCTGAAGTTAAACAACTTAGGTTATTCAGCCCGTCCCACTCTTGATAATTATAGCTGCCAGGAAATTGCTCAAGTCCTTCAATTGAATTTCTCAACTGTTACAAGGTGGGTGAAAAGAGGATGGCTCAAAGCTACAAGACGCTCTGCCAGACATTACCAAATTCGGAAATGGGATTTAAAACAGTTTTTTGAGAATCCCCCACAATCCATTAAAAAACGTATTGCTGCTCTTGATGTTGAAGCGATCAATTACCTATTAGGGAGACAAGCATGATTGACCATATTAATGCACTTCAAACAAGCTGGTATCTCTCCCCACCTTGGCGTGGAACAATTCCACCCGTTGAGGTCAATTTACTGGAGAGAGTATACCTCAGAACCACGAGAACATTCGGCTATTGCTGTGGGATGCAATGGAAACACGAATGTTGGATTTATTCAATTGATTGCCGCAATGAAATACTCCACGCTACACAAAACCAAATCATCGGGACTGGAGAGCTAGAAGCCATCACTGTGCAAAAACCTGCTTTTGTTCTAGGTGAAAGAGTGATCCTCTGCTCTCACGATAAGGGAACAAAACAAAGGCTGATTCTGGGGATTGCGCTGGTGCATAATTCTTGGTTTTACCTTGTTGAATTGATGTCGCCAACGTTAATTAAGACACCAACTATATCGAATCGTTTCTCATTGGTTGGTGAGAAAAGTTTGGTGCGGGTAAATGTTTAAAGTCTTGAAATTTACTTAGGAGTCGAACAAGATGAGTTTACCTTTAAATCAAAATGTTTTAGTCGAGTCTCCATCATTGAGAACTTCTGCACTTTCTAACCTAGATGATTCTCGCGCCCAAGAAGTTCTCAGCAAAGCAAAGGCAATAGTGTTCGCTGTATGGAACGGTAGTGGCTGGGCAACTACTGCACAAATAGCGGAATATTTTTCAGTTACAGAGTCCGCAGTCAAAGAACTAACAAGAGTAAATCAATCTGAATTCCAAAGCCTTGAAAGCAAAACCCTTACTGGAAAAGACTTGCGCGATGCTCGACAGATGCTCTGTCTACCATCTAGAACTTCCCAAGTTAGAGTTTTTTCGGCTTTGGGTGCGTTAAGGATCGCAATGATCTTGCAGCAGTCTCAAGTAGCAGCGCAAGTTAGAACCATCATTTTAGACTTGGTTGCAGCTGTTCCCAGCATCACTCCTCAAACTCCTGCATTTGTTCCTGCCCTACCACCAGTCGAGCAGCGCCTACAAACTTTGGTTGAGGCAATGAGAACTTTAGCCGAACTCACAGGTGGCAGACTCAACCCATACATGGAGCAGCATTTTCAAGACTTCGCCGCCAATCTCCTAGCCCAACACAATCAACAAGCTCTCTTTGGTAACAAAGAGAAATGGATGGGTGTGGTTAACTTTGCAGAGACGGAGTTAGGAAAAAAAGTTCCCTTAAGCGGTTCGCATTATCGCGGTCATCTCGGTACTTGGGTTCGCACCTTTTACCCGCAACTGGGGGAGCGTCAGGAAATGCGGCTGGTCAACGGCACTCAGCAGCCAGTTTACGTTTACGCCTGCCATGATCCAATTGTTGCAAATGGGCTAACCAAGGCAATTGAAGAGTTTTTCACCCATCCAAACCCGACTGCTGCACTAAGAAGTGCGGGGGCTTTTACTACCAAGAAACCACGGGTATTGGTCAAAAAATGAAAGCAATCGCACTCCAAAGTTTAGAGCGATCGCCTGGTTGCATCTGTGATAAATGCTGACTCTATGGTATCAGTTTTCGCTCCATCACTCGAACCATCAAAAATAACAATCTTCGTTTTATGCAACAACTCAATTTATTCACTAAATCAGCCCCAGTTTTACCAGTCAGTTATTACCCCGATTTTTTAAGTCTTGAACAGGCCAATGAACTCTACCAACACTGCTTGAAACTGGAGTGGCAGCAAAATCAAATCAGAATCGCGGGTAAAACAATGCCTGTCCCCCGTCTGGAGTGCATTTATGGTGATGCCGGATGTGATTATCTTTACTCCAACAGTGTATTTTTGAAACCACTATGGTGGACAGAGGCTCTGTCTAGCTTGCGGGACAGAATCACTGCGCTAACTGGCTATAAGTTCCGCATAGTCATCGGCAATCAATACCGCAGTGGACAGGATTCGATTGGCTGGCACTCCGACAATGAACCATCGATGGGATCTAACCCTGCAATCGCATCGGTAAGTCTGGGTTCATGTCGCAAATTCCAAATCAAACCGAGAAATGGCAAACCTACTGATTTTTGGTTGGAACACGGCAGTTTGCTTGTGATGCACCCAGGTTGTCAATTAACTCACCTTCATCAAGTTCCCAAGACCAACAAAGTCGTTAGCACACGTATTAATCTGACTTTCCGACCACATACCGGAGGTGGGAGATGATTCTGACAAAGCCAGTGATCATGTAAAATGACAGTTTCTTAGTTCATTAGTACTACTTAATCCGGTTAAAAAGCAGTCAGCAAGACGAAAAAACAACTACCAATACAAGTCCTGTTGATTGCTTCCCTTAAACCACGCTTCTTTAACTCATGTCTACGTAACTCACCTAAAAGGCGGTATGACTCAATACCCCAAGCTTTGCATTGCTTCAAAATACTGGAGGGGATATGAATATAATCGAAACCGATTCTCAAGCAAAACATTTACAAGAATGGTTAAATAGTGGCGTTGACGAAGAAATCATTGCCCTGAATGTACGTTCGCTCCACGCCACAACACCTTACGAATACTTGCTCTACAGTCCCAAAATCTCCCGTCGCAATGATGGACGATTACGCGATCACGATTTAAAAAAGTACCAGCACATTGAATTAGGCGGCTGGTGGTGCAATGGAGTTGACCCCCTCAACAACTACGCCCTGATGATGTGGGGCTGCTTCAAACCCGACCATCCCCGAAGAGATCGCCAGAAAATCCACAAGTTCATCAAGTACGAGCATCCATTTAGAGAAGAGACACGCGCTTTCTTCCTCTTAGTGCCGAATCGCATTTGGGTGAAAGTCTCCAATCGTAGCGGCATTCCCATCACAGAAGAAGACCTACAGCACCCTGGCGGTTTCTGGCATTGGGTTTGGCGACACAATGTACCAGTGACAATCGTGGAAGGTGTCAAGAAAGCGGGGGCGTTATTGACTGCGGGTTATGCTGCGATCGCAATTCCCGGTGTTAACGCTGGATACCGTACACCCCAGGATGAGTACGGTAACGCTATTGGTAAACCATTTCTGATTCCCGACTTGAAACATTTCGCAACACAGGGAAGACAGGTTAACATTTGCTTTGACCAGGACAACAAACCTGAGACAGTTCAACGGGTGAGAACCGCTATCAGTCGCATGGGTCGGCTGCTGGTAAATGAGGGTTGTTCGCTGCGAGTCATTGATTTACCGTTAGGTGCAGAGAAAGGGGTTGATGATTTTATCGTTGCCAAGGGGAAGGAAGCCTTTGACGCACTCTACAACACAGCCGTTGCACTGGAGTTATGGGAAATCAAGCTGTTTACTCTGCTGACTTATCCAAGTGCGATCGCACTCAACCAAAGATTCTTGGGCCAGCTTCTCGTCCCTGAAGGTGAAAAGCTGATTATCCTCAAAGCCCCCAAAGGCACTGGTAAAACTGAATGGCTGGCAACTGAGGTGGCCAAAGCACATGACCAAGGGCAGAGGGTATTAATCATTACCCATCGTATTCAACTGGGTGAGGCACTGTGTAATCGCTTTGGTGTTAACTATGTTACCGAAGTCCGCACTAATGAAACAGGCACATTATTAGGATACGGGGTGTGCGTTGATTCACTGCATCAGGAGAGTCAGGCGCGATTCAATCCCAATGACTGGGCGAATGATGTCATTATTATTGATGAATGTGATCAAGTATTCTGGCATTTGCTCAACTCTGGTACGGAGGTGCAAAAACGTCGGGTATCTGTTCTCAAAAACCTCAAACAACTGGTACAGAATGTTTTGGGCAGCAGTCAAGGAAAGATTTACCTGTCTAGTGCCGATGTTTCCGACACCGATGTAAAGTATGTTTTATCACTCGCTGGGGAATATCGAGTTAACCCGTTTGTAATCGTAAACAACTATCGTCACGTAGCCGGGAACTGTTACAACTACTCTGGCAACAACCCGAAAAATTTGATTGCTGCTCTTGATCGGGCGATTTCCATTGGGGGACATCATTTATTATGTTGTTCTGCTCAAAAAGCAAAATCGAAATGGGGAACCCAAGCACTTGAGGAACGTTTTCGGCGCAAATTCCCTCACTTACGAATACTGAGAATTGATAGCGAATCCGTTGCTGATCCCTCTCATGCAGCTTTCGGTTGTATCGCTCACTTGAACGAAATTCTGACCCAGTATGATTTGGTTATCGCCTCCCCAAGTCTTGAAACTGGGGTCAGCATCGACATTCGAGGACATTTTGATGGTGTTTGGGGGATTTTTCAGGGAGTGCAGCCGGTTAACTCTGTGCGGCAGATGTTGGCACGGGTTAGGGAGACAGTTGACCGCCACATTTGGGTCAGAGAGTGGGGGATGTCGCTTGTGGGCAATGGTTCCACAACGATAGGAGGATTGCTCAGAAGTCAGCATGTCGCAACACAAGCGAACATTGCGCTGTTATCGGCGGCAGATAATGCGGATTTGAGCTACATTGACCAGAACTTCCAGCCAGAGTCATTGCAGACTTGGGGTAAGCGTGGTTCTGTCATCAACGTTGAGATGCGGCGCTATCGAGAGTCTGTGCTTGCAGGATTGTTCGAGGATGGGTACACCGTTATCGATGCCGACGATGTTGATGATGACGAGAGTGGGGCTGTAATCGAGTCGGTTAAATCGGCAAGTCAGGAATTGTATGCTGCGGAGTGTAAAGCGATCGCGGATTCTCCAATCATCTCTGATGCCGAACTTAAGAAGCTGCAAGACACAAGGGCAAAAACCAAAACTGAGCGACACCAGCAACGCAAGGCGGAATTATCCCGTCGCTACGAAATTGAAGTTACCCCTGATTTGGTCGAGAAAGATGACGACGGCTGGTATCCTCAACTGCGAATGCACTATTATTTGACACTGGGACGAGAGTTTTTGACAAACCGTGATGCGAAACGGGCTAAGGCACAAGCCGAAGCCGGTAATAATGCTATCTGGAAACCGGATTTTAACAAGGGGCAGATGTTACCTGCTGTACTGTTGTTAGAAGAACTGAATCTGTTGCAGTTGCTCATGCCTGGGGAGCAGTTGCGGGGGTCTGACGAGAAGATGCTGGAGTTTAAAGTGCTGGCTGTAAAGCATCGGCACGTTATCAAAAATTACTTGAATGTTAGTATCTCGGAAAAACTTACTCCTGTGGCGATCGCACAGAAGTTACTTGCCAAGATTGATTTGAAATTGGCTTACGTTGGTCGATTGGGTAAGCGTGAAAATCGAGAGTGCGTTTATCAATTCGTTGCCCCTGATGATCAGCGCGATTCGATTTTTGGACAGTGGTTAAATCGGGATGAAGCGTTTTCAAGGGATTCGGTGTCAGTCACGAATAATATAGAGTTACAAACACAAGTCATTGACACAACCTCCCAAATATTAGAAGAGGTAGTGTGCAGTCCCCAAGGGCAAGCCTGGAAAGGGCTGAAACTGAAATTGCAGCAAGGCTTGGACAGTATTGGCTCTTGCTACAGCGAGTTAGTCTCCAAGGTTGGCGAGGCTGTTGGCGTTGCTGATGGTGAGCCTTACTGGAATGGCTATCTGGGGCAGTGGCAGATTTGGGTTAACTTTGGGAGCGAGTGTAGGTCTGTGGTGTGCGATTGGTTGGCGGTGGTTAACTGAAATCACACTTTTGACCAAGTTAACTTTGAGCCTGAGCCAGAATCGGTAAGGTAATCACAAATTCTGTTCCAACACCCAAGGTAGAATTCACATTCAAAGTTCCGCCATGTTTTTCTACAACAATAGACCCAGCGATCGCTAATCCTAATCCTGTTCCTTTACCAACACCTTTGGTGGTAAATAAATGGTCAAATACTTTTTGCTTGACTGATTCACTCATCCCCACCCCATTATCAGCAATTTTCACCTCAACCTGTTTTTCTTTCAATGAGGTGGTAATTGTAATCCGATTAGGATTGGCTTTAATCTCCTCAAAACTCCGACCTGTATTTGATTCATCCAAGGCATCAATAGCATTGGCTATTAGATTCATAAATACCTGATTTAATTGTCCTGGAGAGCATTCAATTTCAGGTAAGTTACTGTAGTTCGTCACTATTTCAATTGCTGGACGGCTGTTATTGGCTTTGAGACGATGTTTTAAAATTATAATCGTACCATCAATGCCATCATAAATGTTAAATGGTACTTTGTAATCTCTATCGGCACGGGAGAAAGTGCGGAGGCTGGTACTGATATTTTTCAGCCTGTCACAGGCTATCGTCATCGAATCAATCATTTCGGGTAAATCTGATAAGCTATATTCCAAGTCAATTTCTTCAGCATGGATGAGAATTTCATCTCCGGGAGTGGGGAACTTTTCTTGATAAAGCTTTAAGTGTTCAACAATATCATCAAAGGTGGGTTTAGCTTGTTTGATACTGGCAGCAATAAAGCCCAAAGGATTATTCATTTCGTGAGCCACTCCCGCAACCAATTGACCAATAGAGGACATTTTTTCGCTTTGGAGCAAATGAGCTTGGGTGTTTTGTAGTTCTTTAAGAGTTTGCTCTAAATCTTTCGCTTTTTGCCGTAAAGTTTCTTCCGCTGCTTTGAGTTCGCTGATATCCCTTGCGATTGTCGAGAAATATTCAACTTCTCCATCAGGTGATTTGTGAGCAACAATCAGTTGGGATATGGGAATTTCTCGCCCATCTGCTTTTAAAAGAGCCGTTTCCCCGACCCAATCACCGACTCGAACTGATTGTGGTAATCCTTGATTCTGGATAATTTCATTTGCCCATTTCGGATGATTTTGGCACAAATTTCTCCCCTGAAGCGATTCTTTTTCCCCCAGTTCTAACATTCGGCGAGCTGCTTTATTAAAGTAAAGAACCTTCCCAGTTAAGTCAGCAGTGCTGATAAAGTCTGGTGCTGCTTCTAGAATTGCCAACAACTTCGCCTGTTCTTTCTCGGCTTGTTTATGCTCACTAATATCACGAGATACGCCAACAGTCATTATCACTTGACCCAGTTCGTTACGGATCGCAGATTTGATTGTATGGAATAGGCGTACTTCGCCATCGTACCGATTTACTGGCTCTTGGGGAATTTCTAGGGTCTGTCCACTTTCAAATACGTAAGCATCATCTTTGATATATTGCAGGGTATGATCTGGTTCGCTGAAAGGTGCATCAATCATATTTTGAAGCTGTGACTCACTCATCCCGTAATAATCACGAAATGCCTTATTTGCCCAAATAATCCGAGATTTAGCACCTTTAACCAGTACCATATCTGTAATTGCATCAAGAATTTGCTGATAGGTCTTTTCGTTTTCGCGCAGAGCGCTTTCAAAAGACTTTACTTTTGTAATATCCTGTACTGTTGAGACAATACTAGTTACCTTGCCATCAACGTTAGTTATCAGAGTGTGACACCAATCACAAATAATCACTGTTCCATTTTTTGTCAGATTCTTACTGAGATTATTACCTCCAACTTTCTCTTCAATTAATAACTCCATTATTTTGATGACCTCTACTCTCTCACTCTCTGGCACAATTATTTCTGGTAATTGACAACCCAGTACTTCACTTTTGCTGTATCCAAATAGCTGTTCAGCAGCCGGATTCCATTGTATTACTTGAAATGCTGTATTCCACTCAATTAAAGGCAAAGGATTACGTTCTATAAGTAATAAAAATTTATCTTGCAACTGTTTAAAATCTGGCTCTGCTAATTGATGTTCAATTTTCTGACCATTTCTACTAACTTCATCAACTTTTAGCAATTGGTTTACAGAAAAATTGTTACTGGATTGAATGCCTTGCTGTTGAAAGTTCATCCTGTCTAACTGACTAATATATTTGCTTGGTACTTAAATCTAGGATTCCCTATTTTTTAAGTAATCTAACATTCCTCTTTCTAATAATATCTGTCTGTTGGAAATCTTAGTGAAAAAAGAGCAATTCTGAAGGTAGAAGTACGTCCCTAAGAGTAACTTGAACGAGATGCGGTTTCCGCAGATAAAATACAGAGTCAGCATGGAATTGAAATTACGCAGAGGGACAGACGAGCAAAGACGCAGAGAGGAAAATTAGTATAAGTATCTCCTCTGCACCCCTGCTCTCCTGCACCCCTGCCTTCTTCATCGCCGTCCACATCCGCCATTAATGAAGATGGAAGTAATAATCCGGGGTTATGGACACAGAGGTAGAACTCAGTGATTCTTGGTGGGAGCAGGTCAAATATTACGCTCGGCTGGCGAGATTTGTCTCTTTGGGCTGCGCCCTCTTGAAAAAATGCAATTACCTTAATCTCTCACTGATGGGGGCGAATCTGGGAATACTAAATGCTAAGGTCTTAAAAATTCAAAAGAATTATGATTAGCAGTGTAGTTACCATTCCCGGCTATCAAGTCAGTGAAGAACTCTACAACGGTTCTAGAACCTTGGTTTATCAAGCAGTTCGAGAGACTGACCAAAAGCCTGTGGTCATTAAGCTGCTGAAAAATCCTTACCCCAGTTTCATCGAACTTTTGTCGTTTCGCAATCAGTACACCATAGCTAAAAATCTCAACTTACCTGGAATCATTCAAACCTATAGCTTGGAAACGTACCAGAATGGCTATGCATTGGTAATGGAAGATTTTGGGGGAATTTCCCTAAAGCAATGGGGAACTGTACCAACTGTCATTGAATTTTTGATTTTAGCGATCGCGCTGTGCAATATATTAGATATTCTCATTCGTCATCAGATTATTCACAAAGATATTAAACCTGCCAATATTCTGATTAATCCAGAAACTCGTGATATCAAACTTATTGACTTTAGTATTGCATCTCTCCTACCACGAGAAACCCAAACCCTGAAAAGTTCCAATGTGTTAGAAGGAACACTCGCTTATTTGTCACCGGAACAAACCGGGCGAATGAATCGTGGCATAGATTACCGTACTGATTTCTATTCTCTAGGTGTAACTTTTTACGAGTTACTGACAGGGGAATTACCCTTCCAATCAAACGAGCCAATGGAGTTAGTGCATTGCCATATTGCCAAACTTCCACCTTTGGTACATGAAATTAATCCAAAAATTGCACCGATACTCTCAGAAATTGTCAGCAAATTGATGGCGAAAAATGCCGAAGACCGCTATCAGAGTGCATTCGGGCTGAAATATGATTTAGAAACTTGCTTGCATCAACTTCAGCAAACGGGCAAAATTGAAAGTTTTCCCATTGGGCAACGGGATGTTAGCGATCGCTTCATTATCCCTGAAAAACTCTATGGTCGGGAAGAGGAAGTCAAAACTTTGCTAGAAGCATTTGACCGTGTTACTAATCATCAGATGCTTACTGAGCGTAGCCGAAGTACGGAACTGATGTTAGTCGCAGGGTTTTCTGGTATTGGGAAAACAGCGATTATTAACGAAGTTCATAAGCCGATTGCCCAACAACGTGGCTATTTCATCAAAGGTAAGTTTGACCAATTTAATCGTAATATTCCTTTTTCTGCCTTTGTACAGATGTTTCGAGATTTAATGGGACAATTGAGCCGTGAAACTGATAATCAATTATCAGCTTGGAAAACCAAAATATTAGCAGCGCTGGGTGATAATGGGCAAGTTATTATTGAGGTAATTCCAGAACTAGAACAAATTATTGGTCAACAAATACCTGCACCCAATTTATCTGGAACTGCGGCACAAAATCGGTTTAATTTACTATTTCAAAAATTTATCCAAGTATTCACTACCAAAGAACATCCTCTGGTGATTTTCTTAGATGATTTACAATGGGCAGATTCAGCATCTTTGAATTTAATGCAGTTGTTGATGGATAATTTGGATGGGGGGTATTTATTATTAATTGGAGCTTACCGTGACAATGAGGTTACTGCTGCTCATCCTTTGATGTTGACACTAGAAGAGATTGTTAAAGCCAAAGTTACAATTAACATTATTACATTAGCACCGTTGAGTACAGCGAGTTTAAATCAATTAGTTGCCGATACTCTCAGTTGTTCAGAAGAAGTCGCACAACCATTAACTCAACTGGTCTATCAAAAAACCCAGGGTAATCCATTTTTTAGCACGCAATTTCTCAAAGCACTGCATGAAGATGGACTGATACAGTTTGATTTTGAGCGAGGAAATTGGCAGTGTGATATTCCTCAAGTGAAAGCGTTAGCTATAACGGATGATGTTGTTGAATTCATGGCATTGCAGTTGCAAAAGTTGCCAACAGCAACGCAGGATGTGTTGAAATTAGCGGCGTGCATTGGTAATGAATTTGACTTGGCTACCTTGGCAATCGCGCAAGGCGCAAGCTCTCAGAATATGCCCCAAATGTCAGAAGCCCAAACCGCAACAGCTATCTGGAAAGCTTTACAAGAGGGGTTAATTTTACCTCAAACTGAAGTTTATAAATTCTATGTGGATCGAGAAAGCCAGATAATCGCTCAACAAGGCTCACAAGCAGTTACTTATAAGTTTTTACACGACCGTGTGCAACAAGCTGCTTATTTTTTAATTCCTGAAGATGAGAAAAAAACTACTCACTTAAAACTGGGACAGCTACTGTTAAAAAATCTTTCTGCAAATGAGCAACAAGAAAATATTTTTCAGATTGTTAGTCAATTGAACATGGGTTGGGAGTTAATTACTCAACAGACTGAACGTAATCAACTAGCTCAGTTAAATCTATTAGCAGGACAAAAAGCTAAGGCTTCCACTGCCTATACTGCTGCGGTTCAGTATTTAATGCTAGGAATAAAACTGCTTGCAGCAGACAGATGGCAAAATCAGTATGCTCTGACACTAGCGCTGTATGAAGAAGTCGCAGAAGCAGAATATTTAAACACCCACTTTGAACAAGCTATCAGTCTAGCAGATTTGATATTGCAGCAAACCACGCATCTGTTGGACAGAATTAAGACCTATGAGCTAAAAGTTCAAATTTATATCGCTCAAGATCAGCAAGTTCAAGCTATTGAAACAGGTTTAAAAGCATTAGAGCAATTAAAAATTTTCTTGATATTACCTGATGTAGAGAAGGAGAATTATTTAAAGCGACTACCAGAGTTGACAAGTTTAGCTAATATTCCAGAAATGAGCAATCCTGAATCTCTGGCTACACTGCGGTTGCTCATTAGCATTACTCCTCCTGTTCATCATGTAAAACCGGAGATGTTTCCATCAGTAGCGCTGACAATGCACCATCTTTGCCTTGAGCAGGGACATTCATCCTTGGCTGCTTATGTCTATGGTATTTATGGCTTATTTCTGTCTGCTGTAATTAAAGATATAGACACTGCTTATCACTCAGGTCAGATATCTCTAGAGCTACTAGAGCAATACCACGCTAAAGAACTCAGTTCCAAAATTTATATGCTCTTTGGTGTTTTTATCTGTGCTTGTAAGGAGCATGGTCGAAATACTATTCAATTGTTACGAGAAGGTATGCAGTGTGGCCTAGAGGTCGGAGACATTGAATACGCTAGCTATTCAATGATGGCTGAGTGTACGCATTTATTCCTGATTGGAGAACCTCTAAATTCTGTTGATAAAAGGCAAGCAAAATATATTGATTTACTTTTAAACTTCAAACAAAAGCATTGTCTTGATTATGCCCAGATTTGGAGACAACTCACTTTAAACTTCCTCGGACAAACTTCTGACCACTTTCAATTGACTGGTACTGATTTTAATGAGACGGAAATGCTACTGCATTTTCATAAAACTCATAATCATCAATCACTATTTGCCACCTATGTAGCTAAAACAATTGTACTTTATAACTTTGAAAAGTATGAACAGGCTATAACTAATGCAGAGCAAGCCATTGAGTTTGTAGATGGAGCCTTTGGCCCACTACTTGTTGCCGGACATAACTTTTACTACTCTTTGTCCTTACTTGCATGGTATTCTGAGCGCGATAAGAATCAAAAGGAAGATTGCTTAAGTCAAGTAGCTACCAACCAAAAACTCATGCGCTACTGGGCTGATTTTGCTAGAAGTAATTACCAACATAAATATGATTTAGTTGAAGCAGAGATAGCGCGGGTGATGGGAGATACACTCAAAGCAATGGAGTATTACGATCGCGCCATTGCAGTAGCTAAAGAAAACGCCTACCTCAACGAAGAAGCACTTAGCAATGAATTAGCAGCCAAATTCTACCTCAAGTGGGGCAAAGAAAAGGTGGCCCAAGCCTATATCCAAGAAGCCTACTACTGCTACGCTCGTTGGGATGCCAAAGCTAAAATTGATCACCTGGAAACACGTTATCCTGAATTACTACAATCTATTCTGCAACAAAAGCAATTCACTCTCCAACCCTTAGAAACTTTTGCTATACCTGCCCGCACGATTCATCAACCGACGCAAACATCTAGCTCCAGTAGCACTTCTATCTCTGAAGCCTTAGATTTTGCCAGCATCCTCAAAGCTTCCCAGAGCCTTTCTAGCGAGATTCAGTTAGACAAATTGCTCCAAGCCTTACTCAATGCAATTATCACTAATGCTGGAGCCAGTAAATGTGTGTTGATGTTGATGCAAGAGAATGAATTACGAGTAGAAGCGATCGCTCAACTTGGACTTGAACCCAGCATTGGGCCACCACTGCCAATAGATCAAAGTTTTGATGTTCCTATTAATCTAATTTACACTGTCAAACGCAGTCTACAATCCCTTGTGATCGCTGATACCAGAACAGAGATGACTCTGATGGGTGATTTCTATATCACAAAGCACCAGCCCAAGAGCCTATTGTGTAATCCCATCGTGCATCAGGGTAAACTACTGGGAATTTTATATCTGGAAAATAACCTGGCTACGGAAGCGTTTACATCAGATCGGTTGGAAATTGTCAAGCTCCTATCATCCCAAGCTGCAATTTCGATTGAAAATGCTAATCTCTACAATACTCTTGAACAGAAAGTTAGCGATCGCACTCAACAACTTTCCCAAGCCCTAGAAGAACTCAAAACGACTCAAGATCAGCTTGTAGAATCCAAGAAAATGGCTGCTTTAGGTAGCTTGGTAGCAGGGGTTGCTCATGAAGTTAATACCCCTGTTGGTACTAGCATCACACTGGTATCAACCCTGATTGATAAAACTACCGCTCTCATCACAACAGTTGAGCAGGGACAGCTGAAACGGGCAGATTTAACCAACTACCTGAACATTGCTAAAGAATGTGGAGATATTATTTTGACAAACCTTAATAGTGCCGCAGAATTGGTGCAAAGTTTCAAACAGGTTGCTGTCGATCAAACCAACCTGGAGCGACGCACTATTAGGGTTAAACTTTATCTGGAAGAAACGCTTTTTAGTTTGGCACCAAATTTAAGAAAAACCCTACATACAGTAACTATAACTGGCGATAATAGTGTAACCATTAGCACTTATCCAGGAGCATTGGCACAAGTTGTCACCAATTTGGTGATGAACTCTCTCATGCACGCATATCAGCCCGAAGAAGCTGGGGAAATGCACTTTCATGTGTTACAGCAAGCCGAGCGAGTCATTATTCAGTACCGTGATGATGGCTGTGGTGTTCCTGAAGAGTATCACAGCCGCATTTTTGAACCCTTTTTTACCACAGCAAGGCATCGCGGTGGAACAGGACTAGGATTGCATATTGTCTACAATCTAGTCACCCAAAAATTGCGGGGAAGAATCAATGTGCAAAGCGAAGTGGGGAAGGGAACTCTATTTATAGTAACCCTTCCACTTGAGCCACAGGTTACTCCATGAACGCCAGAATTAGGGATGAGCGAGTATGTCCAGCGAAAATCAAAGGGTTTCCAACTCAGAAACTGATGCTTTTTTTGTCTTTGCAGACAATGATGATACGTTTATTTTTGCAGATGACAATGGCGGACAACCAATCAATGAAGTTGATAGGGGTTCCCAAGCGGTTCCAAACTCTCCACCAACACCTGTAGCACTTTGGAAAATCTTGATTGTGGATGACGATGTATTAGTCCATCGAGCCACAATTCTGGCACTCGAAGATTGCACTTTTGAAAGTAAACCTCTAACGTTTCTCCATGCCCACTCTGCTACAGAAGCAAAGTACTTAATCCAGACACATCCCGATACAGCGTTAATTTTGCTGGATGTCGTTATGGAAACAGATAATGCTGGATTGCAAGTGGTTCAGTATATTCGTGCAGAATTGCACAACCACCAAGTACGAATTATTTTACGCACAGGTCAGCCTGGAGAAGCGCCGGAAGCCTCAGTGATTCTGGACTATGATATTAACGACTATCGGCTCAAAACAGAACTGACACGACAAAAGCTGATTACAGTCGTGATTTCTTCCCTTCGTTCCTACGGTAATATCCTCAAAATAGAGAACCAAAATTCTGAACTAACCCTAGCCCTAGACCATCTTCAACAAACTCAAGCTCAACTAATTCAAGCAGAAAAAATGTCGTCTTTGGGAGAAATGGTTGCAGGCGTTGCTCATGAAATTAACAATCCGACAAACTTCATTTATGGCAACCTGTTTCATACAGAAACTTATGTGCAGTCTCTGTTAAAACTCATCAAAACTTATCAAGAAAATTATCCTACTCCAGTGGAGGCGATCCAAACTATAGCAGAGTCTATTGATTTACCATTTTTAATGGAGGATTTACCTAAACTATTCGACTCAATGCGAGCTGGAACTGAGCGTATTAAACATATTGTTGAATCACTGCGTAACTTCTCCCGCTTAGATGAAGCGGGAATTAAGCCAGTAGACATTCACTCCGGCATTGAAAGCACTCTGTTAATTTTACAACACCGGCTCCAAGCTAATGCTAATTGCCCAACGATCGCCGTGATTAAAGAATATGGTCAACTGCCTTTGGTTAACTGCTATGTCGGTGCCCTCAATCAGGTATTTATGAATATCTTGAGTAATGCAATTGATGCTTTGGAAATGGGGACTAGCAAGTGGGGAATCACAAGTGAAACATTTTCCCTCCCGACAATTCGCATTCGCACTGAAATTTCTCCTCCTGATAGAGTGCTGATTCGCATTGCTGACAATGGTCTAGGCATGAATGAATCAACACTTAAGAGAATATTTAATCCTTTTTTTACCACCAAGCCTGTGGGCAGTGGTACGGGTTTGGGATTATCGATTAGCTACTCGATTGTAGTGGAACAACATAGAGGTCATTTAACCTGCTCTTCCGCACCAGGCAAAGGTACAGAGTTTGTAATCGATATTTTTATTTAAAGTTGAGTACCCTGTGTGGATTTTGGGGCAGTATCTCTCACAACTGGGTTTGTCTACAACGATAGAAGGATTGCTCAGAAGTCAACACGTCGACACAAGCGAACATTACGCTATTGTCGGCGGCAGACAATGACGATTACAGCTTTATTGACTAGAATTTTCAACCGGAGTCATTGCAGACTTGGGGTAAACGTGGTTTTGTCATCAACGTAGAAATGCGGCGTTATCGAGAATCTGTGCTTGCGGGTTTGGTCGAAGATGGCTACACCATTATTGATGCCGACGATGCATCAGATGATGAAAGTGGGGCAGTAATCGACTCGGTTAAGGCGGCATCTGTTGAGTTGTATGCTGCGGAGTGTGAAGCGATCGCACAAGCTGATGAACTCTCTGGGGCTGAACTCAAGAAGCTGCAAGACAAACCTGCCAAAACTAAAACTGAACGACACCAGCAGCGTAAGGCTGAATTATCCCGTCGTTATGAAGTTGATGTTACCCCTGATTTGGTAGAGAAAGATGACGACGGCTGGTATCCTCAACTGAGAATGCACTACTATTTGACGCTAGGGCGAGAGTTTTTGACCAACCGTGATGCGAAACGGGCTAAGGCGCAATTAGAGGCTGGGGAGAATTCAGTTTGGAAACCAGATTTTAACAAGGGGCAGCTATTACCTGCTGTACTGTTACTCGAAAATCTGAATCTATTGCAGTTTCTCACGCCAGACGTTCAGTTACGTGGCAGCGACGAGAAGATGCAGGAATTTAAGGCACTGGCTGTAACGCATCGGCACGTTATCAAAAATTACTTGAATGTCAGCATATCGGAGAAACTGACCCCGGTGGCGATCGCACAGAAATTACTTGCGAAGATTGATTTGAGGTTGAATTACGTTGGTCGATTGGGTAAGCGTGAAAATCGAGAGTGCGTTTACCAGTTTGTTGCACCTGATGATCAGCGTGATTCAGTTTTTGGGCAGTGGTTAAATCGGGATGAAGTATTTCAAAGTGATTCGGTGTCAGTCACTAATAATAATAATAATAATATAAGTACAACTACACCAGTCATTGACACCACTCCCCAAGATATTCCTCAAACACTCACGCCAGTGGAAAGTCCGACTTTCCAAGGATGGAGGGGGCTGAAGCTGAAATTGCGCCAAGGACTCGACAGTGCTGGTCAATTCTACAGTGAGTTAGTCTCCAAAATTGGCGAGGCTGTTGGGGTTGCTGATGGTGAGCCAATATGAAATGGATACTTGGGGCAGTGGCAGGTTGCTGTTAACTTTGCTGACAGATGTACTTCTGTGCTGTGTGATTGGGTCGAGTGTATGGGGTGATCTTAGCAAGGTGCATTCGTCCGCCCAGGAACATTAGCGTAGCCCTAGTAGTTCGCCAAGTAAACTTGGCGGGGTAAAGGGGAAAGGGGAAGGGGAAAGGGAGAAAGCCCTTACCTCTTACCCTTTACCCAGCCATCACGCAGCATTTTTGGGTTGGCAGACTACTAGCGTTTGGTCAAGGATGCAATCCCGCAGATAAGATAAGGCTTTAGAGGTTGCCCTTAAACTGTTATGATCTTGTTAACTTGACAGTGACTCAAAGCAAATTATTACTAACCACCACTATAAGCATGAAGCATCTGTCGGATTACAACTTCTTTGACCCAGAACTGCTTGTGTGTCCTTATGAATTTTACAAGTTGGCTCAGGAGCAAGCACCAATTATGGAACTACCAAGTCCCAGAACTGATGCCAAGCTCTTTCTTGTTACCAGCTATGACTTAATAAACGAAATCCTTAAAGATACAGGAGTATTCTCCAGCAATTTCTCTACTTTACTGGCAGGCATTGAAGAACAAGATAATGAATTGCAGAAAATCTCTGCTCAAGGTTGGCCTCAGATGAACACCCTGCTCACAGCAGACCCGCCAGAACACGAGCGATTCCGAGCGCTAGTGAATAAGGCATTTAGCTCGTCGCGTGTGAACAAAATGCATAATTTGATTGAGCAGATTGTTGATGAACTTATTGACTGTTTCATCACGAGGAGCAAGTGTGAATTTGTCAGTGAGTTTGCCGTCCCTTTACCTGTCAAAGTTATTGCTCAACAATTAGGTGTGCCGCCAGAGGATCTGCCAAAGTTCAAAAAATGGTCTGATGCTTTTATTGCGCGTCTAGGTCATCTACTTTCTAGAGAGGAGGAGATCGAGTGTGCTAAAGATGTTGTTGCTTTCCAACATTATTTTCATGATGTCATTGAGTCACGCAAAAAACAGCCGGAAGATGATTTGATCACCGACTTGGTACAGGCAAAGATGGCTGGAGAACGAGCGCTCGACACTGCTGAACTGCTAAGTATAATTCAGCAAATACTAGTAGCAGGTAATGAGACGGTCACTAGTGCCCTTACAGCTGGGATGTTGTTGCTGACAAAGAATCAAGAGCAGATTGGGTTGCTACAAGCAGATCCTTCCCTGCTAGAGAATTTAGTGGAAGAAGTTTTACGGATGGAAAGCCCCACAGCCGGAATGTGGCGAGTTGTAACGCAAGATACAAAACTCCAAGACATCGATCTCAAAGCTGGGTCTTTAGTGATGCTTCGTTTCGATGCCGCTAACCGCGACCCCAGAAAATTTCAGGAGAGTGAGCGTTTCGATGTCCGCCGCCATAATGCAAGTAACCACCTATCTTTTGGTCATGGTATTCATTTTTGTTTAGGTGCTATGCTTGCTCGTAAGGAAATGCACATCGCTTATAAAAGGTTGCTGCTACGGATAAAGAATATCCGCTTGGCATCAGAAGGATACCAATACTTACCAAACGTACTCATGCGTACACTGAAGCACCTCTATATTGAGTTTGACAAAGTGTGATAGTGGCAATCAGAAAACTGTATTTCATATTTCTCATCAAGAATAGAACTAGAATTTATATAGCACTTACAGGAGATCGGTAAGCCTGTCATAATTCCCATCTCCTATCAGAGGCTTGCACTCGCATAGGAAAGAATGAGTATAAAAAGCTCAGTTTTGCTAAGATAATAGGTAAAAGGATAACAACAATGGAAACCTTAGAAAATTATCAGTTAATTCTAAAAACGGGTAAAACTACAATAGAAAAAGCTCTAGAATTGTTTGATGCTTTTGAACCCGTGAATTTAGATTTTATGTTTGGTCGTTGGCAAGGGTCTGGACTACATACAAATCATCCAATGGATGGTTTATTAGAAATTTCTAATTGGTATGGAAAAGAATTTATAGATGCTGAAAATGTTCACCCTTTGTTATTTTTAGATAGTCAGGGGAAGATTTTTCCAGTTGCGCCTCATCCGACTTTAATGAACTGGGTTTTGAAGTTACCGATACCCAAAAATAATTCTCTCAAACCGTTACTAGGATCAATTAATTCTTTACTCAAAACCGATAAAAGCCAAGCCAGACTGAGAATGATGGAGTACAGAGGCAAAGTCACGGCTACTATGATTTATGATTATTTGCCAATCAATGATTATTTTAGAAAAGTAGATAAGAATACTGTGTTAGGAATTATGGATTATAAGAACCTAGCTCAACCTTTCTTTTTTGTTCTCAAACGATGCTTTTAGCCTTTGGCGGATAAATAGCTTGAGACTGAGATTCTTTCCGTAGACCTCCTTAAATCGCTCACGGCTTTCAACAACAATTCTTCCAAGGATACTAGAGAGCGGTGTAGGTCATTCCTCACAAAGCTCACCCGATTAATTGCAGATATGGATTGGTTTTATTTTGGGTTAAAATTCTTCGTCTAAAGAGCTAAGTACATCTGCTAAATCTCTTGATCCATGAAATACCCACCCGCATTTCAATGGTAGTATCCTCAAAAGAATAGAAAATCAGATAATCCCGAAAATCCTTGATCCGCCATTGTCGGATTTTACCCAATCTCGATTCCACCAACCGCGTTACCTTTCCCATCTCAGGAGTCTTTGACAACTAAGCAAAGGTTAATTCCGCAGCATTAAGAATTTAACTGCTGCATCCGTATTCCCATTAACCAATATATAATTTGCCAAATGTCGTAAATCTTGCGTTGCCCGGTCTTTGACAATTAACCGATAGTTCATGTATCGTTTTGGTTCCCCATGCTGTTCTGACCTAAAACGGTAGAACGCAAATTCTGCCAATATTCCGGTGTTACTTCCTGCCCAAGAGAATCAATACCCTCTTTCAATAGTCCTTCTAACTTCACTTGTGCCTTGCGTTTTTGGTCTTGTTGTACCAATGAGAGAAAATATTCGCCGATGCTAATGTAAGCACCTGTCATCACTTGTGCCTCTACATAAACGCGCACCTCATCAGGTATGTCAATACTGATATTCATTGGCGTTCCTGTATAACTCCCTTCATTATTTTAGCTCACAGTTTTCATGCGACATCAAATTATAGCCAATCCCTTCTAATATGGCGATCGCCCCATACCATATCTGGATGATCGCCCCTATTCTCATGAAGCCCTTGTTGCCGTTTTATAATGAAAGGATGCAAAAGCTTACCATCACCCGACCTGACGATTGGCATCTGCATCTCCGCGACGGTGCAGCACTGAAAGCGGTTCTGCCCTACACGGTGCGTCAGTTTGCCCGCGCGATCATCATGCCGAACTTGAAGCCCCCTATCCGCTCGGTGGCAGATGCGGCTTGCTATCGCGATCGCATCCTCGCCGCCATTCCAGAGGGACAACAGTTTGAGCCATTGATGACGCTCTACCTCACCGACAACACCAGCCCCGACGACATTCTCCGGGCGAAAGAATCCCAATTTATCAAAGCGGTCAAGTACTACCCAGCCGGTGCAACGACCAACTCAGACTCCGGTGTGACGGATATTCAAAAGGGTGATCGCGTCTTTGAAGCGATGCAGCAGGTGGACATGCCGTTATTACTGCACGGGGAAGTGACCGATAACGATGTTGATACTTTTGATCGCGAGAAGGTGTTTATCGAGCGACATTTAATCCCTCTCAAGCAGCGATTTCCCAACCTGCGGGTGGTGCTTGAGCATATCACCACCTCTGATGCGGTGCAGTATGTCCTGTCTGCCAACACCATCGCAGCAACAATTACGCCACAACATTTGTTGTTTAACCGTAATGCCCTGTTCAAAGGCGGCCTTTGCCCCCATTTTTATTGCCTGCCCATTTTGAAACGGGAGGAGCATCGTCAGGTTTTGTTGCAAGCGGCAACATCGGGGAATCCGAAGTTTTTTCTAGGTACTGATAGCGCTCCCCATACCCGCACCAGCAAAGAAAGTTCCTGTGGCTGCGCGGGATGCTTTTCGGCTCTGCACGCCCTTGAGTTGTATGCCGAAGTATTTGAAAGCGTGAAAGCCCTGGATAAACTGGAGGCGTTCGCTAGCTTCTATGGCCCAGATTTTTATCAACTGCCGCGTAATACCGAGCGAATTACCTTGTCCAAAACGACTTGGCGCATTCCTGATGAAGTTCCATTTATGGAATCTGGGCTTGTACCTTTGGGGGCGGGGCAGGAAATGACATGGCAAATGGTATGACATTCGCATTGTGCATCAGCCATTGTAGAATCTGGCATGGTACAAGAGCTACTCAGTACGCTGACGAGTGATGAAAGGTGGGGGGTGATGGTTGAGTTTGAGGAGGTTTACCCCGATGGATTTGCTCAACTGGTGGACAGAGCGCCTAATTGGGTGGAGTGGATGGCGTGAATCATCTGTTGATTGCCGTGTTTGGCAGACAATTTTTTGTTACTCAACGGTCAATACAATATAAACTCTGTAACCCACAGCGTACACCCGATCTCAGCCCCAGCGATCGCCGTTTCTACGTCAATTGAAACAAGTTTATTTAATTTTGAGAGATTAATCAAAGATTAATGACATATTAAGTTGAAAAACGGTTCTTCAAAAGTAATTAACACATATCCTTTGACATTTCGCAAACACTCACCCTGATGGAAAGTGCTGTTATTCAAGGTTGGAAGGGACTGAAGCTGAAAATGCAGCTTTGACTTGACAGTGTTGGCTCTTTCTACAGTTGACGGGAGCAAGTTTGTTTTAGCTCAAGATTGAACCTGAACCAACTTCCCACTGATGTTTGAGCAATTCTTGATAAGTCGTTTCCCTTATCATCATCTGCTTATAGAGCATCTGCAAAAACTCTTGAGCTTGTTCACGGGACATCTGCTCCACTTGATCAGAAAAAGTTCTCAGGCTAAATTCTTGTTCTAAAGATAATTCAATGGGTTGGTTCATAGCTTTTATTTGAGTTTGCTAAGTTAAGCAAATATTGTTTTATATAAATAAATGTTACGATAACTTTACAAAAGATGAAGGGGTGTAAACCGTACCGACGTAGGTTAGAAATACTGTCTCTGCTGCTGAAAACCTTGATACAACTCCATTGTGGCAACCAAAGTAAAAACTTAAGTTCTAAAGTTTCTTACTAAGAGCTTTTTAAAAGCATTATTCGCCTCTGCTTGCGGCTGGCGATCGCCAGCTGTAGGCGAAACAGCGCCATCGCTCAAAAGAAGAGATGGGCAATACAATTCTTTTTTTGGGCAAGAGTGGTGAGCGTCGAGGCGCGATGCTGGAGTTTGAGATGTGGAGACGACAGATTTGCTCAACTGCTGACAGATGCCCCACAGTGGACTGAATGGATGGCGTGAGAAAGTTGCGATCGCTTACCAAAAGGCTTTGCATTGAGCAAAACAGATGCGAGATGCTAAAAAATAGCACCCCGCAAACCTGACCACTTGGTTGGCTTGCAAAACGCTAACTCGGATTAACCAACCACAAAATTGTTGTTGGTTAGTGACAATCCAGTAGATAGTTGTGCGAATTGTACTTGAGCAAAAGCACTGCCACTGCCATCTTGGTCAAAGAACAATCCACCTATAGTGCTGTCATAGATAAATCGCTGACTGCTGGTAGTTGCAGATGCTCCGATGATAAACTGACTTATTTGAAGTGAACCTGTTGATAACCCGCCAGCAAAACCAGCAGCCGATACCTGAATCAGTTCATTAGCGGCGTTCAAGTCATAAATAGTATCGAGTCCTTCATTGTAACTATTGAAAACAAAAGTATCATTACCATCCCCTCCATAAAGGATATCATTACCGCTCCCACCGATGAGGATATCATTGCCATCGCCCCCAGAGAGTAGGTTATCGCTTAATGAAAAAATAGTCTGTAAGTAATCGTCACCAGCACCACCAGAGAGTAAGTTAGGGACTTCTGAAAAGTCAGCATTTAAGGTATCGTTACCAGCGCCACCGTTGAGGGTGTTATTGCCAGAAGTAGGATAATAATATTGGTAAAACGAACCAGAGGTGGAGAGAAAATCATTGCCATCGCCCCCAGAGAGTGAGTTATTACCTTGTGAAAAGTCAGCACGCAAGGTATCGTCACCAGCGCCACCGTTGAGGGTATTATTACCAGAGGTGACAATCAATCCGGTGTCAAAGTCTAACAAGCCAGAAGCCGAGAGAAAATCATTGCCATCGCCCCCAGAGAGTAGGTTATTAGCTGATGGAGATGAATAATCTGCACGCAAGGTATCGTCACCAACACCACCATTGAGAGTGTTATTGCCAGACGTATAGCCTGCTAAATAGCTTCCGTAGTTGCCGCGCCCTTCCAATGCGCCAGAGGTGGAGAGAAAATCATTGCCATCGTCCCCAGAGAGTAGGTTATCACCTGTTGGATAATCAGCACTCAAGGTATCGTCACCAGTACCACCAATGAGGGTATTATTTCCCGTACCACCCCTCAGTATGTCGTTTCCACTCTTGCCGTCAATGATGTCATTACCCCCCTGACCATTGATAACATCATCTGAGTTGTCAAAACCTTTGACATTATTGTTTAGGTCGTTAAGGAAAGTAACTGTGTTCTTGTTGAAAATAGTGCTTTGGGTAGAGTTAGCATTGAAGACATCAAAGCTGTCTGTGATGCTAGTTTGCCCACCAAACAGGATATTACCGACTTGGGCTAAATTGTCTAAGTTTTCCAGGGCAAAGTTTTGCAGGATTATTTTGGAAAAAAACGCCGTTTGAAAAGTGATTTCTAAGTTATTACCATTTTGAGTTAATAGCAGATTTCTGGCAGTGAAGGTAAAATCATCTTGAAATTGCAAGGTGTCTAAGGAGGCGAGCGTCGCATCTAATGGGTTTGAGCCTTTACCAATGCCACCAAAATCGGTGATGGTAATGGTACTATTGCCCGTATAATCATACTCAAAAATAAATTTATCCTTGCCGCCGCCACCAGTCATCGACATATTGTAACGATCGCCATTGGGACGACCAAAATAACCATAGAACGTGTCATTCCCATTGCCACCATCTAAGGTGTCCCCCGCATCACCAATGAGAGTGTCATTGCCATCGCCCCCAGAGAGTAAGTTATTGCCTCTCGGATAGTAATCCCCATTAATATATTCTCCAATGAGAGTATCATCGCCCACCCCACCAATGAGAGTATCATTCCCCGCACTACCCCTTAAAAGGTCGTTGCCACCCTTGCCGTCAATGATGTCATTACCCCCTTGACCATTGATCACATCATCTGAGTTATCAAAACCGTTGACATTGTTGTTTAGGTCGTTAAGGAACGTGACTGTGTTCTTGTTGAAAATAGTACTTTGGGTAGAGTTTGCATTCAAGACATCAAAGCTATCCGTGATGCTAGTTTGCCCATAAAATAGGATATTGCTCAAGTTGACAGTAGCATCAGTAGATTTGCTGAGGTTTTCTAGGTTTTCCAGGGCAAAGTTTTGCAGGATGATTTTGGGACTATCCCACACGTCAAAGGTGATTTCTAGATTGCTGCCATTCTGGGTCAGCGCTAGATTTCGAGCAGTAAAACCATAGTTCCCAACAAAATTTAGGGTATCTACTTCAGCAATGACTGCTGCTGAGGGGTTTACACCTTTACCTACTCCACCAAAATCGGTGATAGTATAATAAGTATTATCGTAGTTGTAAATGTCATTACCACCTCCACCAGTCAGGGTGTTGTCGTAACCGCCATTGGCGTACAAGGTATCATTACCCTTCGTTCCAATAATATTTGCCATACTTTTACTTCCCTCAATCGATTTTTTCAGTAATTTCAGTTTTGAAGATAGCTGTAGTGGGACTTAAACAAAAAGTAGCCAGAAAAGAGCCTAAAACCTATATGCCGATGTGTATTTTCCTTACCTTGCATGGGTTTCAGGCTTGTTTCTGCCTCAAAAATGTTTAAGTTGCGTTAGTGCTGTTTCAGGCACAAACGCCTCCTAAAATTTGATGTTGTCGGCATACTTTTCTTCGTCACCTTTGGAAAATATTACTATTTCTCAAAAATTTAGCCATAAAAGAATGGCTTGTAGTAACCTGACACTGACCATATACTATCGTATTTACTTAGATGTCTTTGTTTCCAGACACATCTTTGCATATTCTTCACATTATTTACTGATAAATTTACGTAAAAATATTTTGATTTATGTATTATTAATGTACAGTTTTTTCCTCTTGCTAAAGGCTATTATCAATTGGATAGCGTTTGTAACCAAAGAATTTGCGATCGCAGACATTACTGCTTCTGCCTCCAAAGCACAGATCAATCACATGACCTTTGTTCTCAAAAATTCTCCAATCCTTGAGATTATATAGAATGTTACGTATATCCCTACGCTTTATTTTCGAGCGGTAGTTAAATCGGGATGAAGCGTCAAACCAATTTGCAATTGATAATTCGCAATTCGCAGTTAAAACAATTGCGAATTGCGAATGGGCGAAAAAGCGGATTGTTTGGTGTCAGTCAGCAATAATATAAGTACTACTACACCAGTCATTGACACCACCCGCCAGGATATTTCTTAAACACTCACGCCAGTGGAAAGTCCAACTGTCCAAGGATGGAAGGGGCTGAAGCTAAAAATGTGGGAAGGATTTCACATCGGTGGTCGGTTCTACAACCAGTTAATCTCCAAGGTTGGCAAGGCTAAGGTTTTTTAATTCAAAATGCAAAATGAATTTTGAATTGGAGCGAAGCGACTCGCCTTACTGGAACGCATATCTAAGGCAATGGCTCTCTTTGGGTTAACTTTGGGAGCGAGTGTAGGTCTGTGGTGTGCGATTGGTTGATAGTGGTTTAATTGTAGATACATTTGGAAGGAGATTCCACAATTAAATGAGTCGTCAATTCATATCTTCTGGTTCTATCTTTGAGCAAGAAATTGCTTATAAGAGAGCAGTTGTTGATGGAAACTGGGTTTTTGTTTCTGGTACCACGGGTTTTGATTACAGTTCGATGACCATATCTGATGATGTTGTAAAACAAACAGAGCAGTGTTTTAAAAACATTAATGCTGCACTAACAGAGGCAGGACTGGTAATGCGGAATTAATCTATACAAATCTACGTAACTAGATTTGTATAGATTAGTTGAGTTAATTAACCAGCAGGAGTTACAAAAATATTGGTTGCACTAAAAGCTAAACCTGGAGAAAGCTGTGCAAATTGGAATTGAGCCATTCCACCAGCTCCATCGTAATCAAAAGAGAGAATTCCTGTACTATTGTTGTAGATAAATCGGTCATCATAATCGATCGCTTGCGAACCTATTACAAAGCAATCGCTGCTGAGAGTACCCCAAGCTAATCCAGAGCCAAATGGGGAGCTAAAGTATATTGTATCTTCTGACACATTGAAATCTTGAATAGTATCAATACCAGCATCTGCTCTATAGTAGAACTTAAAAGAGTCCAGTCCGCTTCCTCCAGTTAGAGTATCAGTGCCACCTTGACCTTCAAGGTAATCGTTCCCTGCTCCGCCAACAAGTTGGTCATTACCACTTTGCCCATAAAGATCGCCATAAAGATTATCGTTGCCATCTCCTCCATCGAGATAGTCGTTGCCTAAATCTCCAGATAAGTTATCACTGTCTGCTTCACCATAAAGAGCGTCGTCTCCATCGCCTCCATTGAGGTAATCAGTACCAAAGTATCCCAACAAAACATCATTACCTGCATCCCCAAAAAGTTGATCGTTACCATTCCAACCATCTAAATTATCGTTACCAGATGCACCACGAAGAGCGTCATCACCATTATCTCCAAATAAGATATTGTTTGCTTCGTTGCCAGTAATTGAGTTATTGAGTTGATTACCAGTTCCTCTAACAGTTAATCCGAGCAATTGTAAATTTTCTACATTTGCTCCCAAGGTGTAATCAACGTTTGCACGAACGGTATCAATTCCCTCGTTAGCATTTTCTATTACAATGTCATTGTTATAGTAAGAAAGGCTAGAAACAATATAAGTATCATTTCCCGAACCCCCATACATATAATTGATGCCATCACCTCCATCAAGGTAATCATCGCCAGCACCCCCATAGAGATTATCGTTACCTCCTTCACCATAAAGGCGATCGTTTTGATCGCCTCCATTAAGAAGATCGTTCCCGTACCAGCCAAATAAGATGTCTTCACCCGATCCACCAAATAGCTGATCGTTTCCATCGCCTCCATCAAGGTAATCATTACCACCACCGCCATTCAAGGTATCATTGCCGCTATAGCCATACATTTGATCGTTATATACTGTTCCTTGAAGGTTATCATCTCCAATTCTAATACCCCCAAATATAAACAGCTCAGAACCTTTAATAATTGCCATATTTAGAACTCTTGAAAAACTTCAACTTTGAATATAGAAACTAATCGGGTAAAACTAGGGGAAAGAAAAATAAAATAGCAGATATCTATTAAAAGGCGATAAGCAATAAGAAAATTCCCTTCATCATCTTGTTTTCCCGCAGTAATCTAGATTTGCAACGTATCATTGCAGTACATCTGTCCGCAAGGATTTACACATTGGTACAATAGCTACTTTTTGGTAAATATGGCTCTAAATCCTGATTCTAATGATTCTCAATTGACCTACTTTCCTCAACCAGCGCTTGAACGGATTGCCAAGATGAATCTGTTTGACACCAAATGCGCTGCTCATCAAATGCTAGAAATCATTGCCAATAAATGGACAGTTTTGATCGTTTATGCGCTGACTCAAGGCAAAAAGCGATATGGCCAACTCAAACAACAGATTGTTGGTGTATCGCCGAAAATGCTGATTCAGAACCTGCGAAATTTAGAGCGCTATGGGTTGGTTGAGAGAGAGGTGCATCTATCCGTCCCCCTAAGAGTCGAATATTCACTTACTCCACTGGGGGCTTCTCTAGTGGAGCCATTGGCAATATTGGGTGAGTGGGCATATCGACACATTACATCACATTATTTGCCGAAAAATGTACATACAAATACTGAGCTTTGTATATTCTTTACATTCTTCCCCTTTCTAAGCAATATTTTCTCTAAATCAGTAGTTGAACAATAAAAAAGCGATAAAGAATACATAATTTTCTTTTTGAATGTTGCGATCGCCTCGCCATTCTCACGCTCATGGAGCAATCATTCTACCGCGTGGTTGATGCGTCATCGGCTGGAACTTAGGGCAGTCTTGATGGATCTGATGGCTGGGGTTGAGATTCAAAATTTAATGTTCGGTATAGAGCGAGATCGCCTATTCTGCCCCTTGCAAAACGCGATCGCGAATTCTAATGGCTCAATTACCTCCATCTGTGCGCCAAACCCCAGCACATAAGCACAAGCCGCTTCCTCTATATCAAACCTCAGCCAGACGCGAGTCTAGCCATCGGCATCGGGCGAGTCAATCTGTTCTATTCGGGCAAAGTATCCGGCATAGCGTAACTGAGGCATAGCCTCTGGAGCAACACGTACCGTCACACGTTTTTTCTATTCTCCATGATCTCAATTAAGGGTTGAATAATTAGGTCAATTGTACTAATCTAATTTCAATTCACCTCAAAAGCGAAGGTCAATTATGATTGATCACACTGGTGTCGTTGTGAGTGATTTTGAGCAAAGCAAGTCTTTTTATACTGCGGCATTAGAACCAGTTGGACTCTCACTCATTGCAGAGTATTCAGCCTCTACCACTGGAAGTACCGATATTGCTGGTTTCGGTCAGCCACCAGAAGCTGAATTCTGGCTGAGTCTTGGTAATCCTGGTTCTGGAAGAGTTCATATAGCATTTAGAGTTCATAACCATGCTGCTGTTGAGGCATTCTACAACACAGCTTTAGCTGCTGGTGGTGCAGACAATGGTGCGCCTGGTTTTCGGATTCACTATCATCCTAACTACTATGCTGCCTTCGTTCTTGACCCAGACGGACATAATATTGAAGCAGTCTGTCATTACCCTGAATAATGGAACAACGATGATATCACCTGAATCTAAGTCGAAGGTAGAACTACAAGACCAAGGGATGTATTCCTTGAGCCACCCAAAAGATTGGTCATGGCCATTCTGGGCTGTTGTCCCACTTTACCCTTACGGCAGGCGGCGGACACTTCGCAAGGAAATAGTTTTTGACACTATCTGGACTTTCGAGCAGCTTCACGGCATTCTCTACACCATCGTGCCGATTCGTATGACTGTCGTCAAACTCGCTGCCGGAGGTCTTCTGGTCTATGCACCCGTTGCTCCAACAACTGAGTGTGTCCGCTTGGTTAATGAATTGGTAGCAAAGCACGGTGAAGTTAAGTACATCATACTGCCAACCAGTTCTGGTCTGGAGCATAAAGTCTTCGTTGGCCCTTTTTCTCGCCGCTTTCCTGAAGCACAAGTCTTTGTTGCCCCGCACCAGTGGAGTTTCCCGTTTAACCTGCCACTTAGTTGGCTAGGCTTTCCAAAAAAACGAACTCAAGAACTCCCTGAAGACTCAAGCCTTGCTCCCTTCGCTCTGGAGTTTGATTATGCAATCTTGGACATCAATTTAGGACGAGGTTCTTTTGCAGAAGTTGCAGTGTTTCACAAGCCTTCGCGCACTCTACTTGTAACTGATTCTATCCTTTCTGTTCCAGTTGACCCACCAGAAATCCTCCAATTAGATCCTTATCCCTTACTTTTTCATTCAAGGGACAATGCCTTGGAGACTTGCGACGACAATGAAGACAACCGCCGCAAGGGATGGCAACGCATTTCATTGTTTGCACTTTACTTCCGTCCAAGTGCCCTGGAACTTACTCCAATCAGACAGATGTTTCGTGATGCTCTCAAAGCACCACAGCGAACCCTAAAAACGTACTTTGGTTTATTTCCTTTTCGCTGGCGAGAAACTTGGAAGCAGGCATTCGATGCTCTACAAGGTCAGGGGCGGCCATTTGTCGCACCGATTCTGCAAATCCTTATTTTTCCACAAGCACCAAGACAAGTCCTCAACTGGGCTGATACAGTTGCTAATTGGGATTTTCAGCAGATTATCCCCTGTCACTTTGACTCGCTAATTTTTGTAAATCCGCGTCAATTTCGGCAAGCTTTTGCTTTTCTTGAAAAAAATCCCTCTGTAAGTAATGACTTTTCTTCTAGCAAAAGCCAGCCTCTATTGGAGGAAGACTTAAGATTTATTAAGGAACTAGAAGCGAGTCTAGTTAAGCGCGGTATCGCAACCCCAGCTAAAGAGAAGGTGTAATCAATACCCTAGCTGTAGAGACACACAGTTGTGCATTAGTACCAACTTATAAGTACTTAGACAAAAGACAAGTTTGGTCAGATGATGGCATATTGTTATTGGATAAAATGATACCTTTCTTCAAAATCTCAAAAAGTAATAAACTCTGCCGTGACTTAATAACTCCAAAGGATACCACCAAAGGAAACTAACACCTATTGAAACAAGGGCAGTAATACCTAGTAGAAGGTTCAATAAAATTTGGCTATAAGACTTTAACATCTAATACTGATATTTACACACAAAGGTACTTAGCTAGATATACAGTACTTACAAAGCTTATTACTGAAAATATACTAATTTGAAGCTTTTTGCTTACGGCTCAAAGATTTTTGCGCTTTCCTCAGTCTCACCCAAGCGTATCAGTCGGTAACTATAAGAACAGCCTCTGAATGATCTACCACATCTTCGTAGAATCGCTTGAGTGCCGTGAAGTCCCTGACGATCCATCCAAATGCCTCGTCAGTATCCCTCGTCTGGTGCCACTTGTAAAGGTGTGCATCGTACATCAGTACCGGAGCGTACTTGGACTTGATATCTTCTTCAGTAATCCCACTAAGCCAAATGTGAATCAACTCGCATTTGTCGGCAGGAGTCCAACGGATGGGGAATCCTTGTGTGCTTCGTGCTGAAGGTAACACGTTTGATTGGCCGGTGATTGCAGTGACAGCCAACGATTCCTCCTCTTCGGAGAGAGCGCATTTCATCAGCAACCATTTTATCCAATCGAATCGCCTAGAAAGATCGCAGTATCGATTCTCAATTCCAGAGTGCGTTTCGACGAGTTCCTCAAGGGCATCGACAAACTGTTTATATTCAGCCTCACCATAAGGAAATTTGTTGACCCGACTGTGCTGTTCGCGGCGCAGGCTAAAATACCTCCGTACAAACGAAAGATATTCGACATCAATATCACTGCTAACGACGTTTTCGAGTAAGGTGCATTTCGAGGGGAGCGCGTTCAGTTGGAGTTCCCAGCCCATCTGTCCTCCTCTGCTAATCCTGTCAAACTATTTATTATAGTCAAAAAAATTAGTGGGGATGTGTTGATAGCAGAGAGTGAACCCCACGGTTTACTCGCGGGAGCAAATCATCAAAATCAGCCAACAATTAATGAGCATTGCGCCGTGATACTGAAGTTTGAGGATCTTATCTTACCCAAAAAATTTGCTCAACTGGTGACAGATGCGCCCCAGTGGACTGAATGGATGGCTTGATTTACACCCAAGCTTGGTATTAGACCAATAAACTATTGCTTGCGAAGTGTGTCTGCCACTTCAAGATAGCTATACCCTCATTACAAGCCAAACTTCTCATTATCTCTGACGGGCGTTTGGAAATCCTCCCGCCTTGCGTGGAACAGAGTAAATCAAAACGCTACAGTCAATTACAATAATGATTGATGCAAGTGGCTTTATACGCAACAGTTCTGGTTTGATTTCAAAAACTCAAACCGACTCAAAAGGATAAAATCCTAGAAAACTGGAGCTGGATGAGCTAAATTCCTGTAATGAATATGGCTAAAACTAAAAAATCAGAAAATGCTCCCAAAAAAGCGACTAACCCTTCTCCCAATGCACTATATGTGCTATAGGTGTTTTTAATTGATGGCCCAATTACAGAGGAATTTGCAGCAGAAAATCCAGTGGTGTCCAGAACCATCGAAATTGAAAGCAGCAATACTTTGCAGGATCTGCATAAAATCATCTTCAAAGCATTTGACCGAGAAGAAGAACATATATATGAATTTCAAGTAGGAGGAAAAAGGGCCGCAAGATCCAAATGCAAGACGCTATTGCATAAAACAAGCATTTTCAAGTTCCGATTTGACACCAAAGCCTACAGGAGATGTTTCTAGTACTTCAATTGCGTCTTTGGGCTTATCTATAGATGATGCTTTTGGTTACTGGTTCGATTTTGGTGATGATTGGTGGCATCAGATTGATGTCATCAGCATTGCAGACACAGTTCCATCAGGCAAATATCCTAAAATTACTCAGCGAGTCGGGGCTAGTCCTCCGCAATATGCGGATTTTGAGTAGAAGAAAAAGCAAGACAATCGTCATTGCCTTGCTACGATAGGCTATTTGATAAATCAGGATATCACTCAAGCAGAGAAGGTTTTTAAAGAATCATGGCAGCTAAAAAACATTATTTACTTAATCATGGATGTTTCCTTAATTCCACAAATAAAAAAATAGTTGTCAATTTAGCCACGGGTGATATCTTAAATCTAATAACCCAAGAATTAAAAACTCGCTATTCACCAGAAACTCAAAAAATTGTACTCGAAGAGAGTTCAAAGCTGCTACCTGATTTGGTATTTCAAGAAATGTTACAGCGCCAACAGCAAGTAGTGAATGTTAACCCTGATAGCTTAGTTGTGGTTAAATGTGCGATACAAGAAACAGAGCTTGATGAGTTTGGGTTTAATTTAAATGTCGAAGTATATTTTGTGATTGCAGATGTCAAAGGTCAAAATCATTTCCGCGCTAATCAGATAGTCCTTTGGTCAGATATCTGGGGCGATGAAGAACAGCTTTTTGATCTAGAAGATGAACTAAGTGAGCAATTCTGGACAGAATATCAAATCCAGTTACTCTTTGATGATAAAAATCAGCAAAAAATTGAATTAGAAATATCACTTACAGATGATTATGGAGCAAGGTTAGAATTTTACCCATCTGCCCAAAGATTTTTACCATCCATAGTTCCCTTTACTGATAATAACTTTTAAAATCAGGAATTATGGCAGTAGCTTCTGGTGCTTGTAGGAGTCGAGATGACGGGAACTGAGCGGTGTTGTTCAAGCGGAAGCGTTAGCCATACCTTTAGGTGATCGCACAGTTCTCAAAACGCAATGCACTTGTTCATTGTCCAGCATAGCGTGATATCGCCTCTTTTGCTGCTTGCAAAACGCGATCGCGTAATTCTAATGGCTCAATTACCTCCATCTGTGCGCCGAACCCCAGCACATAAGCACAAGCCGCTTCTTCTATATCAAACCTCAGCCAGACGCGAGTCCAGCCATCGGCATCGGGCGAGTTAATCTGTTCTATTCGGGCAAAGTATCCGGCATAGCGTAACCGAGGCATAACCTCTGGAGCAACACGCACCGTTACGCCATAGTAAGGCAGATTGGCTTTGAACTCAACCATCGATTGTTGCCAATAGTCGGCTAAGTTGAATTCAACCGGACGAACACAGGGGTAATCTGTAAGCATGGCATCCCGCACTCGTGAAATCCGGTAGGAGCGTACCTCTGACTCTACCGAGGCAACGAAATACCAAACATTGCCTTTGGCGACCAATCCCAGTGGGTTGACTAATCGTTTGACCAGTTTGCCATTACCGCGCTCATAGCTGAGGTTTACTTGCCGCTCTTGCCAAATCGCTGTTTGTAGAGTCGCAAATGCCGACATTTCCTCGTCCCACCGATGCCAGCCTGTTGGATCGACATGAATGCGCTGGCTAACCATTTCTGCCTGTTGACGATTTGCGGCAGGCATTGCTGCCAGAAGTTTGAGCAGAGCAGCTTCAAATGCTTGACTCCAGCCTAAATCGGCTAACAGGTTTGCGGGCTTTGGCAAGAACAGCGCCTGGATCTCTGCCAAGTTAAGTCCTGTCAGCGTAGTTTGATAGCTGTCGAGTAAACTCCAACCACCTCCTTTACCGCGTTCTGCCATCACCGGAACTCCGGCACTACTGAGGGCATCCATGTCACGATGGATGGTGCGCTCAGATACCTCCAATCGTTCTGCTAAATCTCGCGCTGTTAGCTGACGATAAACCTGCAACAACATCAGGATCGAGAGGAGGCGATCGGCACGCATAACTATCCCAAGACCAATCGAAACTACTTTTTACTTTACTGCCTAAATATGACAAGGGATGTCAGGAAGTTCAGCTTATGCTGCATAAAGATGGTTTGGAGTCATCGATTTCTTTAAGCTACCTAGCAGTATTTAAGGAGGTCAATTATGCAACTATTGAAGAATAAAATTGCGCTTGTAGTTGGGGCAACACGCGGTGCAGGTCGTGGTATTGCTGTGGAACTTGGTGCAGCAGGGGCAACCGTTTATGTCACCGGACGCACCACTCTTACTGTGCGTTCGGAATACAACCGCCCTGAAACGATCCAAGAAACGGCGGAATTGGTAAACCAGGCTGGTGGAAAAGGAATCGCGGTTGTAGTCGATCATTTAGACCCAAAACAAGTGCAGGCGCTTGTTGCTCGTGTTGAGCAGGAACATGGCCGTCTGGATGTTCTGGTCAACGATATTGGTGCAGAATATCTGGCGGAGTTCAACAAGCCTGTGTGGGAGCTTTCTTTGGAGCGAGGATTACGGATGCTGAGACTGGCGATCGACACCCATTTGATCGCTAGTCACTTCGCATTACCCTTGTTGATCCAGAAACCCGGTGGATTGGTAGTCGAAATTACCGATGGGACTGCCGAATATAACAGCAAAAACTATCGGCTGTCGCTGTTCTATGACCTTGCTAAAACCTCGGTAATTCGCATGGCATGGGGATTGGCGCAAGAACTTAAACCGCATCAATGTACTGCCGTAGCGCTGACTCCGGGCTGGTTACGCTCGGAACTCATGCTCGATCATTTTGGAGTGAGTGAAGCCAACTGGCAGGACGCAACAGCAAAAGAACCACACTTCATCATTTCTGAAACGCCCTACTATGTCGGGCGTGCAGTTGCTTATCTAGCTGGCGATCCACAAGTAGTGCGCTGGAATGGCCAATCGCTTTCCAGTGGGCAACTAGCACAGGTTTATGGCTTTACCGATCTTGATGGCTCTCAACCCGATGCGTGGCGCTACATTCATGAAGTCCAGGAGGCGGGTAAACCTCCTGATGCGACCGGATATAGGTAATGTTCCAGTCACAACACTACGTATTCTGTGGGAATGGCACTAAGAAAAGCGTAAATCCCTGCTATTTCTAGCTTTTAGGTGCGGGGTTGCAGGTTCAGGTGTGGGGAATTAAGAAGATGTTGAACTCCTTGACGTACTGGCATTGAAATTGTCTGAAACATTACACCCTACACTTACCTCCAACAAGATAGCCCTGGCGAGGTTTCACATGAGTCTTAGTGCCATTCTGCTAAGAGACAGAAACGACAATTCATTAGACAGCTACTCAGGCGATCGCTCCCACCACTCACTGAACATATCGCAATCAATCCCCCTTTCATTCTCAGGAGCTTGAAAGTCTTTCTCCACAAGGTTTGTTTGGGCTGAAGCTGAAAATGCACCTTGGACTCAACAGCGTTGGCAAGTTCTACCAACAGTTAGTCTCCAAGGTGGGCGACGCTGAGGTTTTTTTATTCAAAATGCAAAATTAATTTTGAATTACTAATTTTGAATTTTGAATTGGAGCGTTCGCGCAGCGTCTCCAAGAGTTGCGACTCGCCTTACACCGAGTAAAAACTTAAGTTCTAAAGTTTCTTACTAAGAGGTTTTTAAAAGCATTTTTCGCCTCTGCTTGTGGCTGGCGAAACAGCGCCATCGCTCAAAAGAAGAGATGGGCAATACAATTATTTTTTTGGGCAAGAGTGGTGAGCGTCGAGGCGCGATGCTGGAGTTTGAGAATGTGGAGACGACAGATTTGCTCAACTGCTGACAGATGCCCCACAGTGGACTGAATGGATGGATAGGGTGATTTTTCGGCACAGATTGCGATCGCTAAAAGGTCAGTTCCTCCCAATACACTTGGATATGCCTGCTTAAGTAATCAACAATAAATGTACTCCAGGCTCCTGCTCATCGCCCCACTAATTCTGTTAAAATCGCGTCTGCCAGCACGTAAATTTTGAGGCAGTGCCATGTGTGCAAAGGGATTCGATCAACTACAGTTACCAAAACTGCAACGGTTATGAAATCTCAGGCTACTCAAGACTATTCTAGGTAAGTGGAAACTTCAAATGTCAGCAACCCTAGTCTAAAGACTCCCGGTTCGCCCATTTTTTCGGGAGTTAGAAGAAAGGCTACTCAGGAGTAAAAGATTGACCACCAAGTTGAGTGTAAATAGTAGTTGGGAACCCAAGTAAAACAAGAATACGTTGCTGTAAGGGTGAAAGGGCAGTCAAATGAGCATAAACTTCGTTTTTAACCTCAATTAAGAACAGGGTAATCTCCTTAAATGCAGCAAGAAGTATCTCAGCAGTAGGACGTGCAGTTTCTCGTTTAGGATTACCAATATAAAGTCCAGTTAGCTTTTCCTTATTTTGCTCCAGATTGCGACGAACCTGAAACTCTAAAAGGGTCAAAATACGCAACCCAATTGAAAGTAGGCGAATTAATCCTGTAATATGATCTTCACGCTGCAAATAAATTGGAGTTAAAGATAAAGGAAAGCCTTTAAGTCGAGCAAATCCTCGTTCAGTTAAATACTCATCTCTATAGGCACGAACAGCTTGTTTCAAAGATAACAGAGATTTTGTTTGATTTGTAACGTAGACTCGCCAGCCTAACAACTTAATTTGTCTTAAAACTGCATCTTCATCAATTTGAAAATCCAGGTTTATCGAAGTTTCTTCTACTATTTGAGAAGGTGTATCAAGATATCGCCTCTTAATTTTTCGAGAAATACTAAGTTGAATGTCTTGTTTAAAAAGTCCACTGGTACGATAACGTTTGAGAATAGCATTAACAGCAGACTGGCATGAGTCAATCGTGGTTAACTTTTTCTTGCCACGACAAGGTATTTTAAGCTGTTCCAGGGCATTATTCGTTTTTTGTAAGCGGTCGCGTAAAGATTTTTCTTCTGTTTCTGCGATTGCGAAAGAACGTACAACTATTTGTCGCTCATTCCAAGTCAATTCATTACCATCAATCTTTGTTGTTTGAGAAATATTTATTTCAAACCCTTTAGCAATTTCTTTATTTTTCCCATCAGCATAATCATAATCAATAGTTGTTAATTCTTGTTTACCATCCCAAACTGGTTGAAGATATTCAATTAATTGTTTAGATGGGACTTGTTTTGCATTCAGAGGACAAAGATAGAAATCCCCACCAGATACAATATGAGTTCTCGTCGCAATTGAACCCATTTTACAGTCGCCAATATATAGTAACTCTGACTGTTTTAGCGTTGAACGTACTCTTTCAATTGCCGGGATGTATAACGGATCGTCGGCTTTTTCCCCTGATAGTATTTCAGCTGCAATTGGCATTCCTAAAGGGTCTAATGTCGATAACATTATTTTCACTTGTGCCAAGTCTGGACGATGATCTTTGCTATGGCCCCATTGGAATAACCCTTCAGAATTAATCCCACAGTGACTTGAAGCTGTTGTACTATCCATACGAACTCGCTCTGGTTTGATATCGTACACTTGTAGCAAGTTACCTCCAAGTTCTGACTCAAATGAGTACCAGTCGCTATCCCTGTCAAGATAACGTAATAGGGCTTCTAGACGATCATCCGTCAAGTCAAGTTCACCTAACTCTTCTCCAAAAAATGTTTTCAATGTTTCTAACCGCTTAGAAGCCCAGCCTTGGACGTGATTTAAACGGTGATCTGCTTGCGATAATATGTGTGCTAACCAAATTACTGCTACACTTCCCAGACTTAGACCTTGCCAATTTCCGTGTCTGGGAAAATGTTTATCGATTAGCGATTGTACGCCCATACGCTCTATTTGAGTTAGAAGTATAGGTATATCATCGACTCGTTCGTTTGTGATTATGGGTTCAGTAGTCATAAGTGCGAACATATACCTAATCTAGTCTTTTGGGGAATATGTCCTTCGGTATACTTTTGACTATCTACTTTTCCTAACTCATTAAAAAATGGGCGAACCGGGAGTAAAGAGATAAAGCTTCCACACATCCCACGAGGTTTTGAGCCAATACACAAATTTAGTGTGAGGATTTAGCCATGTCTTACCCGATTCCGTCCAAAATGTGGCAGCGAGTCAGTATTGTAGCACTGTTGTTATTGATACCGTCAGTAGGAATTGCATTACGTCAGTCTGGTACGGTTGCGGTTCCAGTCAATCAAACTCCTAAGAGTTCTACACCAACAACCTCCATTCTACCTAATCATCCTGACTACCAAGCACTCCAGGCATTTATACAAAAGTATAGTTGTGTCGTCTCCGTTCAAAACTTTGGTACAGTTGCGATAACCCGGACTGAGTTTGCCACAGTCTTGAATACCTGTGTGAATCGGAGCAATGAGCTAATAGCGACTGACCCCAAGATAGTTACCGAAGCGGATATGAAAACTTTGCAACGCTTGCAGTCCGAATTCGCACCGGAGTTAGCAACCCTAAGAAGTCAGATAGATGAATTGCAAGATTCTACTCCTACTCAGGCTCCCAGAGAACGTACTCAAGACGAGTCTACCCGAAAGACTCAACCCTTACCTACGGCTCCATCCCTTAGTATTTCGTCTGGCTCATCTGTGCAGAATCAAGTTGTTAACCGTGCGTACATACCTAAAACCCAAGCTGGTGGAATTAGGGGAGGGGTTGCCCCAGAGCCACAAACAGGTAGAAGATTTAATACAGAAAACTACAACCGAATTGAGGATAATCCCTTTCATCGCGTCGGTAATGACCCCCTTTCCACCTTTTCCATTGATGCAGATACAGCATCTTACAGCAACGTGCGACGCTTTATTACTCAAGGAGAATTACCACCCAAGGATGCAGTGCGAATTGAAGAACTAATCAACTATTTTACCTACAATTATCCCCAACCAAAAGACAATCGCCCTTTTTCTGTCACCACTGAAGTTGCTGCTGCTCCCTGGAATCCTCAACACAAGCTGGTACAGGTGGGTTTGCAAGGTAAACGCTTAGAGAGTGAAACCTTACCACCCAGTAACTTAGTATTTCTGATTGATGTCTCCGGTTCTATGGATGACCCCAACAAATTACCGTTGGTGCAACAGTCCCTGAAATTGCTGGTAAATAAACTACGTCCTGAAGACCGGGTAAGTTTGGTAGTTTATGCTGGCAATGCTGGATTAGTATTACCTGCTACTCCTGGTAGTCAAAAATCAACAATTCTGGCGGCGATTGACCGCTTAGAGGCTGGAGGCTCCACTGCTGGCGGTCAGGGCATTGAACTGGCCTACAAGATAGCTAAACAAAGCTTCCTTAAGTCTGGTAATAATAGAGTAATTCTAGCTACCGATGGAGATTTTAATGTCGGGGTTTCCAGTGATGCCGACCTGACGCGATTAATTGAACAGAAGCGAGATCAGGGAATTTTCCTGACGGTGTTGGGATTTGGTACTGGCAACTATAAGGACGGAAAAATGGAGCAACTGGCTGATAAGGGTAACGGCAACTACGCTTACATCGATACCCTATTGGAAGCCAAAAAGGTTTTAGTTAACGATTTGAGGGGAACTCTGTTTACCATTGCCAAGGATGTGAAAATTCAAGTGGAGTTTAATCCAGCGAAAGTTCAGGCATATCGCTTGATTGGTTACGAAAACCGCTTGCTGCAAAACCAGGATTTCAATGACGATAAGAAAGATGCAGGTGATATTGGGGCTGGTCATTCTGTGACAGCGCTTTATGAAATAATTCCCACTGGCATGAAGAGCGATGTGAAACTGCCTACATTAGACCCATTGCGGTATCAGCGTTCTGCTGAAACTGCCGCGGATGCTGACGGCAATGAATTGATGCAGGTAAAACTGCGCTATAAGTTGCCCCAGGACAATACCAGTCAACTAATTACCCAAACCATCCAAGATGATGATTTGAGAGCCGACCCCTCCACCAACCTGAGATTTGCTGCGGCGGTGGCGACCTTTGGGATGGTGCTGCGTGACTCTGAGTATAAGGGGAATGCTAATTATGATTTGGTAATGGAATTGGCAACTCAAGGGAAGGGAGAAGACCAGGAGGGCTATCGAGGTGAGTTTATTCGCTTGGTGGAGCAATCTAGGGGGTTGATTACGAGGAAATAATTTGAATTGCTTTGACCTACCATTGCACTTCTTTTTTTATCTGCGATCGCTCATAGTCCAAATTCAAGTATAAAGATCCACAGCAGTTTTTGATGACGGCAGGAAGCAAATTTGCCATGATGTTAGTTAGCGATACTACAGTAGCTAACATTGCTAAAACTTCCTCACCTAGCACCAATAACGTTCTATTTTCTTTCGGTTCAGTAGATCAAACCACGGGAAACGTTTCATCCCAAATAGCAGATGTCACTGGTAAGGGAAATACCGAATGGCACGCTTGTTAAGCGCAAACCCGTGATTTAACTGGCTTTTGAGTGTGGGGAGCCAGATTTCTTCCTCATCCTCCCACACCTCCCTCAGACAAAGGTTTCAGGTTTTCTTAGTGCCATTCGATTGTAGCTATCAAACCCAGACCTTTGCAATCGTCAAGAAAGTCAGGGCTTGGTCAAAGAAAATTATTTTTCGCCCACCAACACCTGCTGTAGGATGCCCGAATCCGAACAGTGTCTCCTGTCTTGAGGAAGGCTATAGAGCCAACACTTCCACCACAGTAGCGAACGCTCATCTAAAGATCCAAGTTCTTAGCAAAGCATCAAATATTACCAATATTTAACATCAAAAGCTTTCTTTTCACTTAGTCAAGCAACTAGCAATATCTTGAAATCATTTGTGATAAAAAAGACTTATTTAGCGAGTACTAAACACATGACAAAAGTACTGTAATTTCAAGGTTTCTGACAATCAAAGTAAAAAGCGACTGCCGCTTAATAAGTAACAATCGCCACACTAAAACACTCTTGCATTTCTAGGATAACAAGAATGAAAGCGATAGTTACAGTAGCAGTTAAAAATCACATCATCAGTTTACATTCATCTGACTACTGGATTATCAAAAGCAGCAATTAAACAGCATATAACAGACCGCTATAATAGTGGAGAAATGAAAGCAGATTTGAACATTTTTCAAGTGGATTTTGAATCAATTAGCACTCTTGTTGTCAAACAAGCGAATGACAACCCTGTAATCACCACATCACAAATCAAGGGTGATTTGCAAGATATACAAGCTCGTTGCGGTTCAGTCAGTTTGGTGATTGTGGACTATGTGCAGTTGATTGAACCAATGCGCCGTGAACGTGGCGAAAACCGCGTGCAAGAAATCGACTCCATCTTGAAACAACTCAGGGCGATTGCTAAACAATTCAATTGCGCTGTCTTGGGTTTGGCGCAATTAAAAAGAGAAGTTGATTCACGTTCCGAAAAACGTCCAACTAAAGCAGATTTTCGAGAATCGGGAGGATTTGAACAAGAAGCTGCTGTCATGTTGGGTTTATACCGAGAAGATTATTACGATAAACAAACCACCCAAAAAGGCATTTTTGAAGTCTCAGTTTTGAAAAGTCGGTTTAGTAGTGAGACGACTGTTAATCTCTTATTTGACGAAAGATTTGGACAGTTTAAAAATTTAGCTAAATCTAATTATTAAAACCCATGAAAGCGCTATCTGTTCGTCAGCCTTGGGCATGGGCAATTATTTATGCTCTAAAGGATATTGAAAACCGTGGCTGGCCCATTCATTATCGCGGCGACATTCTGATTCACGCTGCAAAAACCTGTACCAAGAAAGAGTATCAGCTAGCAAGAGAATTTTGCCAAGGGATGGGGGTAGTAGTCTGCCAACCCAAAAATGCTAAGTGAGGACTGGGAAAAGGGGAAAGGGAAAAGGGTAAGGGATTTAAACCCTTTCCCCCTTTCCCCTTCCCCCTTCCCCTTTACCCCGCCAAGTTTCCTTGGCGAACTAGTAGTAATCCCAGAACTAATCTCTCTACGTCGCGGCCAAGTCATCGGTATTGTCACAATAGTTGATTGCAAGTTTTCACAAGTTGCATCTGGCTGGGGGATGCCTGGGCAATATCACTGGAAGCTGGAGAATCCGCGAGAGGTAACACCGATTCCTTACATTGGGCGATTGGGGATTTTTGAAGTACCCGATGAATTGGTCAGGAGTGCGATCGCCTCATGAAATCAGTTCTCTCGCTTTTCTCCGGCATCGGCGGACTCTGCCACCACGGAATATCAGCCGCAGGTCTATCCCACAAATTCCGAGTCCAGCAATTTGTCGAAATCTCCCCTTATTCTCAATCACAATTGCGCCATGAACAACCAGGAATTCCAATCCACGCAGATATTACCAACTACCGTTGCCAAGAATCAATTCGCAATTCGCAATTCGCAATTCGCAATTATTAACTAGGAGTAAAAGAAATGAATCAAAAAATTAGTATTGCTGATAGAACAAAAGCTTTGGCAATAAGAATAGTTAAAGCTTGTACTTTTTTAGATGAAAAACCCGGAGTTTGTCGAACATTATCAAAACAGTTACTCCGAAGTGGTACTTCTATAGGTGCAAACGTTAAAGAAGCTCAATCTGCCCAATCTGATAAAGATTTTCTGAGCAAATTAGAAATTGCGCTTAAAGAAGAAAGAGAGACTGAATATTGGTTAGAAATATTAATCGAGGCAGAATTGGTTGATAAAAACAAGTTTGAATCCTTACTTCAAGAAACTAGAGAAATTGGAAAAATCTTAGTTGCATCTACTCGAAAAGTTAAAGAGAAAATCAAGCAATGAAATTAATTGCGAATTGCGAATTGCGAATTGGTTTGACCCCCTGGGCAGACCAAATTAGAAATCAGATTACGCAAGTACGGCTCTCTCATGAAGACCGAAGCTTTGAACCCGGCATTCGTGAGGTGGCTTTTGGGGTTCCCATTGGAGTAGCCAAGGGAATTAAGGGTAATTATGATGCCCGTCGCGCTTATGGTTTGAGTTGTTCTCCAAGGCAAGCTGCTGTGGCATGGAAACGAATTGATTACTTGTGCTGTCTACTGTCCTGTCAGGAGGCATAAGCATGATTAACCAAGTCCCGAATCTAGAAACTTGCTGGTATGTTTCACCACCTTGGGGTAAAGAGATTCCCTGTTGGAGAAAGTCTACGTCACTACCACCAAATCTTTCGGTTACTGTTGCGGTGTAGAGTGGTCAGCTAAAGGCTGGAGTTATGAGATTGTCTCTAGCAACGATAATCTAACTGTTTTAGGACGTGAAATCATTGGTATAGGCAACTTACAATTAGTTACCAAAGAAAAACCTGTGTTCAGCCTGGGCGAATTAGTCGAGTTTCTGTTTCATGGCGATGGGCCACCAGCAAGGATTGTCCAGGGCATCCAACTGATTTGCGATTCCTGGTTCTACTGCATCGAATGGATGTCCCCAGAAATATCTGAAAAAGGTGACGAGGTTTTTACCTCTAGGGATTCTATTGCACGGGTGACGACTCTAGAAAAGACTCTGGTTTATGAAGTGTGGGAGCAAGCTAACGCTGCCTCAATTCAAGTTTTGGGTCGCTATACACTCCAAGACTTGTGCCAGGAAAGAGAAACTCGCGCACAGCAAAGCCCGATGTATTATATTTAGACACGACGGAGTATTCACATGCGGATCGCTCAAGGCTGTCGTGAAGTAGCACAGACTACTACAATGGCGGCGATCGCTTGTGTAAAAAATACAATCTTATTGCCCCAGCTATAAAACTTGATGTCAGGGCAGGTTAATTTTGGGAACCATTGGTTCTTTCAGCACTCAAGCTATTACACCAATTCTCTAAAATTTGGCAGCACATTCAAACCCCAAAGCCTAAACTATATCTGATGCATCTTCACTAATAAAATAAATATAATTAATTTATGAAATAAAATCATTCAAATCAAAATCAATATCCTTTCTGGATAGGGAATTTCAATTGAAAAATTAAATGTAGAGAGTTATCTGTAGTCTATTACAATGTTTTTGACATCATAATTATTTTGGAATTATTACAAAACCCACACTTTGAATAGAACGCTGAGGCTAAACTATCATGCGCTGTCAATAGATAAATCTTTTTGACACCTTTCTCCACTAAATTTTGGGAAAGTACATCCATAATTTTTGTGCCAATTCCGCTTTGTTGGTTAGTGGATTCAACACACATTTCCTTCAGGTAAAAGCTGTTACCTTGATGCCATCTTTCAATATAACCAATAGCAAAACCGAGAATTCTCTCCTCTAAAATGGCAACAACACTGTGTGACCTTGGCATATTATAAAAATCTTCCAATCTGTTAAAAGCTGATTCAATCTCCCAGCTTTCATTCCAAGGAGGATTGCTAAAGACTGAAACAAACAAGTCCGTGCATTCTTTCAAGTGTTGATGTTCAATTGGTTGTAGTTTCATTTGAAATAAAAAAGGATGACGTTTATCAGCTACACAGTTTAGTACAACTAAATTTGATACATTTAGAAATCTGTCAAGGCCATTACCGCGCAAGCAGATTAGGCAGCGCTGGCGGTTGTAATCCTTAACAGCGATTATTTATAGCCATTGATAAAAATTTTTTCTTAGCAATTTCTTATCTTATATCTTATAACTTAAAATTCTAATAAGTAGATCAAAGTGTGGTCGCCTAAGTCGTTGCAGCTTTCTTGTGTTGTAACTTACGATTATCACCCAACTCAATGCAGAGTATACGATAACCCCGGCGGGCAAAGGGTACAGTTGCTTGACCAGTACCACAACCAATCTCTAATATCCTTCCTCCTGGATTGATTCTCGATAGAGACACCACATCGTCAAAAAGCGCTTCTGGATATCCTGGTCGAACTTGGTCATACAACAGTGCTACTTGATTAAAAGTGCTTCTTAACTGACTTCTTTCATCTGCCATCGAATTTTCAATTTTGAGATTGATTCATACTTTAATAGGATGCGATTATAGAAATTAGCCCTATGCACCACCAAGATTTGCGGTGCATTACGAGAACAGCGATAATACACCCTACGAAACTATTCCTCGTTCCCTTCTCTCCAATTACAAATTAGGGTAAATACTCCAGCCATCAAGAACATTAAAAAGTTGCGTTTTCTAGATCCTGTTAGCATAATGTATTGTCAATTTTTTCAGGCTTAATGTTCACTGCAAATTCTCAGGGCTTGATTTCTGCCGGGAGTATAGCAGCATATTCTTCAGGAGTAAGTGTTACATCCTTGACATTAATCTTTTTAGTGATAAATTTTTGCTTATAGAACAAGTCAGATATCTCTTGCTGTCCTGCTATAACCTTATCGGTAATCGGTCTGATGCCAAAACGCCGACGATTGACTATTGTTTTTAAGGTTGGTAAATCAAGCTTGGTATCACGCCCGACAATTTCGGCAACTTCTCGCGTATTTGCTTTAGACCATTCGCCTAATTTGTGGACTTCTTCAAGGACAATTTTTATTACCTCAGGGTTCTCTTTCACGAAGCTACGTGCAGCTATCCAATAGCCTCCTTGGGTTGAAAGTCCTTTAGCATTACGAATAATCCGAACTTTTTCTGTTTTCTGAAATATAGCCAGGTGGGGGTCGCCTAGCACAGCTGCATCAATGCTCTTACGCGATAATGCTGCACGAGTTTCTGGTGCTATCAGATTGAGATGTTTGACATCTTTTAGCTCTAGTCCTCCTTCTTGTAAAGCTTTAACGACAAAGTATTGACTAGCAGTAGCTCTTTGAAAGGCAATTCCTTTACCTTTTAAATCAGCTATAGTTTTGATGGGGGAGTCTTCGCGTACTACGATCGCCGAACCTTCACCAGTACCCGGTATAGTATTAGCAAGAAGAACAAAAGGAATACCAGCTGCTTGGGCAAATATGGGTGGAGTTTCACCAACAGCACCGACATCCAAACTGCCCACATTTATTGCTTCTAAAAGCTGTGGCCCAGCTGTAAATTGCGCCCACTGCACTTGAATCCCCAAGGGATTCAAGCGTTTCTCTAAAACTTGTCTACTTTTGGTGATATCCGCAGCAGTAAAATAGCCAATTCTTAACAATTTTGTCTTAATGCCATTAGGAGCTGCGACTGCTGCCTTTTCTCGTGTATCTGGTGCTTTACAACTTACTAAAGTTGTGGAGAGAGTAAATACTCCAGCTACTAATAAAATTAGAAAGTTGCGTTTTCTAGATATTGCTAACATGATGTATTACCAATTTTCTGGGGTTTAAAATACAAGCTTTAATTAAAAAACTGATTTTGGAATGATGTAAAAGTTGAAGATGGGAAATTTTTTATTTTGCGGTTAGATTCTGTTTACTAACTCTCTCACCTAAATAATCCACTGTAAGTCAGTCGGTTTACAGTAGATTATAATTGCACAGACTTTACCACAAGCTAATTTAAAAATCAAGCAGCGAGGATGACAGTGTTATTGATACAAGTGGTAAAAAGAAACAATAGGTGTGATACTAGTGATCGCAGTTTACACTCTGACTTTTCACGTTATATGGAAAAGTGAACTTGGAACCTAACCCCCTTCCCTCATCTACCGTGTATACACAAGTCGGATTGAGAATCAAATAGAGGGAAAAGAACGGAAAATTATTTTTAAAATCCTTGATTTTCCGTTAAACCTCTATCAATAAGCTGACACTATTGATAATCAGCTTGATAAGCTCAAAAGCTTGCCTACTAAGGCTTGCATCTTACCAGGCAAGGATTTTAGGACTTGTGTATACACCGTAGCTTCCCTCATAGGGAAGGGGAAACATTCAAAGCCTTTCTTCTTGTAGGGAAGAAGAATGGAAGTGGGGTTTTTCAGATCCCGTGAAAAGTCTGTTTACACCAGACTGGTTTGGAAGAAGCGATTAGCAGGGCGCGCCAGACCAAGATTTTCGCGCAGCGTTGTACCCTCATACTCTTGGCGGAAAATCCCACGGCGTTGGAGTTCCGGCACAACTTTATCGACAAAATCATTCAGCCCTTCAGGGATAAAAGGGAACATGATGTTGAAACCGTCAGAGCCTTCCTCAATCAGCCATTTTTCCATTTCATCAGCGATGGTTTGGGGTGTGCCCACAAAAGCCAACCCGCCGTAACTGCCAATGCGTTGCGCCAGTTGTCGAATAGTCAAGTTTTCACGTTGCGCTAAGGCGATTACTCTTTCTCGTGAAGAGTGACCACCGTTATTCGGTGGGATTTCTGGCAAGAGTCCATCCGGGTCAAAACCCGAAACATCGTAGCCAATAGCACTATTTAGGCTGGCAATTCCACTGTCATAATGTACTAGGCTATCCAAATAAACACGCTTGGACTGTGCCTCTGCGACGGTTTCCCCCACGATGACTAAAGCACCTGGAAGGATTTTTATGCTGTCTGGGTCACGTCCGATTGCCTGCGCTCGTCCCTTAATGTCTGCAAATAAAGCTTTGCCAGCCTCCAGATTACTTGCAGGTGCAAACACAGCCTCGGCGGTTTCGGCAGCTAATTGCCGCCCGGCTTCGGATGCGCCTGCCTGAACGATTACCGGCCAACCTTGGACAGGTCTGGCGATGTTCAATGGCCCTCGCACCGAGAGATATTTTCCCTGATGATTCAGAACGTGAAGCTTTGCAGGGTCGAAATAAATCCCTGCTTCCACGTCCCGAATAAACGCATCGTCAGCAAAGGAATCCCAAAGACCTGTGACAACATCATAAAATTCTCTAGCCCGCCGATAGCGTTCATCATGCTCTACCTCCTCTTCTAATCCAAAGTTGAGGGCTGCGTCTGGATTGGCTGTGGTGACGATGTTCCAGCCAGCGCGACCGCCACTGATATGGTCGAGAGACGCGAAGCGACGAGCGATGTGGTAAGGCTGGTCATAAGTCGTGGAAGCGGTGGCTACCAGCCCGATGTGTTCGGTGACGCTGGCAAGGGCAGAAAGTAGGGTGAAAGGTTCAAAGGATGTGACAGTATGGCTGCGTTTGAGCGCGTTGACTGGCATATTCAGCACCGCTAAGTGATCGGCCATGAAGAATGCGTCAAATTTGCCTTGTTCTAGTTTTTGAATAAATCGTTTCAGCGCTGGGAAGTTGAAATTAGCATCAGGCAAAGCCCCAGGATAGCGCCAAGCGCCTGTATGTATGCTGACCGGGCGCATGAATGCACCCAGTTTCAATTGCTTCGATCTGCTCATCTGGAATGGGTTATTAGTGAATACAAGTCTTTAAGTATGGGAAAGACAGCCGATGTAACGGGCGATCGCTTCTGCTACTCAAGAGTCGCTAGTCACGATCGCGATCGCAAAGCCGTCGTAACCTTTACTACCCACAGTTTGGATCTCTGTAGCACTCACACGCGGTTCTGCTGCCAGTAGCTCGTTAAAGCGGCGTATCCCCTGCACACTACTATCACTACTAGTAGCATCGACCACCGCCCCATTACGGACAACATTATCGGCAATAATCAAGCTACCACGACGGGAAAGCTTCAGCGCCCAAGCCAAGTAATCGGGATTGCTTGGCTTGTCAGCATCAATAAAGATTAGGTCAAATGGATCGTGTCCTTCCGTGGCGATCTGTGGCAATGTATCCAGCGCCCGTCCGAGACGTATATCTACGAGGTTGGACAGACCAGCGTGTGCAATGTTACTACGGGCGATTTCAGCGTGCTTTGGATTAGCCTCCAGCGAGATCAAGCGACCGTCAGCAGGTAGCGAACTGCTTGCAGCAGCGCTTACGCTATCGCGCTAGCCAAATCGTGCTGTAACCGCCCAGTGTACCAATCTCTAGGATGGTGTGCGCCTTCTGGATTTGCGCTAATAGCAACAGCAGTTTGCCCTGATTAGGTGACACATTCTGCGGTGGTAGCCCTGCATCGGCAGCAGTTTGCAGCGCTGTATCCAGGGCGAGGTCGGGCTGAACAAACAAGTCGGTGATATAGCGATCGACCGCAGCCCAATTTTCTTGGGTCATATAGTAATTCTTCTTTGTTAATTTTCTTCGCGTTCTGCTTTGGAGTATGTCGAACGTATCTACATACTTCAGCCTCGATCTTTAGTCTTTCAATAAGGCTGAGGTATGTCCCCACTGTCCAGTAAAGACAAATTCTTTCAACGGCTTGCGGACACGGGGAGCCTGTTCGCGATCGCGTAGTCCATCAGGGAGGCTTTGGGGATCGCCAGGATAACCAACTGTCACCACAGTTGCAGGCTCATAGTCTTCTGGAATTTGGTATATTTCTCTCGCGGTATCTCCATTAAATCCCGCTATTTGATGAGCAAATAAACCTAGAGAAGTCGCCTGAAGGATCAGGTTTTCTAAAGCCAGTCCGACATCATGAAATGCGTGTCTGTTTGTTTTCCCGTCGTCAGTAAGGATTTTAGCGACTGCAAGTATCAGTACCGGAGCATTTTTCGCCCATCCTTGATTAAACTCAACCAAGGTACTAAGTAGACGATTGTATTCTGTTGAGTCATCTTTGGTAGCAACAATAAAGCTCCAAGGCTGATGATTGTAAGAAGAAGGTGCCCAACGAGCTGCTTCTAGCAATGAGAGTAGTTTATCCTGCTCAACTGAGCGATCGGCAAAAGCTCTAGGACTCCAACGACTCTGGATCAAGTCATGAACAGGGTATTGCGTTTGGGCAAGTTTCTGCGTCATTTTAATGAATTTCCTTATCGATACTCAGTAAGTTGTCAATTGAAGATAACTAGGATTAAGAAACGGAAACTTTTAGCCTTTTTTTAAAAAACTTAGCAAAGCTAACAATCTAGGCTTTCATTGATTTTTAGATGTAAATAGTGAGCTAGCATGAGCAATCCAGCATTGCAGGAGAGAAACAACTTTGTTGATTAATTGTATAATACGGTAAATTTATCGATTTATAGTACTATATTTTCAGTGGCGATCGCTTCCTTTGATATTAGGACTTACGCACGAGTTACGGAATAACGAACTACAGAGGCACAGAGAACACGGAGAAATCAGAGTTTGAGAGATATTTTGCGTAAGTCCTAGATATATTGCTTGCATTTCTCCATGCCCATTGACTATTTAGCGTGAAGGATTAACCCGTGGTCAAACTAATTTTACCGATAGAACTTACTGCCGAGATTGAGCCACACTTACCATCGGATACAAAATTTGTGCGGGTAGATAGTGATGGTAATTTTGATGGTGATGCTAGTGATGCGGAAATTTATCTCAATGGGTTCAAATTAAAGCCAACCACTCTACATAAGGTGCTGGCGGTTGCTCCTGGAATACGTTGGCAACAGACTCCTAGTGCTGGTGTCAATCACATTTTGACACCGATTTTTCTCGAACACGATATTACTCTGACTAATGGCGCGGGGGTTCATGCAATTCCGATTTCGGAATTTGTCTTAAGTTTGATCCTCTATCACGCCAAACAGTTACGGCAATTGCAAGCTGCTCACGACCAACGTACTTGGCGAAAAAGTTGGTTAGTGCTGCCAGAGTTGGCAAATTCAACTGTGTTAATTCTTGGTACTGGAAACATAGGTCAGGCGATCGCAGCTCGTATTAAACCATTTGGGGCGAGAGTTTGGGGTGGTCGTCGTCGTCCTGAACCTCTACCAAATTTTGATAAAATCGTCGGTGCAGATGAATGGCACGCACTGTTGCCAGAGGTTGACTATATAATTGTGGCGACACCTCTAACACCAGAAACCAAAGCTTTAATTGATGAAGCTGTACTGCGATCGCTACCCAGTCACGCTTATTTAATTAATGTCGGTCGCGGTGCAGTTGTAGATGAATCAGCATTAACTAAGGCTCTCACTGAAGGCTGGATTGCAGGTGCAGGATTAGACACAGTTTCTATTGAACCACTACCGCCAGAAAGTCCTCTATGGTCGTTGCCTAACCTCTTTATTACACCCCATACTTCCGCAATTTCCCCAGCATTAAAAGGACGCATTGCAAACTTGTTCCTTGATAACTTAGAGCGTTACCGAGGCAATAAGCCTTTACGAAATGTAGTCAATAAGGAAGCAGGCTACTAAACAAATTTATATAGCGATGACATGAATACAAAAACTTTTCAAGCCTTGGCAGCACAGAGTGTAATTACCACTGATGTCTTAGTTCTGGGTGGCGGGCCGGCTGGCACTTGGGCAGCACTTTCAGCAGCAAAGCAAGGTGCCCGTGTCGTCCTAGCGGATAAGGGGTATTGCGGTACATCAGGGGCAACGGCTCCATCCAATACTGGGACATGGTATCTTCCCAAAGGCGCAGAACGTGATGCAGAAATTGAGCGTCGGCTGTTTCGCTCATCAGGACTTGCCGATCGCCGTTGGTTGCAGCGTGTGATTGAGCAGGCACAAATAGGTTTAGATGATTTAGGGGATAACGGCTATCCTTTTCCTTTTGATGAGCAGGGCAATCCCTACCGTGCTAACTTGCGCGGGCCAGATTATATGCGCTTCATGCGCCAAAGAGCGGGAGCAGCTGGTGTACGCATTCTTGACCATCATCCCGCACTCGAACTACTTTGGGCCGATGGTGCGATCGCAGGTGCAGCAGGTATTCATCCGCGCACTGGGAATCGTTGGGAAGTCAGAGCAGGTGCCGTTGTGCTGGCGACTGGCGGATGCGCTTTTCTGTCTCATGCACTAGGTTGCGATGGTAATACCGGTGATGGTTATCTCATGGCAGCAGAGGCAGGAGTCAGGCTATCTGGAATGGAATTTTCCTCGCAATATGGCTTGTCACCGGCTCATACTTCCGTCACCAAGGGATTGACCTTTACCTTCGCCAGTTTTTATTTGGAGGATGGCTCTCCCTTACCGGAAACTGGAGAAGACCGAGCTGTACGTATTGCACGCCAGTTGATTGCGGGTGAAAAAGTGTATGCCCTGATGAATCGCGGCAACCCTATCGAACATGAATGGTTGCGCCAGGGTCAACCTAACTGCTTTCTACCATTTGAGAGAATTGGTTTAGATCCATTCCAGCAACCCTTCCCAGTGACACTACGCTCCGAAGGAACTGTTCGCGGCGTAGGTGGACTGGAAATCATCAACAATGATTGCGCTACAAAAGTGCCGGGACTTTATGCCGCCGGTGATGCAGCCTCTCGGGAAAATCTTACAGGGGCAGTTTCAGGAGGGGGAAGCCCTAATGCATCCTGGGCGATTGCCAGTGGGACTTGGAGTGGTCGCGCAGCAGCACTTTTTGCTACCTCTTTAGGCGACAAAGCCGGGACACGCTTGGTTCGTGGTTTAGGTCAAGCAGGTTTGCGTCCCCGTAAACAGCCGCTAGAGGATGAGCTAATATCGGAAGCGATTAGTGCTATTCAGGCTGAAACCTTGCCGCTTGATGTTAATTTCTTTCGTTCTGGAGCGAGGATAGCGCTGTCACGTCAACGTTTAGATGCAGTATGGGCAGATATTAGCGATTATCTAGTAGGTGAAGGTCGCAATGCTCTACGCGCACGGGAAGCTGCGGCAATGGCGGCCACAGCTCGCTGGATCTGGGCGAGTGCGGATGCACGTAAAGAAAGTAGAGGAATGCACCGACGCACAGATTTTACAAAAACTGACGTGCAACAAACAAGAAGAATATTTACCAGTGGTATCGATGATGTTGTGGTTGTCGCCGCAGAAAATCAGTTGCAAGAGGTAGCGTAATGATTGAAATTGTTAATAGCGATCGCTGTATCGGCTGTGATATCTGCGTGAAAGTTTGTCCGCGTGATGTCTTTGATTCTGGAGACGATGGAATAGCCGTAATTGCTCGTAAATCAGATTGCCAGACTTGTTTTTTGTGCGAGTTGTATTGCCCTGTTGATGCGCTTTATGTATCGCCTTATGCCGAACTGGATGATGAGGTTAATACAGAACAGTTAATTACCCAAAACTTGCTGGGTAGTTACACCCGTAACATGGGTTGGCATCATGGCAAAATGGGAGGCACTGACAAAGATCCAACTCAACAACTTAGAATTTTGAATAGGGTAAGGCAGGATAATGCAAGATTGATTGACACTCCCCTGGCTGAATAAATTTCGCTTGTCTCTTCGCTGATAAATTCAACCTCAAAATATCTAGCGTTGTATTTTGGGTGAATTCTAAGGGACTTCCAAATAAAAAAATGTTCCAAAACTCTCTCTATTCCTCCTCTCTCTGTGTTCTCTGTGCGGCAGTCGCTCATGGGGGAAACCCCCAAGACCGCGCTGCCTTGTCTCTGTGGTTCGTTTATTTGGATAATTTATTTCTTGGAAGTCCCTTACTCTATGGGCGATTTCCAGATGGGTGCTGATGCCCTAGTATAGGATGGGGTGTGTAAGGTTCTTCTAAAAATTTGCGCTCTTCATCAGAAAGCTCTAAATCCACCGCCTCCACAGCCTCTTTAAGATGTTCTATCTTACTAGCGCCAATTATCGGAGATGTTACACCTGGTTGATGCAATAGCCAAGCTAGGGCAATTTGTGTGGGTTTCACACCCCGTTTTCCGGCTAATTCAACTACGCGATCGACTACTTTAAAATCTGAATCTTGATAGTAGAGATTGTGAGCAAATTCGTCAGTTTTTGCCCGTAGTGTTTGGTCATGGTCTGACTTACTGCGATTCCCTGCTAAAAAGCCCCGCGCCAAGGGACTCCAAGGAATAATCCCAATCCCTTGATCTAAAGCTAAGGGTATCACTTCTCGTTCTTCTTCCCGATAAACTAGGTTGTAGTGATTTTGAATTGATACAAAACGAGTCCAGCCGTGAATGTCTGCTGTATAAAGAGCTTTAGCAAACTGCCATGCGTAAACACTAGAAATTCCTAAGTAACGGACTTTACCTGCTTTGACAAGATCATGCAGTGCTTCTAGGGTTTCTTCAATTGGTGTTTCATAGTCCCAACGGTGAATTTGGTACAAGTCTACATAATCAGTTTGTAGCCGCCGCAAAGAAGCATCAATGCTGTCAAAAATATGTTTGCGAGATAGTCCTCGGTCATTAGGCCCATCGCCGACTTTGCCATGTACTTTAGTAGCAATCACAACTTGATCCCGTTTGGCAAAGTCCTTCAGCGCTCGTCCGACAATTTCTTCACTAGCACCCAAAGAATAGACATCGGCGGTATCAAAGAAATTAATCCCCAATTCCAAAGCCAGTTTGATAAATGGACGACTTTCTTCTTCTTCTAATACCCATTCGCGCAATTTACGCGAACCATAAGTCATAGTGCCTAGTGTAATACGGGATACTTTGAGTCCAGTTTTGCCAAGATTTACATATTTCGTCATACGGTTTGCTCTAGTTTTTGTTGGGATGCTTAATGGTTGTGATATTTCTATAGCCTTTTGACATTGATTTGCCTAGAGTATTGCAGAGCTATAAGCATTGCTTTGCAAAAGCTAGGATACAATACACTATATATCAATCGATTTACCGGAGTTAACAGCTATAATATTAATAATTGCATATAGATGAGAAATATGGAACAGGAAATCAGGAAATGTTTGGCAGAGGGGACTGTTGGTAAAATCTCTCGGATCTGCAAAGCGATCGCCACCGTCAATCCAACCAGGGCTGTGGCTAAAGCCCATAGTTCAAATAGTGTATACTTTTCAAATTTCAAGAAAGGTTTTGAATATAGTTCTCTTTATCGATAGATTTAGAGTATTCTAAAATAATTAAGGCTACACTTCCCTGAATAAATTGCTATTTTAGTTAAATTAAATACCTAAAATACTATTAGTAAAAAATAATTTTCTTACCTTGGATAATAAAAGAGAACATAAGTTACATAGAAAATATGTGTGTAAATTATCATGTTTAAACCTCATCTATGTTGAAACCTAGAGTTTTTTAAAAGATATATTTATGTAGGTTGGGTGGAGTGAAACGCAACCCAACATTACCACCAAATTTTATGTTGGGTTACGCTAACGCTGCACCCAACCTACAAAACTACGGTTTTCAAGGTAGACGAGGTTTAATTATCTAATAATTTATATTCTAAAAATCTCAAAACAATACTTGATTTTACACATTGTTAGCTATACTAATATTTAGATAAGCTAACACTAGCCAAAGAATTATAGTGTTTATCGTCTGAGTGAGTTACATCTCGTTGCGGTGAGGGGCTACAGGCGAAGATGTAACTCATGCGAGGGCTGCCATAACAAGCCTTTCTAAAAATACAGGATGCATCAGAGGAGTTGCTTGTTTTATCTGAAATACTAGTGCATCAATTGCTGTTTTTTGTAGTTTCTCAGAAATCAGTCTCAATCAACTTTGTCTACCAGCATCTATAAATCTATAAAGACGAGTGGAGACTAGGCAGCAAAATTGGTAAGTAATAAAAATAGGAGACACAGAGAAAACAATACTCTTAACTCCTCATTTTTGGCTGGATTATTGGCTGTGTTGTATTGATTTTTAGCACGAGGAAAAGCATGAAAAACACTCAAGTAAAAATTAACGAACTACTTAGTGAAACACCTTGCAAATCTAACCAGAAAAAATATACTGGTCAGAAAAGACTCACTTGTACAAAACCACCACAACCAGGTTCAACCCAAGGAAATTGCCCTTTTGATGGAGCGATGGTTTCTGTCGGAGCTATTACTGATGCTGTTCATTTAGTACATGGTGCTGTTTCTTGTACTCACAATCCTTGGGCAACTCATGGCAGCCTATCATCAGGCTCACAATTATACCAAACTGCTTTTACTACTGACTTTAGTGAAGGTAATATCGTTTTTGGTGGAGAAAAGAAACTGTACAAAGCGATTGTGGCTGTTGCTCAACGCTATCATCCTGCCGCTATTTTTGTTTATGCTACTTGTCTGTCTGCTTTGATTGGTGATGATATTGATAGTGTTTGCCAACTTGCTACACAACAAGTTAATATCCCAGTTATCTATGTAAATGCGCCTGGATTTCTTGGTAGTAAAAATTTAGGGAATCGCATCGGTAATGAAACTTTATTGAATGCTGTCATTGGTACAGCCGAACCGGAATTTACCACACCATTCGATATTAATATTGTTGGTGACTATAATGTTGCCGGTGAAACGTGGAATATTTTACCATTATTCCAAAAAATGGGGATTCGCATTCTTTCTAAAATTACAGGTGATGCTCGTTATCAAGAAGTTTGCTATGCTCATCGCGCCAAATTAAATGTAGTTCTTTGCTCAAATGTAGCTATACAAATGGCACAAACTATGGCGGAACGCTATGGAATTCCTTATATTGAAGAATCGTTCTATGGTGCGACCAACTTAAACGATTGCTTGCGAAATGTTGCGGACAAATTAAGTATATCCTTGGGAGATAGTGTTATTGCCTGTGAACTGCAAGAACGTACAGAAAAGTTAATTGCCCAAGAAAATGCTGCTCTAGATATTGCTTTAGCTCCTTACCTTGCTGATTTAAAAGGTAAGCGAATTATTCTTTCTACTGGTGGTGTGAAAAGTTGGTCGCTTATTTTAGCAGCCCAAGACTTGGGAATGGAGGTTATTGCAGCTACAGATGGCAAAACAACAGAAGAGGAGAAAGCTAAAATTAAACAATATCTTGGTGCAGATGCAATGCTTTTGTCTGACACAACTCCCCAGGCTTTATTAAAGGTATTACACCAAACAAAAGCTGATGTATTGATTACTGGGGCTGGCAATAAATATACAGCACTCAAAACGGGAATCCCTTTTTTAGACATTAACCATGAACGTCACCATGCTTACGCTGGTTATGCAGGTTTGGTGGTACTAGCACGCGAACTACATGAAGCCTTGTATAGTCCTATATGGGAGCAAGTTAGCAAACCTGCCCCTTGGGATGAAAAAATCAGCTATCAGCTATAAGTCAATACGGTTTAGTTAAGGCTTAACTCTTTGTCAAATTCAATTTTTTAACGAACCGCATTCGCGTAGCGTCTCGTAGAGAAGGACGCAAAGGAGGAAGAGGAAGAAATACTTAACTTAACTTAACTTAACTGAACTGTATTGAGCTATAAATGCAACTTTCTTCTGCCAGGTTGATGTAATTGATCGTCTTCCACTACACTTTTAAAGTATGGTGGAAGATGCTTATTTTCCAAATGTCTGCTTTGTTGTACAAAGAGAAGCGACTTGTTCACCGAGCAATCCAACGGCTTACTGCTGGCAATTGTGCAGAGAACCAGAGCGCACCTAAAATAATCAGACTACCACAGACAATCAAGGCATTAGTCGCACCAAAATTATCTGCCAAAGTCCCAGCTAACAAATTTCCAAAGGGCATTGTACCCACCATTGCTAGGGCATAAAAACTCATTACCCGTCCGCGCTTATCCTCGGTAACTAGGGTTTGAATAATCATATTACTACTGGTAATGTTGAGGATAGAAAAGCAGCCTACAAATACCAGAATAATTATAGATAGCCAAACTTGACGCGAGAGTGAAAAGAATATCAAACTCATCCCAATCAAAACTTGAGCAACTACAATCAAACGCTCTAAGCCTACAATCCCTCGTCTGACACTTAGATACAAACAAGCAAACAACGAGCCAATCGGTGCTGAAGTACTGAGGTGAGCCATTGTTGTTGCGTTCCCATTGAGAATCTTTGCTGCAAAAACAGGCATGAGCGCGACATGAGACATCCCGACGAAACCATGTAACGCTAGCATTAATAAAATTACTTTAATCGGCTGGAATTTCCAGACATATTCAAAGCCCTCCCGCAATTTCTCCAAAGTATCGCTAATGCCCGTAAGGGGTTGCATCTGTCTGGCTGGCAGCCGCATCGCTAGCAAGGTAAATATCGCAGGAATATAGCTGAGGGTATCGTAAAGAAAACAATATTTTACCCCTAGTGTCGCAATCAAAATCCCGCCCATAGCAGGACCCACGACGAGAGAGGAACTTAACATTACTGAATTCAAAGCGATCGCATTACTCCAATCGGCGCGATCGTCTACGGTTTCGGTGACGATTGTATGGCGCACGGGCATATCTAATCCCTTGAGCAAACCATTGAAAGCACTCAGTACCAAGAGGATAGGAAAGGTAATCCAATTGGTAAAGGTGAGAATCGTTAAAGCCAGAGAAACGCTAATTCCCAATATCTGTACCACCATTAACAAGTCACGACGACTCCAGCGATCAGACAATATGCCCGAAAAGGGAATCACTAATAACGTAGGTAAAAATTGTACAAACCCTGCAACTCCCAACAACCAAGGCGATTGAGTCAAATCGTATACCAGCCAAGGAATAGTTAACTGCTGGGTCATAAATGTTCCAGACATTGATAGTAACTGTCCCCCGAAAAACAGGCGAAAGTTACGCCAGCGAAAGGCGGGTAAATGGTGGTACGTGATATTATTGATGCTTTTCCCTAGTTGTCTATGCCAAATTTTCATGAGGAAAATTTTATCATGGTTTACTAATAATTAGATTAACTAAGAATTATCAAATAATCGCGTAGTTTACTACCCAGGCATCGCTCATCTGTCTGAGCTAAGGCTTTTGCACATTGACATCGAATCACTATAGAAGAGGATTTATCTGAAAAACATAGGAAATTACTATTTAGCAACTGCATACTACGTTAAATCTATCGGAATAGTGTATAATAATTTCAGTTATACTCCCAGCATTGGAATGTTGCTATCAGAGTATCGGCAAAATTCCCAAGGAAATAGGCGAGTGTGAACACCTCCCGACAGATAAAACTCTGGAGAATCCTAATGGGCTACAAACATATAGAAGTTAAACAGGTAGCTGGTTTCATCGGTGCAGAAATCGGCGGCGTAGACCTTTCGCGCTCTCTTTCTGAGGATCAAGTCCAAGAAATTCGCAAAGCGCTATTGAAGTGGAAAGTTGTGTTCTTCCGCGATCAAAACATCGATCATGCTGCCCAGGTCGAGTTCACATCTCGTTTTGGCGAAGTGACTTTCGCCCATCCCTTGGGAGAGCCTGAACCAGTTCCGGGATTTCCCCAGATCAAACCTGTAGACCGTAGACTCTATGAAAAGCAATATGGTTTTCGCACTGGCGGCCCTTGGCACACAGATGTAACGGCGGCGATCAACCCACCAGCAGCGTCAATTTTACGCGCAGTTAATGTCCCTAGTTTCGGTGGTGACACCCAGTGGAGTAATCTTGTTGCCGCTTATGAGGGACTCTCAGCACCCTTGCGATCGCTAGCTGATACATTAAAAGCGGAACATCGCTTCAATGGAGGCGGTTATCAACCCCGCAATAACAAATTCGACGAGCGCATTGCTGTCAATCCCCTGGTTTCTATTCACCCAGTCGTCAGAGTTCATCCTGAGACTGGTGAGCGTGCCTTGTTCGTAAACCCTGGCTTCGTCTCCCGCATTGTTGATGTATCACCAGAAGAGAGCAGACTGTTGCTAGAGTTGTTCTTTAAGCAAGTCACCAAACCTGCCTACACCACCCGCTTCCGTTGGAACAACGGTGATATCGCCTTCTGGGACAACCGCGCCACCGTGCATTTGGCTCCTCAAGATTTGGATCATTTGGATGTCGAACGTCTCCTCTATCGCACTACTATCACAGGCGATGTTCTAGTAGGGGTTGATGGTTCCCGTTCAGAAGTGGTTCAAGGTGAAGCTTTCAGCGCTGAAGTACCAAGCGTCTTCAAGCAGAAAGCTGAGTCTAAGGAAGCACAACCAGTCTTTTCGTAAAACTGAGTTATAAGTCATGAGTGCTGAGTAAATTAAAAAGTACTCAGTACTTACGAACGCAGACATGAACCCCTTGTAAAGCAACGAGGGTGATTTTGCATGACTGATGTATAGCCCTAAATCTAAATCTAAGGAGATCCAATTATGACACTCACGACAAGCCGGATTGAGATTAGGGAGTTGATTCGCTCTCTGACAATAAGCGAGTTTTCAGCGTCTGAACGGACTATACCATGTAGCTCTAACCCCGTTGTACACAACCATTCTTTAACTACTCATTGTTAACTAAAATACCCAAGATTTAACTACCACGATATACACAACGCCTATGTTGTGCTAGGTCTTGGTTATGTTGCCATTAACTAGAACAATATTCAAAATAATTGCGAATGGGCGAGAAAGCGTATTGCGAATTGAGGCGGGTGCTGGCAGTGCTTTCGGGGTTACAGCAGGAATTCTATCGGGGGCTGCTGCTGCCGGGGTTGGCGGCGGTGGGGTCAGGTTGAGGGTGGAGTGTCTTGTGGAGGCGAGGGGGGACGGTTGGGTTTGATCCACAACAGGTCAAGCTTCGTCTTGCATACTAACTAGCTTGGCGTAATAACCATCCTGGGCAATTAGTTCGTTATGGCTGCCAGCTTCCACGATACGCCCTTGCTCAAGTACGTATATCCTATCTACATAACGTGTCGCCAACAAACGGTGAGAAACTAATACTGTAGTAAGTCCATTCCTGACCGCTCGCAATTGCGATAGAACTAAAGCCTCAGTTTTAGTATCTAATGCAGAAAAACAATCGTCTAACAACAAGATGGGGGTCTGGCGAATCAGCCCACGAGCTAGGCTGGTTCTTTGTTTCTGCCCACCTGATAAAGTTACCCCACGCTCACCAATTAATGTGGATAAACCTGCACTAAATTTGTTAATTGTTGCTTCAAGCTGTGCATATCGAGCAGCCTGCCAAATAGATTCGGGCGGTCGTTCTGGCTTATCGAATGAAATGTTTTCTGAAATTGGTGCTGCAAATAAGAAAACATCTTGGGGTACAAATGACAGATTCTGACGCAAGTGACTCAGTGGAACGTCTTTTAAATCTTGCCCATCTAATTTGATTTGTCCGCTATTAGGCTCCAATTGCCTGGCCAGCAGTCGCAACAAGGTAGATTTGCCAGAGCCTACACGACCAATGATGGCAATCATTTCGCCAGGGCTGATACTCAGGGATATCTGTTCTAGAACCAGACGCGATGGCAGCCCAGAACTAACTGGGTAACTATACAATAGATTTTCAACTGCAATTTCGCCATTGATAGGCTGAACTGATAAGCCTGTTGGAACATCTTCAATCTCTGGCTTTTCATCCATAATCTCAAATACTCTGGTTGCAGCAGTAATGGCATTGAGTAAAGCATACATAACAAAACTGCTTTCCTTGATCACCCCCAAAATCATTGCTAAATAAAAGATGAAAGCTGTCAGCGTGCCAACACTGATTTGCCCAGCTAAGACTTGCTTACCACCCACGCCAACAACAATTAAGGTCATCAAACCACTACCCAGCACAATGGAGGCAGTGAGAATAGCGTTCAAATTGATCAACTTTTGATGAGCTAGCGCATAACAATTTGACACGCCTGTAAAATACTTAATCTCACGCTCTTCCTGGGCATGAGACTGAATGGTACGAATACCCTTGAGGTTTTGCTGCACTGTTTCTGTCAACTTACCAAAACCCGCTTGTACCGCTGCTGATGCCAACAAAATACGCCTAGCTAAATACCAGCCATTAATAACTATTACTACTAGCAAAGGCAGGAGCAACAATGTTAACTGGAGCGACTGTTGTAACATAAAAATTGGGGCAATCAACGTCACACTAATAAGGCTCACCAGTCGATGCACACCAGACCGGAAAAAGCGACGAATGGATTCCATGTCATTAGTCGCTCGTGCAATCAAGTCACCCAAATGATAGTTTGCATAGAAGCCACGACCAAGCTTTTGCAAGTGTGCATAGAATGCTTGCCGTAAATCATAAGATATGTAAATTGAAATCAGTGCATTTTTGCGACGACCAAAGTGCAGGATAGCAAAGCGCACAACTGTCAAACCAAGTATCGCCAGAGTCGGTAATAAAATATTTTCATCCTGTTTTGAAATCAAATCAATACCGACTTTTAAATAGATCGGAATGACAGCCTCAACAACGTGAACACTCAGAAGAGCTATTACTGCTATTAACCACTGGAAACGATAAGGTTGGAAGTAGTAAAAAAATCGCTGTAACACAGTTAAAGTATGTAAATTTGATTTCATTTTTTTGGTCAGTTATTATCAGTTTAATTTGGCTGTATAGAGAGACATATCTATTAGATAAAAGCAATGATTTTGTAAAATTACTCAGTTGCAGAAATTTACATTCAATAAGACTTACAGCTTGTAATTCCCAATAAAATAATAAAGTTAATACATTTAGCAAATCAGCTTAGTTAAAATTCATTTTTTGTACAAACGTATTTCTGAAAAATTGCCTCAATATTTAGACATCCTGATTTAGGCGGGATGATGTGTTTTCACGTCTACGCTTGTACAATTGCGCTTCATAAAGGGTTTTATAAAAACCATTACGAAGCATTAATTCCTTGTGGTTTCCTACCTCCACTAGTTGACCATGATTTAAAACCACAATGCGGTCTGCTCGGCGAATAGTCTGTAATCTGTGGGCAATGGTGATAGAAGTTCTATTGGCTGTTACTTTCACCAAAGCTGCTTGTATAGCAGCTTCAGTTTCCGGATCAATACTAGCAGTGGCTTCATCCAGAATCAGAATTTCAGGATTTAAGGCAATGACACGAGTAAACGCTAATAACTGGCGTTGTCCTTGCGATAGATTTTGGCCACGGTCTTCCAATACCGTATCAAAGCCTAGTGGCAAGGCTTCAATGAAATCTAGAATCTGTATTAGTTCAGCGGCTTTTCGAGCATCTTCCCGCGTAATAGTTGGATTACCCAAGGCGATGTTGTCATAGACAGTACCAGGGAAAAGATGAAAGTCTTGAAAGATAATACCTACACGCTTGCGGATCTGTGCAGGATCTATCTGCATGATGTCGATGCCATCTATGAATAAGCTATTTTCAGGCACATCGTAGAAACGACAGATGAGCCGCGTCAATGTTGTCTTGCCAGAACCAGTGGGCCCGACAATGGCAATGTTTTCTCCTGGTGCTACAGTAAAATTAAAGTGACGAATAACTGTTTCGCCGTTTTCATAACAAAAATTCAGATCGCGAAACTCAATTCGACCTTCCAAACCTTCAGGTAAGGGTATAGGTTGCAACGGCACGGACAAAGATTCCTTCCAGTCCAACAACCCGAATATGCGTTCACAGGCTGCCGCCGCTCGAAACACCGCATTTGCTTGATCCCCCAAAGCCACAATCGGACGGAACAACATATCGCTAAATTGCAAGAACAACACGACCGATCCCAGGGTAGTAGTCTGGTTCAGTACGTGTTGCCCGCCTAACCACAAGATACTAGCGATCGCTAAATAGGATATGTTGTCGATGAGCGGATTGTATACAGTCTCTGCCATGATAGCCTTAGTCTCGGCTACTTTATTGGCTTGGTTAATCGCAGAGTACTGTTGAAAGCTCAATGCTTCTCGCCCGGACATTTGCACAATTTCAATTCCCGATAAGTGTTCGTGCAAATGCTCGTTGAGACGCGATAAGGTGGCACGGATGACCTGATAGATCGAACTAGAATAACGTCTAAAAATTACGATTACACCCGCTACAAACAACATCAAAGGTAATAGTTTTACGGCAAGCATCGCATCCAAAGACAACATTACGCTTACAGCAACAATCAATGGAATCAATTCTCCAGCCAACGCACCGACACCAGTCAAAAGTTCGGACAAACTCTCGATATCGTTAGCAATCCGGGTCAATACCTGCCCAACCATAACCCGATCGTAAAAAGCAGATGGCAAATGCTCGACATGGGCAAACAAATCGCGGCGCAAGTCACTCAAACCCAACAGTGCCGCATAAGACAGCTGAGAGCGGAAGGCATACCCAAAGCCAGACCACAGCAGTACCCAAAGTAAACCAACAAGGGCGGCAGCAATTATTTGTTCAGTGTTTAATGTAGTTGCTAACCATTGGATTAATGCCGTTTGTCCATAATCTGGTAGATCAGTCCGGTAATTATGCATCAAGATCCCGTCCACTACCACCCGGCTTACTACAACTGGTATCAAAACGGCAGATGTAGCCGAAAGCATTGCAAACAGCAGAGCTAACGCAATGCGCCAGCGATACGGAGCCATCCAGTGCCGCAGTCGCCAGACATTGCTGACAAAGGAGTTACGCTTATTGATTGATACTTCAAAGGGGTCAAGCCGACCAAAAATGTTAGAGGTCTTTGATGATGTCATAGTTTGATCCCCCAGGACGAATGGCATTAACAAGTTAGATCAGTCTTGTATATAGATTTGTGACTGCTTTACAGGTTGCTTTTAGTTGTGGCAAAGTTAGTTTTTCGCTAGGTCATGTAATCATTGCTTTTTTGATATATTTGCTACTAGAGCAATCTGTAAATTTCCGGTCTTCTTGATTCCAGATTAAGCTGATATTTTACTTCTTCTATTTCCAACTGCTTGTTTTAGTTACTGGAACCACTTTGAACAAAGTACTGTTAATCGGTCAAGTTATCGTATTTAATGAAGTTTAATAGTCTCATGAACCAGAGTAAAAAGCAAGCAGAAAAATATATAGCAATTCTTGCTATGAGAATGATTAGTTAATTCTTGGCTTATGCTTTGTGTCGGGTGTAAATCAACGGGATGGTTTATCAAGGTAGTGTGATCATAGCGATGCTATGCAAATAGCATGATTACGATGGCAGATATAGAGATCCGAACTTTTGAACTTACTGATGAGTCTGCCGTCATTGCCTTATGGATACGGTGTGGTTTAACTCGACCCTGGAATGATCCCAAAAGGGACATTGAGCGAAAGCTTTGTGTGCAACCCCATCTTTTTCTTGTAGGTACAACTGGGCAGAAGCTTATAGCAACAGTTATGGCAGGGTATGAGGGGCATCGAGGTTGGATAAATTACCTTGCAGTTGCCCCACAATATCAGCGTCAAGGAATTGGAAGGTTGATGATTTTAGAAGCCGAACAACTTCTTGTGGAAGCAGGTTGTCCGAAAATTAATTTGCTAGTGCGGACTACAAATAGCGAAGTTATTAGATTTTATGAACGTTTGGGATATGTTGTTGACGATGTTATCAGCTTGGGCAAACGTCTTGAATCCGATGAGTCATGATCTGAATTGCGATGCTATTCATGCATAGTCTGTAATTGTGCGATCCGTTCCGCACTTTCTATCACTCTGGAAAAAGAAATATGATAGACTCTAGAAGGTTTGAAACATTTTTCATATCAATGATTATTCAAGCCATAGCAAGGATAAGTGATGAACTTTAAAAATGCATCATCTACAGACTTTTGCGCCCGTCAACTTAAAGCTTTAGCAGATACGACACGTCTATCTGTTGTGAAAATTCTCATGGAAGGCCCGAAACACGTCGGAGAACTGAATGCTGTCTTGAAGCTAGAGCAGAGTTTGTTATCGCACCATTTGAAAATTTTGCGGGAGGCAGGTTTTGTGGAGGCGACACGAGATGGCAAGGCAGTACTTTATCATTTTGTACCGACGATTCGACAGGTCAACACTGGTAAAGCAATTGATTTAGGCTGTTGTCTGCTCTGTTTTGAATAAAAATTTAGACGCAATTTTTCGATGAAACAACTCAAAACCCTAGCATTTATTAATGTCGGTTTCACAATTTGCTTGGGACTACTATCTTGTACGCAATCTTCAAAAACAGCTACTCAACCAACCAATCAATTACAGGGAAAGTTAGTTTTAACAGGCTCTAGTACAGTAGCACCGTTAGCAGCAGAAATTGGTAAGCGATTTGAATCAGAGCATCCTGATGTACGAGTGGATGTGCAAACAGGAGGTTCATCTCGCGGTATTGCTGATGCGCGTAAAGGCGTTGCTAACATTGGGATGGCATCTCGTAGCCTCAAAGAGGAAGAAAAAGACTTACAAGCTTTTGCTATTGCCCGCGATGGAATTGGCATTATTTTGCATAAAGAAAATTCTATAAAATCCCTCTCAAATCAACAAGTTATCGATATTTACACTGGTAAGATTAACAACTGGCAACAAGTTAGTGGCAAAAATGCACCGATTACAGTTGTCAACAAAGCTGAGGGACGTTCTACCCTCGAATTGTTTCTTGGCTACTTCAAACTTAAGAATAGCGATATCAAATCATCGGTTGTGATTGGGGATAATCAGCAAGGCATTAAGACAGTAGCAGGTAATCCTAACGCCATTGGATATGTATCTATTGGTACTGCTGAATTTAGTATCAACAACGGCGATCCGATTAAGTTATTGCCTTTGAATGGAGTCGCAGCCACCACAGAAAATGTCCGAAATGGGAAGTTTCCACTTTCCCGTCCCCTGAATTTGGTTACTAAAACTCAGCCGGTAGGGTTAGAACGAGCATTTATTGAGTTTGCACAGTCGCCGCAAGTCCATGAAATTTTTAAAAAGCAAGATTTTGTCCCCGTCTCAAAGTGATATCGTTCTCCTGTGGATCTTACGGTTATTAGCTCTCATCACAAGTATTATTGTTATCTTAATTACCGGGTTCTTATTACTCGAAGCATTGCCAATACTGCGACAGGTAGGATGGTTGCGTTTTGTCAGCGATCGCTCTTGGCATCCAGATGAAGGATTATATAACCTGATGCCGATGCTGTGGGGAAGTCTGTTGGTGACACTCGGTTCTGTACTGTTGGCTGCACCTTTAGGGATTGGCTCGGCAATATTTTGTCAGTATTATGCTCCTCCTTTGGTTGGCGGATTTTATCGGCAGTTAATTGAGTTACTGGCAGGTATTCCTTCTGTAGTTTACGGGTTCTGGGGTTTGGTCGTCCTCGTGCCACTGATTGCTAAACTCCAACCACCAGGAGCAAGCCTCCTAGCGGGAATCGCTATTTTGACATTAATGATTTTGCCAACGATCGCCTTAACAGCACAAGCCAGTTTTTCTGAAGTCCCGACTGAGTATTTACAGGGTGCAGCCGCTTTAGGAATTTCTCGCTGGGCAACAATCAGAAGCGTTGTTTTAACGGCTGCTAAGTCTGGTATATTTACTGGTTTGATTTTAGGAACGGGACGGGCCATTGGCGAAACAATGGCAGTCTTGATGGTTTGTGGCAATGTCGTCCAAATACCCACAAGCTTATTTGACCCCCTTCGCACCCTCACTGCCAATATTGCTTTAGAAATGGCTTATGCCACAGGAAATCACCGTTCAGCACTGTTTGTCAGTGGCTTGTTGCTGATGGTGGTGATCGCCGCTTTAGTAGGCGTTGCCGAAGTTATAAGCAGGAAAAACATTTATGGTTAAAAAATCGCTTCCACTACCTACTCTTGTCCTTTGGGCGATCGCTTTATTTGTCAGTGCCGTTTTCTGCTGGATTTTAGGCGATATCGTGTGGCACGGTGTAGGGCAGATTTCCTGGGAATTTTTGACAACTGAACCTCGAAATGCGGGACGCGAGGGAGGAATTGCCCCGATTCTGATTTCTACTTGTCTGATATTGGGGGTTTGTATGGCGGTTTCTCTCCCCCTTGGTGTTGGTACTGCCGTACTGTTAGCCGAGTTTACAGCCACTGAAAGTGTCTTTGGGCGTTTAGTGCGTCGCAGTTTGGATGTGTTGGCGGGAGTCCCATCTATTGTTTTTGGCTTGTTTGGTAACGCATTTTTCTCGATTCAGTTGGGATTAGGCTTTTCGATTTTGTCCGGTGGGTTGACTTTGGCTTGTATGGTGTTGCCAATTCTGATTCGTTCCACAGAAGCAGGATTTCGGAGTGTTCCGGCTGATTATCGATTAGGGGCTGCGGCTTTAGGATTATCACGCACTACCACATTATGGAAACTGCTATTACCAGCAGCGACACCTGGATTAGTTGTGGGTCTGGTTCTGGGAATTGGCAGAGCGATCGCTGAGACAGCCGCACTGATTTTTACCAGTGGTTATGTAGATCGAATGCCAGAGTCATTACTTGATTCTGGGCGATCGCTATCGATTCACATTTTCGATTTATCAATGAATGTTGCTGGTGGGGATGCTAACGCCTACGCCTCTGCCTTGGTGTTGTTGATTTTATTGTTGCTGGTAAATGGTATCGCAACGTGGACAGCCCGATTTTGGTTAGGTAGAAGGATTACATCTTAATGAACAAATCGCAACTTAGACAAAATTCTCGCTTATCTCTGCCTTCAATGCAAACCGATAAACTGAGTTTATATTATGGCAAAAAAGCTGCTTTTACAGACGTAACCATGCCGATCGCAGCAGGTAAGATTACTGCGCTGGTGGGACCTTCTGGTTGTGGCAAAACCAGTTTTTTGAGTTGTCTCAATCGCTTGACTGATTTAATACCTCATACCAAAGTTGTAGGAAGCATTCGTTTAGATGGTTTAGAAATTCTCAATCATCGGATAGATGCGATCGCCCTACGTCGGCGTGTGGGTACAATCTTTCAAAAGCCCAACCCTTTCCCCTTCTCAATTTGGAAGAATCTGGCATTTCCACTACAAGAACACGGGATCAAAAACCGCGAAAAACTTGATTGGCTGATTGAAACCACACTCCAAGATGTCGGACTTTGGAACGAAGTCAAGGATCGACTCCATAGCTCTGCCTTATCTCTGTCTGGCGGACAAAAGCAGCGTTTGTGTATTGCTCGTGCTTTAGTTCTGCAACCAGAAGTTTTATTATTTGATGAACCCTGTAGTGCCCTCGATCCGATTTCTAGTGGTGTAGTTGAGGATTTAATTGCCAGTTTGCGAGGACGTTACACAGTGGTAATTGTCACCCACAACCTCGCTCAAGCTAGACGCATTGGCGATTACGCTGCCCTGTTTTGGGTACAAGCAGAAATGGGAAGATTAATCGAGTATGGTACAGTCGAACAGATTTTTACCGCACCACAGAACGATTTGACGGCTGGTTATGTGAATGGTATTCGCGGGTAGTTTTCACATCCACACTGGTAAATATTGTTTCCTACACCTGACACCCAACCCCCCACACCCAGACCTAGCGATAATTTCACGTTTACAAGCGTGCCATTAGTTAGTTGACCATTAATTTAACTCTAGTATCACTCAGGCGCAATGAGTTTGAGGTGATTACCCCAAAGTTAGAATAACTTCAGGCTGTTGCTGATGGCTCCTCACCAATTCCCAGTTCCTTCTTACTATGCTTTAACTGTTTCCAAAGTCCCTTAATTTGCTGATAAGCATCTTCTGGGTCAAGCTTACCATTGCTTTCTAAACTGGTGATCATGCCAACTTTTTGAGCAAATTCTTGCAAGTTAGCATTAAACACTAAGTTTTCTGGTTTAACTTGTCCGTAATAGCGACCACGAGGGTCAAGAAATTTATTTTTGTCTTCCTCATGAGACTGGTTCATGGTTTCACCTCCCTACTAATAAGTTTTCATCAATAATGTCAACCCAGTTTTGACTATCTCCTTAGCCAAATGCCTGCTTGGAAATATAGTTAGCGATTGCTGAAATCATGAGCTTTTTTTAGTATGACTCATAGTCCAAAATCGTCAAATGTAGAGTGAAAGAATTTCAGCAATATTCACACTGGTAAAGCATTAAAAAATCAACTATCCCAATTACAACAAGAATTGGGAGATAGTTCAGACACACGAGTATGAGCTATACCTACGCTAAAATATAATACTTGCAATACCAAAATTACGAGCTTCATAACTGGCGGCTGCAACTACGCCTCGCTGATTCGGACTGCCACCGACGACTAATGGTTTGCCTCGGTAGCTAGGGTTGTCCCTCTGCTCTACCGATGCGTAGAAGGCATCCATATCAACGTGAACTATCTTCCTAGTTCTAGCGACAGGTTCTTGTCCCAAGGGTAGCTCCACCACAAGCAGTCTCACTTTTCACATCACTTTCAAGCAAATTAAATCCTAAATTAGAAATCCTATAGTACACTAGCACTAGTTTGAGCCAAATTTTGCAGATATGCAAATTATTTAAAGCTTGCTTGAACTTTATGCTATCTGCTCGATTGGTTTTTCTGTTAATGAGTAAGCGTGACGATGTGGCTTAAATTTGGTATAGCCCCAGATGGAAAATTAGTCTGTGTTGAAGATGTTTGTAGTGGTAAAACTGACCTTTTATACGCTTACTGTTTGGTGACTCATTAGCACAAAAGAGATGACCACACAAGTAATTGACACAATATCCTTTGACATTCCCCAAACACTCACCCAGGTGGAAAGTGCTGCTATGAATATTGTTATATTTGTAGCGAATTTGCCGATATCATTATAGTGTTTATACTAGTTTAATTAACGCTAGGAAAGTGGGGAACGATGATAAAACTATCACATCTTCCGATTACTTTAGTGGGAATGCGCTTCGCTCTAGCTCCTTTACTAGTTCTCGATGCTTTAGACCATAGAACCAGTTTTTGGTTCATCATCGGTTACGTTATTGCCGTACTTTCAGACGTTTTTGATGGGATCATTGCCCGTCGCTTAAAGGTTAGTACAGCCCTACTTCGTCAAGCAGATAGCTGGGCTGATATTTGTTTGTATTTGTGTATGGCGATCAGTATTTGGTTAGTATATCCCCAAGTAATCCTTTTCTTTAGTTCTATCTCTACGCTTTGCTCCGATTGCTCCGTTTAATATTATTAACTTTTTATTGGCACTAACCACAATCAACCTGAAGATTTATACCCTTGCAACCTTCATTGGAGTAATTCCAGGCACGATTGCTTATACCTGGTTGGGTGCTTCTGGAAAAACCGCTTTACAAGGAAGCGATGCCTCCTCGTTTATACTCGCTTCGGTTTTTTTGGTATTTTTATCGGTGTCACCATTGTTATTTAAACCCTGGTGGAAATAGTAGCGCTACGTTTTAGTTGAGCTATCAAAAATAATCTAATCTTGCGGTAATATATATGTGCGTTTTAGCCCCAAAACCTTTTATTTTCTTAATAAGCGCATAAAACTGTGAGAAAATTGACCTCGTAATTCATGCCAAATTTTGAATTGATCAAAGTCAATTTTATGAAAAAGAACTATGTTCTCCTGACTTTAGCCTTATTGATTTGCACTGCTGCGCCTCAAAAAGCTCTAGCAGATGAGGTTTGGAAAACGGAAGAATATAAAGTGGTTTATCAAGAAGATCGTAATAAAACTGCCGTGTGGCGGTATGGTAGCGATGGAGTAATCTTCATTGATGGTTTAGCAGGAGTGTTTAATGACCGAGGTTCATACAATGGCTACTGGGTACAAAAGTCTTCATCGGTACGTTGCGATACCTATAGAGAAGGAGCAGATGGTAAACCTACTTATCATTGGGGCAGATTTAAAGTCACTTTCATTGATTCAAAATTCCCCTCCCGTTGGAAAGCTGATATTAGCCTTTGCGATCGCGATCCTGTAATGACTTTAAACGGTACACCTGTTACACAATGAATATCGACCGATTGCAAGAACTTAAGCAGAAATTGGCAAATGACGCAGACTTGTCCGATATCTGGCTATTTTATATGGATCATTTTGCGGATCTGCCGGAATTCACTGACATGGGTGAGCCTGCCTATAATGAATATCTAGATGCTGTCCTCCAAAAAACTTGTCAGCAGATGTTTGATAGGGCAATAAAGATTAGTGACTTTTTGCTAATCTACATCGCTCCATATCATTTATTTCATGGAGCTTTCTTTCTTGAAGGGCGTATTGGGGGTGTGATTTATTTCGAGGATATAAAAATTGGGTTAATTGCTGTGTCGGCAGATTATCCCCCTACCGATGCGGTTAAGTATTCACGTTTTACTGAGATGATTCAACTGTCTGCTCCTAATGGCAATGACCGCAATTGAGAGAAACACAACTTATAGATGTTTCAAGAAGTGCGTAGGCTAGCAAGAACCGCAGGCATCACATTTCTTGACAGAGCAGCCGCAGTTTTCAATTTATGGTTGTTAGAAAGAGGTTTTGTTGGGTTGCAACAAGACAAGACAATTTCTTAAAGGCAGTGACTATCAAAAAAATACTCTACTGAGTTATTCATCTCAACAGAGTATATAAATTTACATTTATTACCTTTCACTAAAAGTTATTTTGTACAATATTAGGTATTCACGCCTCTGTATAAGTACTGGAAATATTGATTGTAGCGATCGCCAACTTTTCTTTTCCATTAATTCACCTCCACATAGTTAGTGGAGCGACAAATTAAAAAAATCGCTGTACAATTTCAAGCAATTCACCTTGACTAAAAACGATTGTCTCTTGCCATTAATGCTGACCTTGGATCGCATATACGCACTTATCACCGTTCATCCCGCAACCACTCTAATCCAGTTCTCAGTGCTGCCTCCGCCGTGTAATAAATCTTTTGTTCCCCGAATATGCCACCTGTCCGGCTGATAATCCGAAACTGCCAGCAATGCCCTGGCGTGTAAAAAACCATTAGGACACTGCCGTTGACACAGAGTACGGTATCAACTTTAACTTGGGACATTTACTGCTGTTGTGGGTGTGATGATGTATTTTAATTGTGTGGGATTTCTCACCCAATCAACCCCAAATGTCGATGAAATACTTCAACAGCATTCGCCACACCATCTTCACCCCTAATCTTCTCACCCAACTCTTGTGCTTTCTTCCGCATCACCTCATCGCCCAGTACGATTTCAATCGCTGCTGCTAAAGTTTTATCTGATACCTTCTTGTACGGTATCGGCGCAGGGCTGACTCCCAACCGAGTTAGCTTTTCTCCCCAAACTGGCTGATCTGCAAAAAAAGGTACAGTAATTGATGGTGTCCCTGCACGTAACACTGCCGCAGTTGTACTAGCTCCTCCGTGATGTACTACTGCTGGCACTTGAGGAAACAGCCAATCATGTGGAACTTCCTTGATCACAAACACTCGTAGCGAATCTTTTATATTCACTGTTCTTCCAACGTTCCCCCAGCCTGACAATATAATCCCACCTTGATGTGTTTTCTTTAAGGCTTCCACAATATAGTGTGTGAGATATTCTGGATTGGGCATCGTCATGCTCCCAAATCCAAAACACAAAGGCAATTGCTTTCGTCCAAGAAAATCCTCTAGTTCCAGAGGTGGCTCGTATTCGGAGGCTTGGTCAATAAACCAAAAACCAGTTACATACACCCATGCAGGCCAGTCACGGGGTCTTGGGATGACGTGCGAACTAAACCCGTACAATAGAGGGATTCGTGATACATTCGCCGGAGTCTTCTGTCTGAAGCGTCTGCCCAAATATGGTAAAGGCGGCAATTTCAATGTTTCTGTTCTGAAGTGATTGAGCAGTGGACGATATCTTTGCCAGTGCAAAAACTCTACTAGTAAGTAGCTGCCATAGTTGATTAATTTCTTTAGCGGGTTTTTAGTTGTTTGAGCAAATTTCAAAAACCCAAACATCTAAAACAATTCGCAATTCGCAATTCGCAATTCGCAATTTTCTTTCAATGAAACTTTGAAACCCAAAAACTAGCTAATTATTCAATTTAGAATTTAGATAGGTGCGTTAATTAACTGCGAACTGCGAATTGCGAATTGCGAATTGGCTTGATATCCAAAGGTAGCTAACGGCGTGTAGATAATTACCTCACTTCCCTGACACGCACTCCAAGCTGATTCCAACTGTTGAAGTAAAAGCTTATCTCCTTCTTCTTTTTTCAACTTTTCTCCCGCAATCAATCGCTGCCCTTGTTTCGATTGTAAAAACTCTTCCATATTGCCAGCGATCGGTGCAAATTTTAAATCGAACTTCCTCACAAATGGTTCAAAGTTCTCATGGGTTGCTACGGTTACTTCATGCCCCGCACGTTTCAAGCCAATAGCCAAAGCGCAGTATGGTTGCAAGTCTCCTCTTGAACCTACTGTTAGGATCGTAATCTTCAGTTTTCGGCTTGGTGCTATAGGTAGACTTTGGCTCAAATGCTTTTTCAAAAATGAAAACTCCAGTATCCAAAAATTGTACTAATTTCCTGCGCCTCTCTATCAGGACACTACAATTAAGACAAAGAACTTCATCAACCTTAAACAAGTGACATTTGGCAGTTTTATGATTAATGCTCCAATACAGACACTCAATCAAAAAGTGTCTTTGTCGCTCAAATTAATCTCTCTACAACAAAGGAATCATCCCATGACTACAAGTATACTCTCATTGAAGATAACCAAAATTCGTTGGGCGGACATCATTGAATATCCCCAGCATGGAGCTAAAAGTAAGGTTCTGCTAGAAGATGGAAACTGCCGCTATACGCTGATGTCTCTGGCGGCAGAATCGACCATTGCAGAGCATACCAATCCTCGCAATGCGACTGTGAATGTAATTGAAGGACAAGGCCGAATGGCACTAAGATAAGCGCAAACCCTCAACCATCTATTATCTGCTCATTAGGAGTCAAAACCGCAAAACAATCTTGAAGTACAGTTATAAGGAAAGAAGCGATGCCTGCGGCGAGCTACGCTTACGCTTAATACTGGCATCTTTGCAACTAGATTATGCTAGGGCATCTGCCCGAAAAACATAAATTTTTCAGCAAGGGACTCGTATTTCCCATCCATTTGGATACTTTATTTTCAAAGGAAGGGTAATTTCTATGTTAACCAAAATATAAACGTTAATTTCTCAGTGTAAGTGCATCTCAAATGCTATTGACAAGTAGGTTTAGATATACGATCATTAATTAGCAAATTATTGACAATTAAGCTTATTTGTTATTAATTTTTTCCTTAACTAGGATAATCTAAAATTGCTTTGATGCTTGAAGATATAATAATTACTCTGCTAACTTGCAGTACAGAAGAAAAGAAGCTTTACTTCGAGGTGTCCCTCTCACTTTTAAAAAAAGTTTCCACCTGGAATCCGGAATTGTCAGCAGTGCCTTTATCAATGAGCGAGGCTATTGAAATTGGTCGGGCTGAAGCTTATCGAAAGCGACCTCAATTCAACTCTTATGTATGTATAGCTGCCTCGATTCAATCTCTGCAACCTTATCCAAAGCCATTTCTATGGTATTGGCATATTGTGTTTGCCCCAGAAATTGATAAGCATATTTATTATTTAGATCGCAGTGAGATCATTTTGCTTCTGGACGGTACACTAATTGAGCCAAAAGTTATTAATATTTCAAATTAGTTCCTACTTTTTTCACAAATTCGGCGAAATTCCCCGTCCCTCTTCTGTAAGCGCTCAGGGACAGTCAAAACAATTCACGCATGACCAATTTCATGAAAGGGTTTTGGGAATCCCGTTATCTTTGGGTTTTAAATTGAGAATAAACGGAACAGCTTTTAATACCCAATCGGACACGGGTGTATAATTAGCAGCTTCTTCTCCAAAGCTAATAGAAAGCATATCTGTATGAATAATACCTGGATTGAGGGGTATAGCTGCCATACCAGTTGGCAATTCTTGTGCCAAAGAACGAGTTAATCCTTCTATTGCCCACTTAGAAGCGCAGTATGGTGCAACGCCTGGCTGAAGTCGAACGTCCCCAGCCAGAACTAAAGTTGACAATAATGCCCCGTTTGTTTTTCACCATTGCTGGTACGAAATGGCGAATTATATTCGCTACTCCTTTGATATTGATATCTATTAGATCCGAAAATTCTTCAGATGGTATTTCCCACAAAGGCGCTGGATAATTGGTAATTGCCGCATTATTAATTACTATATCTGGCGGTGAATATTTTTGAAGTACGAAAGAGTGCCCATTTTTTTACAAGCTGTTCATTTGCTACATCTACAGATGTGAAATCGTTGGTAGCACTAAACTTTTGGCGTATTTTATCAATAACATCTGATGAACGGGCGCAACCAATAACAGTATGCCCCTGTTGAATAAAACCCTCGGTCATCGCATAACCTAGACCTTTACTTATGCCTGTAATGTTGATGTCATGCCACATTAAACTTGGAGCGACGAAGGTTGTAGATAACTCTCCTGATTGCTGCGATCGCTTTTAGGCATCTGCCCGAAAAAGATATTTATGTCCAATTAATAAATTCTTACAATTTGGGACTCGTATTTTCCATCGATTTGGTGTATCTTGTTAATTCTGTGCAATTATTAATACCTAACTTCTTGCAACTTTACTCAGACAAATTTTAAGCCAATGCCTTCGAGGGAACAGCCAATGAAAACTTCTAATGAGATACATACAAAGAAAATCATCAAAAAATCCGACAAGCTTACCCTGAGACAGATGAAGTTAATCGAGCAGGCTGAAGACCAACTTCTTCAAGCTAATACTGACAATTCTACTGCCCCTATGGTTGAGGTTGAGGAGAAACCAGTAGCGATTTCAGAGTCTAGAGTTCCTGACTATGTTCCATTCCTTGACAATCCTCCAGTACAATCTGTGGGTAATTCCGGCTGGCAGGTTTCTGATGTCTGGCGGGATATCCGCGTGGATGATTTCTGTGGGTAGACCCCATGATTACAGAGCGCTCATACATCTATACCCTCTGTACCCTTTTCAATTGGATTGGTTGAATCTATTTCTGACTCCTGATTTGATAATCGTTCAACCATCTGTATTAAAGCTAACTGCATTTCTGCCGTAAATTCCAACTTTCCAGAACGCAGATGTAAATCTAACTGAGCAAGAGGAATTTCAATTTCTCGTTGCTGTAATACTTCGTAAATAATGTAGTATAAATCACTTTTGAGCAAAAATTGTTTATTAGGTTCCGCAGTCCAGACTAATAACTCAAAATTTAAGGTATTGTTGCCAAACTCTTTAAACAGTACTAGAGGCAAAGGAGTCTGCAATACATTGGGATGCTTAGAAGCAGCCTCTAACAGAGCAGATTGCACTGCTTTAGGATCTGAGCTATAGGCAACGCCAACGGGGAGATGAAGGCGAGAAATCGGGTTGCGATGGCTCCAGTTGATTACTTCTTTTTCCAAGAAGCGAGAGTTGGGTACAATGATTGAAACGTGGTCAAGAGTACGAATCTCGGTACTTCGGGCACCGATTCGCTCGACAATACCTGTATATTCCCCAACTTCAACAAAATCTCCAACCTGAATCGGACGCTCAAATACTAGTACTAAACCACTGCCAAAATTCTTAGCAATATCCTGTAAACCAAAGCCAATTCCAACGCTTAAAGCACTTGCTAAAATTGTCAAAGAACTAATGTCAAGCCCCCAGATTTGTAGCAATAAGCTGTTGTGCTTTTAATTTGCACATACAGCATTTCCCTTATTTTTTATTTTTCTTCCCCATTTAATAATAAGCTCTCCATCATTTAAGAGTTTATTTAACGTAGATTTTAGTTCACATACTGATTGAAACAGTCTATGAGCTATATATTCTTTACATGAATGCCAAACTAATTCAATTAGATTAAAGTCAGGGCTATAAGCAGAGAGATATTCAAGAATAATATTCGGTAGATTCTTTTCTATTTCGGCGCATATATCTTTACGTTTATGGTAACTTGCATTATCTAAAAATATAATTATTTTTGGGCCATGTTCGTGAAAGTATTCTTGACTATTCCCTAAAACCAACCATTCTTTTAATACGAATTCGTGTAGTTGTTTGAGCTGCTCATAAAAGGTTTCTGAATTTCCTCTTTCAATAAAATAACATACCCGCTTTTTATCAGATAGCCTTAAACCTCCCATCATGTTTACTCTACCTTTACTACGTTTCCCAGTAACTTTTTTTCTTTTTCCTTTTTTACCCCAAGTTTTCCTTCTTAACACTCGTAAACTAAAACCACTCTCATCCCAAAACCATATCTGATAAAGCTTTGGGTTCTCTTTTACTATTGATAAATAATTTTGAAACTTTTCTTTAAATTCTTTTCTTTTCTCTGTATTTTGTCTGTCCTCTAGACTATACTTTGCCCAGAGGTAAGCATACTTTTTTCTTTTTAATATCTTCCTTACTTGAGAACTGCTTATTTTTAATCCTGTTTGTTTTTCTAAATATGTTGATAATCTTTCTGCTGTCCATCGACCAAATTCATAACCTAATTCGCTTGGTTCTTTCTCTACTATCTCTAATAGCTTATCTATGTAAACTTGATTAACTTTTCTATATTCTCTTTTCCTTCTACCGTCTTCTAAGCTTTCTATCGTATCTGGATCTCCATGCACACACCAATATGCTACTGTTCTACGAGAGCAACCGATTAATCCTGCTATTTCTTCTTGCGTTCTACCATCATTCATCAATAACAGTATCAAAACTCGCTCTCTCATTTCAGAGCGATCGCTCTGTTTTAACAACTGTTGTAGATGCTGTTTTTGTTCTAAGCGTAGAAAGCCAATAGCCGGCATAACAACCTGTACCCGAAGTTTTCTTCATCTTTATTATATGCAAATTGTAGGCGCAACAGCTTACCAGTGTGCCAATAAAAATTAGACCATATTTTAAAAGTATTATAATCGCTTCTTGAGCGCCACGATTAATTCCAGTATAAGATAGAATCCGAGAACGTAAAAAATTGGTTAAAGTTCCAGCAAAGATAACTAAGCCAAACAACAGACCAACCAAAATTATTAATTCGGTAAGAGAGTAAGGATTCTTTCCTAATGTCAGAATAGGTGAGGTAAAACTGGTAATCAGGATATTTGAAATTTGGTAGCTCCATTGACGAGTGAAAGGAAAGAGATTAGTGATATAAAGAATCGCACTCATCCAAAGTCCGATACGCATACTTGCCAACACTAATTTGAAAAATAATTCTAATACTTTAAGTGTTTCCGAATTAGGTATGGCATTGCTAGTAGTTAAGCGAAGTGAAGCTACACGAATAAAGTGATGCTTAATCCATCCTAATAGCCAACTAAATCCTACAGTTATGAGTAAAATTACTGCTGCGATAAAAGTTGTTTGTTGAAGATAGGTTCTAGTTCGCTCTAAATGAGCTTGCTGTAAGGCTCCTTCAATTTGCTGTACCCAAATGTTAGCCTGCTCATCAAGTGTACTACCTGGAACAGTATCTTGTTGTGTAACTGTTAACAGATAGCGGTCATTTAACAAAATAGTAGGTAGCTGGTTGCGTTTTTCAATTTTAACTTGAATAGACTCAGAAGCGGAAATCACATTTTTTAGTTGTGAGTTGATTAAATTTGTCCGTTCCTGAGCGCTATACTGACCAGAATCGCTGATCTGAAAAAGCTGTTGTCCATCCAAAATAACTGGAGCTTTAGTTAATGCTTGAGCAACGACAGGAGTAAACCAAAAAAATAAAACAAAAGTTAGTACTGTAATGAGAATATTGAAATATTTTGATGGCAGTCGCAAACGATGAAAATCAAACATAAAGACTCTAACAAAATATTTTTACTTCCGCTAATTAATATTAACTAGATTTTATCGAAATCAAACTATTTTTGTGATGGTTTCTATTAGCATCGCTTTTCATTGACTAGAGACACTCAATTTTTCAGGTAGAATGGAGACAGGATAATAAGAGTCATCCTCTATAGCAATTCAATGGGTAAACGAAAGAGAAAAAATCACAATCCACCCTTCCCTTGGATGGTAAAAAAAGAAAATCTGTTCATTGCTCCTACTGGTAACGAAATAGTTACAGATGCTGGATGGGAAAAAATTTCATTTGAAGAAGCGAGAAAGCTATTTAGTCCCGAAACTTTTCAAGAGTGGTATGAATTGTTCTTAGAAAATACAGATATCTCGGAAATACTTTCAGAATCTAACATAGATATAGATTTAGATGATGAATCAGCAATAGATAACTTTTTACAAAGGAGCAATTGGACACCAAAACAAGTCAATTTAGTTGTAGCGAAGGCTATCTATAAAAATCATGCCTGGGTAAGAGGATTACTGATTTCTACACCTGATGCTGAAGAACACTACTTTCACAATTATGAAATGGAGGCAATTCGTTTAGGAATCCAATTGCGAAAATACATCTTTGAGGATATTCCAGTAATTAATGACTGCAAAAATGCTGTCAGATATTTACATGCTCGATACGCCCTCATTGGCTGGCAACCAAGAAATTGTGTGACAGCAGCTCACAACCTAAAAATATCTCAAGCTACTAAGGTTTACAATGAACTTCTCTGGGATGAAGATTGGCTAGATGAAGAAGACGAAATTTATTAGTCAAGAACAAAAAACTCTACAACACTGGAAAATATGCTCCTCATTACTGATGACTGGATAATAATAGAGTTACCGCCAAATAAGACCAGAAATCGTTGAAGAGCTTAAGAGCGATGGCATAACCGTCATGATCCAGTGGCGATCGCTCTAGTAATAACGTAGCGTGGGTGCGGCGTAAAGGGTCTTTCAAGCGATTTCTAGACGGATGCTTGGAGCGGGGTAAAGCACTTAACAAAAATTGTTAAACTTTTTTATTCCCATAGACTAAGGCAACCGCCTGAGCAACTTTTGTAAACTATCTTTGCACCAAGTCAAAGTTATAGTTGCACTGTGCCTATAATAAGTTACGGCTAACTATAACTGGAAGTTAGCACCCTGTAAATGGTTATCGCTTGGATTACGCATCAAAGGCGATACCAAAGACAAGCAAAATTCATCGGCAGCGCAATAGTGTCTATTCCGTTGCCAACATGCACGCAGAGCGATCGCATTGTCGGTTCGCAGACTAAGTGAAAAATTGTCAACGGAAGAATAGGGTTTCTGGCTTGTGTTGTCGCAGACTAAGTGAAAATTTGTCGCAGACTAATTGAAAATTTCCTACCAAATTCGCAGACTAATTGAAAATTTCTTTTGATTCTGCACGTAACTGTATTGTAGTATTTTTATCTTAACCTTAGTACAGCCCACCTTAAATGAGGTACGGAATTCACTTTTGGAATGAGTAGCGTCTAGTGTGATATCTCCGCTAATTTACCACGTCGATATTGATATGACATTTTTCGGCTTCAGCAAAGCCTAAAGCTCTTGCTTCGGCTGGAATATCAAGGCTAAAACCAAACTCATCTCTACCAACAGTTAAACAATAGTTTTTATAACTGTAACAAATATTAGTTGCTGCACTGTAACCTGCTTCTTTTGCTTCACTGTCTAATGATTTAAAGACTTCCAGTGTAGATACTTTAAATAACTGATCTATATTTGATAAGGAATGCCACACATTCTATTTTGAGGTGGCAAACCTAACGCTTTACATACTTCGTGATTAGGGCAGTTCTCTGGTAGTTCAACCGTCATCACTTTGCAGTCTATAAATCACTAACAATCTTTCTCCTAAATTTTAGGCATATTTAATTAGATGTTTTCAATTATTAGGATACTTAAAAATCAGTTAAATTTTAGCAAAGTTATCTTATTTTTAGACTATATTACCCTAAAATAAACGTTAGAAATAAATCGAAATTTTCTAAATTGTTATTAAAGCAAAAAGGAGAAAATGAATAACGTTATTATTCCCATCGAATTTGAACTCGCGGCAATAAAAATAGCTCAAGCGCATTTCCCTTGGCTACGTTTTAAAGTATCTCCTATCCAGGAGAAGGGAAGAGTCTACAATCGCTCATCAGACGCTATTTATTTTGAAGCTTACTTTCAAAATAGTTTGATTGATTATGATCCTCTCCACAAACATAATTACTATCCTAGTTTTAACTTTTACTTGTTGCCAGGAAAGAAACTAATTCAGTTAAGTGGCTGGTGGCGCGATCAGGTGTTAACTTTCATCTACGCACCATTAGACCCAGAACCATACAATAAGCACTGGCAAAATGACAAAAACTTGGCTGTACCTTGCCCCTATCCAGACGGCAATAAATTTGAACAGATGGCAATCGCTTTATTTTCTTTAGTTCAGGAGTATTTAGTAGGGTATGAGGGGTGATGCTGCTTCTTCAATTGTCTAGGATTTTTCAACCAAGCCATTTAGTAGCTCAACTTACCCAATCAACCCCAATATGCTTGGGTTAAGCATTTTTTCTCTTCTCTCTGTTTCCTCTGCGGTAGCCTGCGGCAAGCCCTACGGGTTCGCCAGTTCCTTGATGCCGGGGAACCCGTCCACCGGACTGGCTCACCGCTTTGCGTCTACGTTAAAAAAGTTGACTTTGACAAAGAGTTTTAGCCTTAACTGAACCGTATTGTTTTACAGGCATGGCAATTTTCATTTACAACCCTTTTTTACGATGACGTGTACTTAGTCTTAGTGATTTATTCCAACATCTGTGTCCGAAAATTAAGTAATTTTTCTAATCCAAGCAAAGGAAAAAATGTATCATTTCTAACTCTTGGGTCTTTTACTATCAAACCTTCAAATAAATCATAATTGTAATCGGAAAGGTTATTTAATTTGTTCGATTTTGCAGCTTCTAAATCTTGAATTTGACTATTGTAATTAATAGATTCTATTTCAGGTACTTGGCACAGTTTGTAAATCTGGAAAGACAGAGCAAATTCTTCGATATTGGCGATATTTATTTGAGAATCACGAAAATCAAAGCCACATTGACATTTGAACAATCTCGGTCTTAAAAACTTGATTTTATTATTACAGTTGTAACAAGTATCAATCAAAAAACATTTATGAAATGGACATACTGTAACACGAGATAGATGCCAAACCTGAGAATAATAAGCTTTGGTCTGCCAACAGATAGGGCAAAATCTGACCCCAGTTTTATTAAATAAGGAGGTAGAAATATTTTCGCCAAATGCTTTGACTACGCTTGTGAAGATGTATGCAGAGCTACAAGAATTAGTTGAAGAAAATGCCATTGCCCAAAGAATACTGGCTTCTACTTCAGTGATCTGACTAAGGATGCATAAATCATCAATTTTAGAGATAAAAATATTACTATATATTCCTGTGACTCTCAGTTGAGAAATTTTTAAAATATAATTTGGAGAAGGGTAATAATTAGTATCTGCAAGTCTAGCAATATAGCCAATGAGACTCTCATCTATATACGGGCGAGGTCGGCGCAAAAGTTTTTTATTGGAACACACGTTTAATATTATTTATGCAGAACATCCGATGCCTTCTGATTTCTCTTTTTAGTTTTAATTCTTTGGTTAGTACTTCCTATATTAACCAGAGATTCGTTTAAAGATATTTTATTTTCTAGATTTACTAAACAATCATCGTTAAGGAAAGGGTTTTTCTTGTAAGGCTTATCAGCTTTTACATATTTTTCAAACGCCCTAGCCAAAACCGGGTAATCAAGTTTGTTTAAACCTTCTGTTAATGTCAAGTAAGTTCCATAACGAACTAGCTTCATTACGTAAGCTATAATTCCATCAGAAGCATAGTAAAAACGAAAAGCCATCTCCTCACTAGCTAAATTTGATTCTAATTCAAGGGGAAGCTGCGATTCTATTGCGTGTAAAAAAGTCCGAAATTCTTTTCCGCAATCCTCTGTCCAAGAAAAAGGGCTAAGATTATGTCTATTAGCAAATCTTCGGCTTAATTGAGGATTAAATTTAAAAACTGCTTCAGCTTCGGGTAATCCAATAAGTACCATCGGTACCTTTGTGTCGAGTATTAAATTTTTCAGCCAATCTGATACTGTTCTGAGAACCTTGGCTGAATCCCTATCAATAAAGTGTTGAAATTCGTCTAAAAAAACTAAAGAAACTCCACAATCTTTCATCAATCCAATTAGTCGGATTGTTTGATTGCTGATGGTGCCTTTTTCATAAGCAGGATCTCCCAATTCCCATAACAGCTTACTCACAACACTTTTGACGGTTGCTGGAGATGGAATGGTCACAGACAATAATTTTACAATAGTACCTGAATCTGTTTCAATTCTGGGATATTTTTGAGCATAGCTTTTAAAAATAGTAGTTTTACCTGCTCCAGTTTCCCCCTTTAAGAATAAGCATTCAGGTTCATCTTTGAGATTAGAAAAATTATGGCAATCCTCTATTGCAGATAAGATTTCTTTAAATCGAGGATAGGCAACATAAATATTATTAGCTATGGATAGCTTTTCTGATAAAGTCATATTTGACAAAGATTTTGGCATTTTTGGCATACTAATAATTTTTATGAAGGTAATCCAATGCTCACATCCCAACCAGATAAGTCTGGCTTCCATGAAGCAGTTTCTTCTAAATTTTCAGAAATGTTATCACTAACTTCGACATTAAGTTTTTGATTGAGTGAGCTTTTTCTCCTATTCGGTTTTATTGAATTCTCTCCACTGTCTTTACAAGATGTGCTTTGAACGTTATTAAATTTTTCAACTTCTATTTTTTCCTCAATTGAAGATGATGAAAATTCATTATTGAATGCACTACCAAGCTCTGATATGCCTGACATTACTGAAATTTCACTCTTTGGTATAGTAACAGAAGAAGGATCAATTGAATTTATAGCCATATCATTATTCAAAGGCTGCTCATCTTTAGAAAACTCAAAGTCTCCTGTATTCAGCCCTGAACGACCAATACCTTTCCATCTCGCCATAGCAGTACGGGTTTTGCCTTTCTTTGATGACATCCATTCCTGCTCAACAATTTTTTGAATCTGCTCTTTGGCTAAAGCTAATGCTATAATATCGACTTTTTCAGCTTCTTGACGTGCCAGTTTTTTAATTACTTGGTGTTGCCAAATACTTAACCCTTTAGTATATTCTTGGCTGAGAGCAGGAACAGATAAAAATTGATGAATTGTTGGATCAAAAACATAGATTTGAGATAAATCTGTAGGGTCATATTTAACAATTGTTTTTTCTAATGCTAAAGCTGATGAACGGAAGCGAGATAATTCAAAACTATTGTAGATAAGTCCTTCAAACTCTACCCCCCTTCTAGTGACTTTGCGTGTGGTTATATTTCCCACTAATACTTTTAGTTGTTGATAAGAGCCTGGTAAAGCTGGAGGAAACTCTTGGATAGCTTTTGACCACACAGATGTCCGAGGCGATTTTAATTCTGGATGAGAACTTTGGTTATAAATATCGATAATGAAGATATGTAGAATTTCTTGCAGTGCTTCAAAAGAAATCACTGCATTTTTCAGAGGGTTGTAATCATACTTCTTCATAAAGTTTGAGAAGCTTTTCCCTGGTAGGTCACTCAAAAGTTGACTATTTACCGCACCAAAATATCGTTCTATTGAACTTTTGTACCAGGGCATTCTGGGTGGTGAATATTGAATAGCTATTCCCAAAGATAAGCATGCATCTTCAAAATGTGTACTATAAAATTCTTTTCCATTATCAACCACAATCACTTCTGGCAGTCCATAAGTGTCCCAAGTATTCACCACGCTTGGGAAATTTTCGATTAGATAATTTTTGGGACGGATAACGTGTAGCAAACATTGCATTACCGATAAATAGCTCGGAGGTTCAAAACTGGCGTAATACCCTAGTATGACTCCTGAATATTTATCTACAGCAGAAGTTAACCAAGGGGTGCCAATAGGCATTCGATGTTCTGCGTCTACTACAAACAATGGCAGTTTAGTATGGTCAATTTCTATCCTTTCTAAAGGACGATTCGGGCGTGGCCCCTTCATTACTGGGTCATACATTTGAGAGGCTATACGGTTGCCTAAACGTTTTTTAGCGACTACACATGGATCTAATTTAGATGCAAATCTGTAAATAGTTGAACGATGTGGAATTTCTAAAGCTTTTTGACCAATGCTTGCACGAGTAAGATTTTCCTGCCTAATTTGGCGCAGAATTTCATCATGTACATCTGCCATATCTGGTCGAGAAGGGTTTAAATAGATTTCTTGAATGCACCTATCAATAATTTGAATTACTTCTTTCTCTAGTTTGGGTCGGTAATCTCCTTTGTATTTATGCTTAGGAACTAATGAACGAATATCCTGACCTGAGCTTTCATAAGCTTTTAGCCAACGGTAAACTGTTAACCAATTTGGCGGATTAAGGTCATTAATTTGTTCTGACACTTGTTCAATAATCGGTTGCAGACTAGCTGGAGTCCTTTGAGGTATATCTTGCTCTAAAACAAAGCTTACATAACTGTATTTTCTTTTAGCTTCAAAGCGAATTCCTTCAGGAAGTTGAGTAAAATCAGCTTGAGTCTCATTTCCTTTTCGTCCAACAACACCAAAAGATTCTGTTGATTGAAGTTCTAATTCTTCCCTAAAAAGCAACTGAACTAAAGCTGTATATGTAATTCTAGACAAGACTTCGGTAACGACTTCAAATATCTGTAATTCACCATTGGCTAACTGCTGTTTAATGACGTATTCGCGCCCTTTTAGCCAAAAATGAAGTCCAGGTCTGATTTGGAATCTATTCATACATCCAAAAGTAATGCTTGAACATCACCCTTAAATTGAGATAGTTGAATTAGACTTGCTGCACCTATAGATTGCATTAAATCTGTTGACAGCCAGCCAAAATACAGTAGTTTGAATAATAGGTTAGGATATATTCCTTTTCGCTCTAGATCATGACACACCTGTTTGAAAGGCGTTGGTTCTCTGGAAGTGAAATAACATTGACAGTCTAAGTATTGTTGTAGTGTAAATGGACTACGGGCATACTTGTATAACAGCTTAATATTATCCAGTTTAGGTTGCTGCCGAATCATTGTATCGGTCACTACCATAAATCTCATGCTCCGCTCTTCACATAAATGGCTGATATGTCTCCATTTATCAAGATTTTTTTGGTCATTAACCTGGGATGCAGGTTTGACTTCTATCACCTGTTGTTGCCCTATTCTTTGTACCCAGAAATCGGGGGTATAGTTTTTAGTTACACCTTTTGAGATATAAGTTATTTTGAATGGCTGGCCCCTGTATGACTGGACTGTTGGATCAATCTCTAGCAGATAAATGTAATCTCGCTCAATTTGGGACTCCCACCAAATGATGGTGTCCATCTTCAAACTGGGGAATTTACCAATAATTTTCTTTGATCCACTATTGGTAATTCTTCTCACCCCGTTTGCCAAAGGCTTTCTTGCCCCCAATCTAGTGATAATCTCTCCAGCCTAATTGATCCACGCTCATTTTCAATTAGTCTGCGACAATTTTTCACATAGTCCGCGACAATTTTCACTTAGTCTGCGAACCGACAGCATGTTGGTGAAAGTGTTATGTATCAAGGAAAGTAGTTTTAATCGTAGTTAATGTCGGATAAAAGATAAGAGTACCTTATTTTGTCTTCCTCCGCGATCGTGTATTGTCACTGAAAGCATAAGATGAGCAAGTTGCTCACTTTATGGTTTCAAAACAGGTCGCTCATCTTATGCTTACGGAAAAGGAAGCACCGTCCAGTAGCTCTGGTCTGGGTTCAACTGACTACACTCGGTATAATCCAATACGGTTCAGTTAAACCTGAAAGTTAGGTAAAGTAAGCATTGTTCCCAAGCATCCAAATGAATCGTGGTACATCTCAAGGATTTCTCAGTGTTGTCTCCAAAGATACAAAGTAGCGATTTACTGAAAGCGATTGAGACAGCTATCCCTGCAACGGCGATTGAGCAAGCGATCGCTACTACAAAAGCTGATGAGGAAAGAAGGCGATCGCTACCAGCACAATTAGTAGTATGCCTTGTAATAGCAATGAGCCTTTGGTCGAGAGATTCGATGCGAGATGTACTGAAAAACTTAGTTGATGGTCTTTCTGTGGGATGGATAAAAGTTGGTAAATATTGGCGAGTACCCTGTAAATCAGCAATTACGCAAGCTCGACAAAGATTAGGATCTAGGGCGATAAGCCAATTGTTTCACCAGGTAGTAAAACCAATGGCAACGGGTGAAACATTGGGAGCATTTTTGAATGGACTGCGAATAGTGGTGATTGATGGTAGCTGTTTTGATATCCCAGATAGCGAAGAAAATGCAAGAGTGTTTGGTCGTCCAAGTAGTCGCCCTGGAACAATTGCAGCATTCCCCAAAGTGAGACTAGTCGTTTTGGTAGAAGCAGGAACACACATCATCTTTGATGCTTTAATGTGTCCTTATCGTATGGGAGAACGAGTCCGAGCATTAAAATTATTACGCTCGGTGAAATCAGGAATGTTGTTAATGTGGGATAGAGGTTTACATTCCTATGCAATGGTATCTGCAACAATATCTCAGGGCTGTGAATATCTAGGCAGAATTCCGGCAAATGTAAAATTTATGTTTGAAAAACCCTTAGAAGACGGCTCTTATTTGTCATACATTAATCCTTCAGGAACTGACTTTTCCCGTTAAGTTTCTTTTGCAAGCTGCCAACCCTCACAGAGATCGTGCAATTTTAACCAGCCTCGCCACAGTACCTGGATACCGATGGGTGTTTTACTTCGATGTTCGAGGTAGCCGCCAAGACGAGCAACAGCTTCAACAGCCCAACTAACAGTTAGTACCTTGGGCAGTTTGGGAGATGTCACCGAAAGCATAATGTGAGCAATTTGCTTGCTTTATGGTTTCAAACTGGGTTGTTCAAGTTATGTGCCCGAAAGTGAAGACAGTGAATCTAAAGAGTCGAAATACCTCTAATGAAGAATCTGATTTCTTTTTCGACAGAGCGATGCTTTTGTATTCGCCTATCTCAAAGTCCTATTCTTTCATGGTTCATTGTCATTACTCTTGCTATTTCTAGCTTTCACGGCTTAAAAGGAAAATTTAAGTTGCTTGATCGCAAATTTCTCACAAACAATAAAAAATCAATTCACATCGCTTGATGTAAGGCATTTTTTGATACATCATCAATTGAAATTTATGATGGTAAACAAAGTAAGTACAAAGTAGTAATTTTCAAGCTAAAACAGCTACTAAGATTTTTGCTTGTACTGGGATTAAAACACTCTGTTCATAAAATTAAGCATCCAAAACAAGGCTTGAATCAAAACAAGCCAGAAATATTATTAGAGAGAAGGTGAAATGCTGCTTGACTCGCAATTAAGCGGTATTTGGGAGCATTTTTAAGCATCTGTAAGCAGCAGCAAAGATATGTTTTATAGGACTTGAGCTAGTAATCGCAATTAAAATTCGCCGTGAGCTTATAGTAATTAAGGCTCCTAACTTCAATAATTTTGTCCGAATAGTCCCAACTTGAGAATTTTTTAATTCGGTTTTGGCTAAACATTGTGACCGCAATGCATTCATCAAAACGTAAGCAAGAGAAGAGAACCATAAACGTAGTTGATTTCCCGCAAATGTATGAGGAAAAAGTTCTATCACTAAAAAGTTCTAGTTGTTGTTCCTTAAAGCGATTTTCCATCTCCCCTCGCTTACAATATTTTTGTCTGTATAGTTGACCAGGGGGTACTTTATTGGTAGGAAGACTTGTAACAACAAAACGAATATTATTTCCCTTTATTCCATATTCAACCTTACAAACAACACGACGACTACCCCTCTTTCAAGAAACACTTGACGTAAAGCTTATGTAGAAAGGGTTTGACCAAATGAAGCTTCCCCCTTATCTTGGGATTTGGGGACAAGTTGAAGACCAAAAGCTTGCGCTTTCTTCTGGAGATTTTTGAGGATCAGATCCTGGTATTTTTGCTCATAGTATTCCATACCAGGATCAGAATATCGTCCAGCAGTTGTCCAAATTTGGTAGAACAAACGAGCCAGCTTGTGTGCAGTAGCAGTTATTGCTTTGGGTGCGCCCAAGCGAGAACGTAAGCGGCGATAAAATGCACCCAGAGCAGAACGGCTGTGAGTCAGAGAAAAAGCCGCTATGCGAAAAGCATTTGCAGCACGATTGACAACAGTACGAGTTTGAGAGCTTTTGACCTTACCGCCGGTCACTTTTTGACCAGGACATAAACCCAACCAAGAGGTGAAGTGTTTAACGCTGGGAAAACGTTTCGGGTTTAATCCCACCTCAGATAAAATGGTCTGAACAGTTAAACGCGGATTTCTCACAAAATCTGAAAAAAAGGGATCAAAAACTGCGAAAATGTATATATAGCAAGTATTTCAGCAGTTATAGAGCATGACCCCAGCTTCGACAGATCGTATACCGAAACAGTTCAGATTTGAACAGCCAAAGTTAGTTCCAGTCGTAGTTAATTTCCAGGGTGGACAAGTAACATCTGATGCAGGTTTAAGCTTAATTGCTGAAATAGATAGAAAGCTGCAAATCACATCACAGTTTGCACTATGTTTCCAAGATTACCGAAAGCCTTATCGAATTGACCATTCAATAGAAAACTTAATTAGACAACGAATCTACGGGTTGGTCATGGGATACGAAGACTTAAATGACCATGAAGAATTACGTCATGATCCGATGTTTGCTCTATCATTAGGAAAAAGGGTTGGAGTACAAGATAAGCCTGCAATATTAGCAGGGAAGAGTACATTAAATAGGCTGGAACATTGTCCTGAAGATGTAGAACAAGGAGCAGATAGTCGTTACCATAAAATTGGACATTCTTCAGCAGAAATTGAAAGTCTATTTGTAAATATATTTTTAAAATCCTACTCAAAAGAACCACGAAAAATTATTTTGGACTTAGATGTAACTGATGATTTAGTACATGGCAATCAGGAGCAAGTTTTTTTCAATACCTATTATGGAGGATATTGCTATGCTCCACTTTATATTTTTTGTGGCAAACACTTATTAGCAGCCAAACTTCGTCCTTCTAATGTAGATCCAGCATTTGGAGCGTTAGAAGAGTTGCAAAGAGTCATTAAACAAATACGTCAACATTGGCAGAATGTTGAGATTTTAGTACGAGGAGATAGTGCCTATTCCAGAGACGATATTATGACATGGTGTGAGTCGCAGACTGGAGTTGACTACGTTTTTGGATTGGCGCGAAACAGCCGTTTAATTCAAATGGCTACGGCGACTCAAAATAGAGCCTCGCTTGAGTTTGAGCAGAAGTTATCAACAGTAACTTCATTTTTAGAAACTCTATTTAAACCAGATGAACAAATTTCTGAACTTGCTTGTGACCTGATTGATAACTCAATTTGGCATAAGTCGTTAGACTATCAGACTCGTGAATCTTGGAGTTGTAGTCGTCGTGTTGTTTGTAAAGTCGAATATGGAATAAAGGGAAATAATATTCGTTTTGTTGTTACAAGTCTTCCTACCAATAAAGTACCCCCTGGTCAACTCTACAGACAAAAATATTGTAAGCGAGGGGAGATGGAAAATCGTTTTAAGGAACAACAACTTGAGCTTTTTAGTGATAGAACCAGTACTCATACATTTGCAGGAAATCAGCTACGCTTATGGTTTTCTTCTCTTGCTTACGTTTTGATGAATGCATTGCGGTCACAATGTTTAGCCAAAACCGAATTAAAAAATTCTCAAGTTGGGACTATTCGGACAAAATTATTGAAGTTAGGAGCCTTAATTACTATAAGCTCACGGCGAATTTTAATTGCGATTACTAGCTCAAGTCCTGTAAAACATATCTTTGCTGCTGCTTACAGATGCTTAAAAATGCTCTCGAATACCGCTTAATTTCGAGTCAAGCAGCATTTCACCTTCTCTCTAATAATATTTTTGGCTTGGTTTGATTCAAGCCTTGTTTTGGATGCTTAATTTTATGAGCAGAGTGTTTTAATCCCAGTACAAGCAAAAAGCTTAGTAGCTGTTTTAGCTTAATAATGGCTATTTTGTACTTACTTTATTTACCATCATAAATTTCAATTGATGATGTATCAAAAAATGTCTTACATCAAGCGATGTGAATTGATTTTTTATTGTTTGTGAGAAATTTGCGTTAAAGCATCAAGACCATCAATCAGTGTAAAATCTACTCCTGCCATCCGATAAAGATATTTATGCAAATCAAAATCGGGGTGATTTGCAGTCGGTTTTTTTCTGCGTTTTCTTCCTGTTGTTGGTGGTTCATCTAAAGTTTTAGGTTCAAAAGATGCTAAACATTTTTCAATTTCAGCGTCAACAGCAATAATCTGTTGTTGATAAATCTCATACAGTGTTAATTCTTGCTGGAGGACAAATAAATGTTCACGGCGGTAATCACCAGTTAAAGATGCAGCAATATCTGCTGTGCTGCTTTTGATATGTGGGTCTTTGAGGGATGCTAAAACTTGTGGGTCTTGTTCACCAGCAACGATTGCTTTTATAATCTTCATTCCGGTCAAACCAGTCACATCGCTGATGACTTTGTGGAGATGTAAATTCATCTGGATGAGTGCCTTTTGCATCCGTTGTATATGGGCACTAGCACTCTTGATTAAGGTATCTCGCTGACGGATATAACTGCGTAGCACACAAAGAAAGGTCTTCTGGGCGAAAAGAACCAGACAGTAGTCCATATGTATGTAACTTTTGTAACCACTGGCAATCTAACACATCTGTTTTGCGCCCAGGGACTGTTTTAACGTGATGAGCATTGACTAATTTGACCTCAAAACCCTTGGCTTCTAATATCTGAAACACTGGAATCCAATAAACTCCTGTGGCTTCCATTGCCACGGTATTTATTCGGCATTCCTTTAACCAATCGGCCATTGCAATTAAATCAGGGGTAAAACACCCAAATCGGCGAACATTTTTATCTGCCCTATCAGTGGGCACACAAACCCAATGTTCTCCACTACCAAGGTCTATTCCGGCTGCGTTCTGGTTAATTTTTTCTAAAGTGGATGAAGGTTTTACCACAGGTACAGGCTGGTTTTTCCTAGAGTGGTAAAACTTGCTAGAGTAGATTTTTCATGATTGAAATACGCGTAAATAGGTAAACCAAACTTTTCAATAATAACGAATTTACTACGTTTAAGTTTTTGCTCTAGTTAGTTTTGCCACGCTAGGGTTTTTCTCTTGATTTGCTGGCAATTTCATTGCTGCAACCCTGTTCTAGTTATTATGGATAGTCCTGACCTGGGGATGTACTCATAGATAATCTTTCAAACGGGATAGGAAACGCAAGTCCTTCACCAATGTCATAGCCATAATGCCCCAGAACCATGCTCCTAATCAGGCTCAACACACTATTGTGGGTTCGGTTTTAACTGTCAGGATAATTCTAATGTACTCGTTCATTAATCGCTTCAAAATAGTTTCTTTCATTCATAGCGGGTGGCAGTGCCGCCTGTGCAGTTGCTCCTAAGAAACAAGGCAGGAGGCAGGAGGCAGAAGGCAGAAGGGAAGACGATTTGACTTGTTTCTTCCATCCATAACGGAAGCGAGCGCGTCCGTAAACAGCTTCTGTCACTTTCCGAAATAAGCAAGTAGTAAAGAAGCTAAATCATCCAGAAGCATAATAGGGTTTAAATTGATTCATTGCGGCAATTAAATGATTGAATTCTAGTAACAAATCTGAATTAGGAAAAATACTTAACCAGGGATAAATTAACCAAAATAGTAAAATTGGTTGGATAATAAGACGCAGATTATTTAAAGTATTCTTCCATCCAGATTCATGATTCCATTGTGGATGATTAGAAAAATCAACATCATTATTTTCTTGTGCCTCAGCCTCAAGTTGACAAGATTGATTTAGTCTTAAGAAAACAGGAGAATTTAAACTAATCATCGTATAAACATTAAAAATAATCTCCCACCCTTCGGGTTCGCCAGTCGCTCATGGGGGAAACCCCCAAGACCGCGCTGGCTCACCATCTCTCAATATGTTGGAAATTAATGAACCGATAATCTGTCCAGCCTAGTTCCTGTTTACACTGTCGAAACCCATATTCAACCCAGGTTCTTAATCCATAGAGGTCGCCTAAAGTCTTCTTCAAATTTCCTTGAAGATTCGTCATCACAAAGGAGGTAGAATTTTCTGGCATGGTTTCTGGGTCAGTAGTTATTTCCCAGTAAGTTATGGCTCTTTTTTTACCATAAATTATTTCCCTAATATATCTAGTCTCTGATTTTTGATTGCTAAATGTTCTGGAGAATTTACACCACTTGTTAGCTCTAACGCTTTGCCCTGTTGGCAACCAGACTCCATGATTACTTCTGATTGATACCACATAACCTAAGTTATATTCAGCTAGTTTTCTCAGAAATTGGCTACTTTCACCATACAAACTATCAGCCAATACTAATTCAATATTGAAGCCTGATTCCATTAATTCTGTAATTATATCTGAGGCTAACTCTATTTTAGTTTTATATTTATCTGACTCCTTTAGTGTTCCTTTTGGTTTAAATACTTTGAAGATTAATGGAAAAGTTATGTTAGCATAAACTCCATAGGCGTTAACTGAAACTATCCCATTATCTATTTTTCCTACGCTTCCTAAATATTGTCTAGCTACATAGTCTGTCTTTTTACCTTTTTTCCTATCTCCTGTTTCATCTATTACTACCGTAATTGCCTGATTATTTAATGCTCTTTTTATTCTCTTTAATCTTCGGCTCTTCAACTCATTTACTGACCAGTCTGAATTAGCTATAAAATGATGTAATGATTGGGCTGAGTTTATACTTACTACTTTCGCTATCTCTGGTAATGATTTTCTTTTGATTGGAGAAATCATTCCTAAATGTAAATATTTAAAACATTCATAATTTCTTACTTCTTTAAACAGGTCTTTGTACTCTGCACAATATTCATCTACGATCGCAACTGTTGGGTGGGCATCTCTTGCCAAATGTTTCAGGATTTGTAATTCTACATCCATTGCCCTGCTTACCTTCCGGAGTTTTTTCTTTTAATCCTTTTATTAAGAATACTCGGAAAGTGACAGAAGCTGTTCATGAGCGATCGCCCACTATGGATGAAAGAAACCATTCTGTTTTCTTAGGAGAGGGGTATTGCACTCAACAGATAATTAACTATGACTTCAACCAAGTCTGCTCGTGCAGTACGCCGGGGTAGGATTTTCCCAGACAGAAATTCAGTGGACAGAACACCAAAAAGCCCAATGGAAAGCTGAACGCCAAGCATTCAAGGACCTCTGCCGACTAATTTTTGAGCAGGCACAACCACAATTAATTAAAACACGTTCCCCGGATTTCTCACAAGTGCAAAAAAATCATTGAGATGAGTAAAATTTAGGAAAGAATATTTTATACATCAGTGGATTAAATTCAGGAACCTAAGACAATTAAGTGTTATCCGAAGCTTTAAAGATAAATAAAAGACGCATAAAACGAGAAATGCTGAAATAAAAACTATGATTAGCAATAATTAAGCAGCCGAAAACAGGGTTAAATTCAGTAAACTCAACCCCAGGAAGCTAATCATTATGATGACAATTAAGTAAAAATTAACCAGGACAGGGTAAGAGAGATAAATAATTGTATGCCAGAGCGAAAATTCCTTTATAGGGGCAAGAACTACTAATTGAAATTAAAATTTTTCGGCAGTTCACCGTGATAGTTGCTCCTAACTTTAGTAACTTTGTCCGAATAGTGCCAACAGTAGCATTTTGAAGTTCCGTTTTGGCTAAACACTTCTCTCGTAAAGCATTCATTAAAATATAGGCAACAGATGAAAACCACAACCGTAGTTGATTACCTGCAAATGTATGGGTGCTTGTCCTATCACTTTTTAGTTCTAGTTTTTGCTCTTTGAGACAATTTTCCATGTTGCCTCTTGGACAATATTTTTCTGTATAAAGTTTTCCAGGGGGGATTTTATTTATCGCTAGTGAAGTTACTACAAAACGAGTATCTACCCCTTGATTACTATATTCAACTTTGGCAACAACTCGACGATTTCGACTCCAAGAATATAGAGTTTTATAGTTAAGCGATGAATACCAAACTGAATTCTTCACAAATGCTGTTGCTGCGAGGTGTAAATCTGGTGACGGTGCCAATAAGGATTCAAAAAACTTAACTACTGGTTGCAGTTTTTGTTCATATTCAAGAGAAGCACGGTATTTAATTGATTGTGAAAGCTGAATTAATCGACTATTTTGCGCCAATCCAAACACATAATCAATCTCTCTTTGTGATTCACACCATGCCATAATCTCTTCTCTAGAATAAGCACTATCTCCCCGAATCAGAATTTTCACTTTCCCCCAGCGTGAGCGGATTAGTTTTATAATTCTTTGTAACTCTTCTAATGCTCCTTCTGCCGGGTCTAAGTTAGAGGCACGTAGCTTTGATGCTAATAAATGTTTACCGCAGAAAATATACAGAGGAGCATAACAGTACCCACGATAATAAGGGTTAAAGAATACTTCTTCTTGATGACCATGCACCAGATCATCAGTTACATCTAAATCTATAGTTATTTGCCGTGGTGGTGAAGAATATGATTCTAAAAATATTTCCACCAATAGTGTTTCTATAGCCTCTGCATTATGTTCAATTCGATGATATCGACTTTCTGCTAGAGACGTTATATTTTCTGGACAGTGTTCTAGACGATTTAATGTACTCTTACCTGCTAACTTCGCTGATTCAAACTCTTTGTTCAAAACTTTTCCAACGCAGAGTGCAAATATCAAATCATCGCGGAGAAATTCATGGTCATTGATGTCTTCATAGCCCATGATTAAAGCATATATCCTCTGTGCAATCAAACTACTTACCGAATGCTCAATTCTGTTCTTTTCTCTGTAATCTTTGAAACACTGTGCTAATCGTGATGTGATTCCTCTTTTCCGGTCTAGTTCCGCAATTAATGTTAAACCTGCATCTGATGTTACAGGCTTACCCTGGAAATTCACTATGACTGGACATGATTTTACTTGTTCAAATTTGAACTGTTCTGGTATACAATCTGTGTTCTGAAGAGTCATGCTAAAACTGCTGGAATTCAGGTATATTAGTCATTTTGGCAGTTTTTGACTCTTCTTTTTTCAGGCTTTGTGAGAAATCCGGGGTTCGGATCTAACTGAGAGGTGCGGGACGTAATAGTCCCCATCGACTCAACCCTACTGACTTTGAAAAAACTCTTTGTCATCCCACAGCAAAGCTCAACCTTTGTTTCATCAGACTGATGCTCAAACTTCTAGCTAACGAATAGATCCCAAATGAGTTCTATAACTTAAGTAAGACATATCTCTTATTATTTGTAATACTAAAGCCTGAAGAAAGGATTTATCAAAATCCACATTATAAGGAGTAAATGAGCAGTCGTACAGAAAGTTACGCTAAGGCTGAAAGCCCTATTGGTGTCGGTGGAAGGATAAGATTGCCGTTTTTACTGTCACTTAAAGGATAAAGTGGTTCTTGGCAACTTTTGGTGATCTTGGTTGGGGTAAGGCAGACGGCAGAAGGAAGAGGAAGGAAAAATTCCCACAATTCCCACAATTGAAGCTCTGCTTGGATTATAGAACATCTGCATCACTTGAAAGCCGTAAGCGATCGCAAGAATGAAGTCACAAATCTCACGCCTGGATAAGAAAACGTTTTAAACCCTTCTGCCCTCTGCCTCCTGCCTTCTGCCTTAAAGGGCGTAACCTTCCATCATCACCAAAATCTGACAAGAACCACTTTATCTTTTAAACATAATCAGGGCAAGCTTATCCTTTAAGTCACTTACTGGAAACATTACGCTTCACCTCAGTAACATCCGCTTTCTAACATCCCAAAAGATAAATTTAAAAGATTCTTTACAAAAAGGATGCAATCATGTTGCTACAAACTTTTATTGATTTCTTAGGAAACCAAGCATTTATTAACTTTATTAGCACTTTTGGACTTGCAGTCTTACTTGTTATTTATTTCGTTTTGATTCGTGACCCTAGTAGAGAGAAGGAAACCAAAAAGAGGGAGGATAACAGGGATAGTTATTGGCAAAAAAAGTATGATGAATTATCTAAAAACTATGGAGATTTGAATACAAACTATCATGACTTGGAACAAACATTGAATAAGTTTTGGACAAAACAATACGAAAAACTGGAAAATGAATTCGATGGCTTGAATAAAATCTACCAAGAACTAGAAAACAACTACCAAAAATTAGAAAACGACCTTCGACCTGAAACTCGTAAAATCACTCCACCCCAGTCAAACAAGCTGTCTCAAATAGGTCTTGACCGAGACCTTTATAAATTGTATTACTACGCCTGTGAGAAAATAGATGGTCGGCGTGCGGAGGATATGAATTATTTCATTGAAGAAGTAATTCGAGACACAAACACAACATGGTCAGAATTTGTCAGTCCTTTTCCTAACATTCCACGCATTGGTCAACTTTATGATATTTATACAAACAATGGGAATAAGTTAAAAATAGAATTAGAAGCAATTATAGGCAGCGATAAACTCGATAATCAGGTGAAGAAGGATCAAGTATTGGCTAAACTTATGAATAATACTGTACGTATGAAAAGTGAATTTGATAATTTTGTACAGAGACTGACTGACGGTATGCAAGTTAAAGCATTCCAAGATGGGGGAGTAAACCCCAATTAATTCGTCGCTTATTGAGAACCTTACGGGGGGACAAAAAGGGCTAGGACGCAGATATAATGAGCCTCATAGCCCTCTCTCCTTGCAGATAGTATTTACGCTTATTAAGATTTAGTCTCAATAATTCGGTGACTAATTCATAGGTATTTTCCATGAAATTGACCCAATTGTGGCCATGAAGGCCAATATAAAAACTACTATGTCGTCGAACAGTCCTTAAGGATTCTTTAATTCGTCCAACATATTTTTGGATGTTCATGCGTTTAATTTTTTGACCAGATATTGTTGCACTTGTATAAGCAAGTGAGATTAATAATATTAGAGATATTAGCCGTTTTCCCGATGCATTAGTATCTTCTAAGTTATAACCACCGCTTTTAAAATCTCTAAACATCTCCTCAATATCAAACCGTTGTTTATAAGCTTTAATAGTAGACTCTAAAGTATCAAAATTAGTGAGAATAAACCAACCCTCCTCTGGCGCAACTCCAAAGCGTTTCCGCTTCCATTTACCCGCAAGATTAAAGCTAATAAACCCTGTAGTTTTTGTATATTTAATGCCTTGATAGAAGAACGAAACTCCAGGTGATAAACCGGAATTTTTTAATTGGAGCCAAATTTCTGGTTCTATTTCTATAAAAGCATCTTTTTTTATACGTAAACAAAAGTACACTTTCTGCTCTGTAAGCCAGTTAGCCAATTTCAGTGAACAGAATTCGCGGTCTGCTAGCACGACGGTTTTATAATTTTTAAAAAGGGGCAGTGCTTTATTAAAAACAACTTTTTGTTCGTCAAAATTACTTGAGCCTAATTTACTTAATAACTCAAAGTATATTGGAATAGACCTTTTATCCCAAACCACGCTTATCATTAACAGATTAATACACCCCCAATTAGTCCGGTCAATCACTACATAAATAACTTCATTTAAGGGAAAATATATCTCTAACCAGCTTTTAATAATTGGGAACCAAATTTCTTCAACATTTATGTAATTTAAAGATAAAAATCTTTGAACTCTCTTTCTTCTACTTTCAAAAAATATGGGGATGGGTAAAGCAGTAGCCAGCGCTTCAATGCTAACAGTTTTAATAGATTGTAATAAATTTATCAGAATTTTTAGTAATAAATATTCTGCACGTCCCAATTCTCGCTTGAGGTTTGTCTCGTAGAATTCTGGTAACATTATCATTAAATAGAGCTTGTTGCGAATGAAGGCTCTTTTTCTTTTACCACAAATTGCTACACTCTTTGCAATATAAGCATTCTAAACCATTTTGTCCCCCCGCAAGATTGAGAACAAGCGACTAACTCATAGGATTTATGGGTATATGGATGCCTAAGCCAGATGTACAGTGACTTTTTATTTGTGGTTGTGCCAAATTACTGTTATTTATCGAAGGCACATCCTTAGAAAGAAACTTGGATGTAAACAGAATTGATAAAATCCCAATTGCTAATGCAATCTCTATCCAAAACTGAATACTATCAACACGTGTGTAGATGATAAAAACCAGCACGGAAAAAAGAAATTTCCTAAATAATTAGTGGAGATAGAGAATTTGCATTTCCTTTAAAATGTTCAACCAGCGCCACAAACAGAGGCTCATTTGATTTAGCATTAGTGCGTCTGCTGGCAATCAACCAGTCAGCAATCGCCTCTATAGTTTTGCGGCTGAGTTTGATAGTTTCCTTTTGCAACCAAAAAATCAGACATGGTATGTAAAAACAGATTTAAAAAGTGATATGGCTGCTAAACTAGGAAATCTTTATGGATTTCGTAATTGGGTAGAGTATGCCTTTAAACAAGGGAAGAATGAGTTGGGATGGGCTGATTTTAGACTGACGAACTACCAGCAAATAGAAAAATGGTGGGAACTAGTTATGAGTGCCTATTTTTTAGTAAGTTTACAGGCTCAAGCTAGAAATAAATCGGAAAGCGAAAGCAAAAATGAAGCAATCTCACCGCAAATTTCAATAGAACCAGCAGATTTTAGTAACCATATATGGTGGGATTTCAGTTTGGGATGGAAGTCTACTTTGAACAATTTAAGATTAATTATTCAACCATATATATTCTGGAATCTAATCAAACCGTGGTTAGCCGTTTTTGTTAATACTAACTTCCAGTTGGGATTCCAGAAGCTGATAAAAATAATGAATCAATTTCAAGGTTATATAACCGTGGATTCGGGGTAAACTATGAAATGGATCAAGGATAACTTTTTAAGGATTCACTATTGACTGGTGTCAAATAACACTTAGATATGAATCTAGCTAAAGATATTCGCGCACACTTTTTTTGCTGAACAATCTCTCTGGCTAAAAATATAGCATCCATGAACGATGGCATGGGTTGAGCTATCAAATTTGATTCTGTCACTATTTCAAGTTGGTCAGTAGTGCTGGGCGCATTTATTGCTTCTAAACTTGACTTTGTTTCATATTCAAACTCGTCGGTAATTCTATCTAGAACAGTCAATCTTGGTTCAGTCACAAAATCATCGTCCCAATCAATTGATTCTGTTTCATTATCAAGTATGAATCCTGTGTCTAAATATCGTGCATACCTCATTAATTCTTGCTCAAAAGCTTTTGGTATACGGATTGTACTCGTTTGTTTATGATTCCATGTAGATTTTCTGCCAGATTTTTCTCTATAACCTCCCCAGCTTGGGTTTAAGGCTTTTTTAGTAGTTTTTTTATTCACGTTCAACATGATTTTGTTACTTAATCATGTTAACTGTAATATCTGCCATATCTTGGTTTTTTCACAGATATATTTGATAAATCCCAATATTTCCGACATAGCAGCGCCTGTATTGTTCACAGACTTCAAGGAATTTCAAGAATCTCAGCAAATCACAGCATTTTTCTCTCACCAGAGACATAAAAGAGCGCTAGATGCTCACTATTCAAAAAAGAATACAACATCATGGGTAGGATACAAAGTTCATTTGAGTGAGACTTGCGAACCCAATTCCTTACATCTGATTACAAATGTTGAGACGACAGCGGCACCCATTGCTGATGGTGATGTGACTGAAGCAATTCATACTTCACTTGCTAACAAGGATTTGCTTCCCAGTAAGCATATCGTTGATACGGGATATCTAGATGCCCAATTGTTGGTAACTGCTCAACAACAGCATCAAGTTCAATTGCTGGGGCCGACCCGCTCAGACCTACGCTGGCAATCCAGAGCAGGTAAAGGATTTGCAGCGAGCGATTTCAAAGTCGATTGGCAACTTCTTGTTGCCGTTTGCCCCGAAGGTAAGACGATTACATCTTGGACACCTGCAATCGATGGTCGAGACAATGAGGTGATTAAAATTAAGTTTGCACGAGCTGACTGCGCCAATTGTCCCAGCCTGCATCTATGTACTCGCACCAAAGAAAAGCGACGGTTGGTTACACTTCGGAAAGAAGCACAGTACAAAGCATTGCAAGCCGCACGAAAACAAGCAACGACCGACGACTATAAAGCAGACTATGCAAGGGCAGGCTGGAATTGAAGCAACTCTCTCTGAAAGCATTCGCGCTCATGGACTCCGCCATGCTCGATACATTGGATTAGCGAAAACTCATCTGCAACATTTGATGATAGCAACGGCAATTAACTTCAAGCGCATCTTTCACTGGCTGTCCAGTGTCCCACAAGCGACCACGCGAACTTCGCAATTTGCAAAGCTTATGGCTCAGTCACTAGATTAAGAAATATTTCGCCACCAGTATCAAAAGCTGACAAGACCCATAATGTGAGCCAGAAATTACCTTGTTTGCGAGCCAGAGCATTTATAATTGCGAGCCGCAACATGTAAAGGACAACTCGGAGATAATGAGTAAAACCGTATTTTATGATATCACCTGAATACAGCCGGATTCAGCTTTCTTTAGATTTTCTTTGCAAATCAGATATGAGTGTTGCTGAAGCAGAACATGGTATGAGTAAAATTTTTAAGTAAGAAAATTAGTTTTCTCTAACTTTAGTTAGAGGATTAGATCTTAAAATTTAGTACTCTAAAGGAAAAGTTAAGTACGCACTATTAAAGACGACAACAACAAAATAACAAAGATTAAAGATAAACTATAGCCCATCTGTAGGATACGGAAATAACAGCGAATAAACGCCCTATAAACTTGGTAAATAGCATCTAAATTATCGTGGGTGTGACTCATAACTTGTTAGTTGTTTCTGTCCACAAAAAATAGCATTGAAATAATATGCTAACAGAGAATTTCAACGGGTGAATTTTAGGGTGTTCAACTCAATTCAAGTACAAAGACAGATTGCTCTGACGGGATATTTTGAGAAATTTTAGTTACTCTCAGGAAAAAGAAGCTCGAAAACTGAATGAGTAAAAGTTTCATGATATAGCTTTAATTATTGTTTTCCTAGAGTAAAAAGTTGAATTAAACGCAAATTATCACAGGAATAATTCAACATCTTGATTGTTGAAAGTTTTGTCTTTACTTGCATTCAAAAATAGAATATAGGGGTAGTAATTGCTGCAAGTAAAGCAGTTTTAACAAACACGTTTTATTACTTCATTGATTAAAAATGTGAAGTTTTTAGCTTAAATGTATTTAGGCATCAGCCATGTCGCTCTCGAAGGTATTTATGCGATCGCGTCTGCGGAAACAGTGGCAAATACTCTAGCGGTGTATATTGTCAGCGTCACAGGAGATGGCTTCAACTTTTGTCTGTAGAAACAATTTGTAAACTAACAACACCTACTTGGAGAGAAAATCATGAACGTACAAACAAATTTATCAAAACCCGTACAAAATCCTTTGACATTGATCATGAAAATCAAGTCAAAAGCAGATTATGAGCAGTTGAACCAAATTTTACGGCAGATACAGAGTTTACCACCTACGCAAAACCCTATTCATGTTGCTTTAACTAAAATTACTAGTGTTCATTTCGCTCGTTTCGTTTTTCTGGAGAACAACACAAAACTGGCTGTTATTACTACCTTTGATGGGGACTTTGATTTTTATATCAACGAATTTATTAACGAGATAGGAGATGTATTCAATCAATTGCTTGTACACATGGAAAACGCCTCACCTGTACCTGTCCAAAAATATCGTCAAGAGTTTTTTCAATATACCAGAGATAACAATGTGCCAATAATTGAACCATTCTATAGCGCTTATCCTGATTTGACAGTGCTGAATATTCTTGATATGGCGGGTAGTGAACAAGCAAATGCCTCAAAGCCTGTGCAAAACCCTTTAACCTTTATTCTCAAAATCAAATCACCTGAAGACTACGAGCAGTTGAATCAGATTTTGCAACAGCATCCTGTTACTGATGCCTTAAATAAAATTGCTACTGTTCATTTCGCTCGTTTCGCTTTCTTGGAGAACAATACCAAACTAGCTGTTATCACTTCCTATGATGGAGATTTTGAGACTTATACCAAAGAATTTGTCAGAGAGATAGGGGATGTACTCAACAAAGTTCTACCTTACATGGAAAATGCTCCACCTTTACCTGTGCAATCCTACCCAGATGAGTTTGTTCAACATGTCAGGAGTAACAATATGCCCATAATTGAGCCGTTTTACAGCGCTTATCCTAGTTTGACTGTGCTGGATATTCGGGCGATCGCAGAAAATGCTAACAAGGTTCTTATTTAGTTAAAACACTCAAACACTGACATTGTATGACCGACCTCAAACTCTCTGATAGCCAATTCCCCGATATCCAAGGTTTAATTCTAAATACTTACAAAATGCCTCTTGTACGTCATTTTGTGTTGCAAATCATCAATAGTGCAGATGCAGCGAAGGATTTCATTGGTAACTTAGTGAATGGAAACTCTGCATCAAGTCTTCAGATTACTACTGCTTCGTCATCGAACATCAAACCTGATTACTGCTTAAACATTGGATTCACCTATGAAGGTTTAAAAGCACTGAAACTAAGAGATGATTCTTTGAGTTCGTTTCCAAAAGAGTTTATTCAAGGCTCTGCTGCTAGAGCAGAAAAGGTCGGCGACACTGGAGCTAGCGCACCAGAGAACTGGAAAGGCAAGTTAGGCACCCCCGAAGCTCATATACTTCTGACTCTGTTTGCCCAAAGCAGCCATGTATTAGAGTCGGTGACAATGACACTACGAGCCTTATTTACACAGCAAAACGCCCTGACTGAGTTATCTCATCATGACGGGAACGCCTTGCCTGATGGTAGGACTCATTTTGGCTTCAAGGATGGTTTTTCACAGCCAACCATTGAGGGTGGGCCACCACCGGACTTTGCCAGCCCACTACCCCCTGCACCTGCTGGAGAATTTCTTTTGGGTTATCCCAGCCAACATCCTGGTTTTACTTTCCCTATTCCTACACCCCATGAGTTGGGGTTTAACGGTAGTTTTGTGGCTTTTCGTATCCTCCAGCAAGACGTTGACGGTTTTGAAAAATTTCTCCAAGAAAATGCTTCTAAAATTGGCATGAGTGTAGAAAAGTTAGCGGCCAAAGTCTGCGGTCGATGGCGTAACGGTGTACCACTTGTTCTTTCTCCTGAAACTGACGAACCCCAAATACCGATCGCGCCCAATCAAATGAACAATTTTGATTATGTAAGTTCGAGTGATGATCGGCATAACTTTGACGATAAAAGAGGCGATCGCTGTCCCATTGGCGCACATATCCGTCGTACTAATCCTCGTAGTGAAAAGGTGGCAGGTAATGGCGGTCACTTGCATCGGCTTGTTCGGCGGGGGTTGTCTTATGGCCCACCCTACGATCCTGCTGTTCCCAATGACGACATCGAACGCGGCACTCTAGGTATGTTTATTTGCGTTAGTCTCCTTGACCAGTTTGAATTTATCATGACTCAATGGGTTAATGATGGCATTTTTACCGCCGGTCTAGACAGAACTAAAGATCCGATGATAGGCAATAACACTCCAGAAGAAAGCAAATTCGTGATTCCCACTGAAGAGGGAGCCAAAACTATCAAGGGTTTTTCTCAGTTCGTGACAACCAGAGGGGGCGCTTATTGCTTCCTTCCCAGCATCACTGCACTGAAATACATAGCCTCTTTGCAGTCAGTACTAATCTGATTTTCTAGGAAATCAATAATTGGACAAAAAAGATGAGGCGCAATGAACACAGATTACATACTATTCATACACGGTGTTAACACTTGTGAGACGAAAGAACAACTCAACTATGCTGATAACCTTTTTCATGAGATTTAAAGTTTGAGCTAAGAATTTATCATCGTGTAAAGGAGGACAGTATGTCTAATAAATATAGAATCTTGTCGATTGATGGTGGAGGAATTCGAGGCATTATTCCAGCAGTAATTCTGGCTGAGATTGAAAGACGCACTAGTATGCAAATTTTTGAGATGTTCGATCTTATTGCTGGCACATCTACAGGAGGAATATTAGCTCTAGGTCTCACAAAGCCTTATCAAAGTTTAGACAAACCTAGTCAATCTAGTCAATCTAAATCTCAATACAGTGCTGAGGATTTAGTTAATCTCTATAAGGATGAAGGAAAATACATCTTTAATGAACAAGAAACAGTTGTAGATAAAATGTTAGAATTAATATTTAAACAGTTTCAAGAATTTTCAAAACATTTTCCACAACCTCTTCATTTACCAGAAATTGATGTTAATAGTTTAAAAGGCCCTAAGTTTTCATCTACGGGGAGAGAAAAAGTCTTAGAACGCTTTTTAGGAGAAACTCCTATTAATCAAGCTCTAAAAGAAGTAATGATTCCTAGTTATGATACTGAATTACGAACACCTATTTTCTTTACTAGTAACGCTCATTCTGAAAAACTAGGTACCAATTTCCGAAAGATTTGCAAAGAGTTTACTATGGTACAAGCAGCAATGGCGACTTCAGCCGCTCCGACTTACTTTGCTCCATATTTAGTTCCTAAACCCAAATTTCATTTAAATCCTAATAATCAAGAGAATGATTACTATTCATTAATCGATGGTGGTATATTTGCGAATAATCCAACCTCTTTAGCGATTATGGAGGCAATAATTTCTTATCAGAAATCTCAGAGGGAGCGACTATCTCTAGATAATATTTTAGTTGTTTCATTGGGAACAGGTTCATTAACTCGTAAATACTTTTATAATCATATAAAAAATTGGGGATTACTTAGCTGGGTAGAACCAATTCTAAATATTGTTTTTGATGGACAGAGTGAATCAGTCAGTTGCCAGCTTGAACAATTATTACCTGAATCTGAGGGAAATCCCAAGCAGTTTTTCCGCTTTCAAGCATTACTAACTGAAGCTAATGATAATATTGATGATGTGAGCGAGCAAAATATTGGAAGATTAGAATCTCTCGCTAAACAGATTATTAAAGATAGAAACAAAGATTTTGAAAATTTATGCAATATTTTAAAGGAGGTAAGAATCAGATAAAAACTCACTATGCGACTGTCCTGCATAACCCTCTCTGAAGAAACACTGTGCGTAAAGCTTATGTATCAAGGGTAGGAGAGGATAGAGTATTTTGCTGCTCTGGAGAAATTGGGACAATTTCAAGACCTTGAGCATGAGCTTTGTTCCTGAGATTTTTGAGAATCATTTCTTGGTATTTTTGCTCATAGTAGTCCATACCAGGATCGGTATATTGTCCAGCAGTTGCCCACATTTGGTAGAACAAGCGAGCCAAGAAAGTGGGCAGTGGCGGTGATGGCTTTTGGGGCACCCAAGCGCGATCGTAAGCGCCTGTAAAAAGCACCTAAAGCAGAACGGCTTTGAGAAGCGAGAAAAAGCAGCCATCCGAAGCGGCGCGATTAACAACTCGACGAGTCTGAGAACTTTTGACTTTACCACCAGTGATTTTTTGACCAGGGCATAAACCCAACTATGAGGTAAAGTGCTTAACAGTAGGAAATCGTTTGGGGTCTAATCCAACTTCTGAGAGAATGGTTTGCACAGTCAAAACATCAAGACCATCAATCTGACTTTTCCCGTTAAGTCTCGAAAGGCTTACTGGTAAAGGATTTAAGAAACAGCACAGCAGATACGGTAAAGTAATTGCAATCGGGTGCTAAAGGTGACAAGCAATGAGCCTTTTCAGAGCCGAAGTGTGGGTTTTGGTCATATCTCGGCTCAATACCGACTTGACATTAAGGTACTAGATTTAGCGGCAATTTATATAGTAGTGACTAAAAACATGAGTAACTCATTGGAGCAACTTGACGCGGTTGAAATTAAGGTGACAATCAAACCAGAACAAATCAAGGTTGCAGAAGATTTGTTTAAACTGAAACAAGATGAGTCAGAGAAACGTAAAATTTACTTCTGTGAGAATATTCAAACATTCCGCACAACTGGAAAACTTCAACTATTCGAGCATGGCATTATTTTGCGCCTTCGTAAAAACCAGGACAACCCAGATGATTCTACCGTAAAGCTTCGTCCTGTTTCGTCACAGATTTCTTCAGAATGGCGAGGAATAGAGGGGTTCAAAATTGAAGGAGATTGGGTAGGCGATCGCCGAATCGAATCTGCATCCTTCACCACCGAGCAGAAACAAGGTGAAATTGAAGAGACGCTCGAAGATAAGCGCTCACTAGACAAACTCTTTTCTGAGCAACAGGAACATTTTCTGAAGACAAGTGCTCAAATTGAAATTCACCTTAATAATTTGCAAGTAGTTGGTCCAGTTAAAGCTTTTCGCTGGAAGCCAAAGCTTGGTGGCAGTTTGACTTATCCGATTCGTTGTGAACGTTGGCACATACCTGACGGCAGACAGCTTCTTGAGTTATCCATTCGAGTTCAGCCAAAGCACGCACAGGTGGCTCAAGAGGAGTTCATGCATTATCTAAAGGACAATAAGCTTGACCCAACGGGTGTTCAAGAAACTAAAACTCGGCTTGTCTTAGAGTATTTTGCTAATGAACTGCAAGAGTAGAAAAACTAGTATAGCAACTGCCATTCGACCGAATTTCTCTAGAGATGATTTTCCGAGGTCTTTATCATTTTAGTGTTGCCTATGACAAAGGCACAGCCGTTGACCCTATTAAGTACTTTGCAGCCAAAGAAAATCAAGATTTAGGGGTAAATATAGCGGTGCGATGTAGAAGTTGAGTGTTAAAGGATGAAATGAATCCTTACAAAATGAGTGGAGAGCCAACTCTCCCAGTGGAGTCTGTCCCACTGTCCCCACGTAAAAGAGTCATTGACTCCGGTCCCACTGGTAGTAAGTAATGAAACCAGTGGAATGCAGACCACGAAAGAAACCAAACCTGGCAGCCTAAAACTGGGAATGGGCAAGGGGAAGTCCGACAGGGTTAATGAAAATGAACCGTTAAGGAAGCTTCGTCATTTGCCAATAAGTGAAATCAGGCTGATACACTTACAACCAAAAGGTACAGGGGTAGTGCAACGGCTCGCTATTTCGTTACACGACAGACTAAAACCCCCTCGGAGTATAAGGCGGAACCCGACCCGGACGCTTCTCTTACACTCGAAACTACAGTAAGCCCAATGGATTCTCTGCAACTTATAGCAGAGTAGGAGAACCGCAAGGAACGCACAACTATCTAGTGGGTAAAGGATACCGGAAAAAGCGAATGTCCCAGTTCAGGCGGGGAATAAGGGTTCAAGCTTTGCGCCACGTTGAAAAACGGCAGACTTCCGGTAGGTCTTCAACGATAAATCAAGGTAAAAAGAACCGAATTCATTGTGAAAGATAGAGTCCAACTGGACATCGGAACAAGAAAACCGCTTCAAAACTGGGCTGACATTAACTGGCGGCTCACAAAAAAGCGTGTCAGGAACTTAAGACAGAGAATTTATCGTGCAACTAAAAACCAACAGTGGAATCGGGTCAGAAGCCTGATGAAACTAATGATACGCAGTTTCTCCAACCTGCTATTATCTGTGCGACGAATCACCCAGGAAAACCAGGGGAAAAATACGGCGGGCATAGATGCTCAGATTGTACTCACTCCCGAACAAAGAGTAAACCGATCGCCTGCTCAAAAATTGTGTTTCCAACCCTGGTTTTCAGTTATATTTTGAGTACTCTTGCTTATTGACAAATGGTATCCGACCTTAACCTCTCACGAATGCTACAATTACATTTGGAGAATTATCAAAATGCCTCTTCAAAAAGGTTATGCAGTTCTAAAAGGCCATGTGATCAGTGGTGTCCCTGCCAAGCCTGGTAAGGATCACTATTCCGTTCATGTTGTTGATGATGAGAAAGACTATCGGATCGCTATCAATGTTCGCTCAAATGCCAAGAACTTTGGTAAAGATTTGTGGTTCTTCCTTGATGAAAATTATCAGCATCCCATCATCACCGCTCTCAAAGCCCTGCCTCTCGGACGTAAGATATTTCAGCCCAATGCCACCGCGGCCGAGCGCAAGGACTTCGGAATCACCCTTGACTTTATCCGCATGAACCTCTTTGACCGAACGAAGATGAAGATTTTTCCTGGTTATCTTGAGGGTGCCCACAACGACCTTAACGAGCGCATTGACGACCTGATTACCGATCTAGCTGGAGATGAAGAAAGTTTGGTCTATGCTTTTGGTGAACCGTGGATCGACGAACCGATTAAGGACAAAGTATTTGGGTTCAGACCAGGTAACGGAGTCCATGACATCCATATGAACCAAGGCGATCTGACTGGGGATCATGCTCACGAAGATGGGGTATACCAAGATGGCGGCTTGATCTTCTACTATGCTCCTGAGAACCGCTATATAGCTTACTTCACGAAGTTTCAGTCTCAAAGTTGGCACACAGATGATTTAACGGGACACGCCATCAGCGGAGAGGGCGACAACCTTGGACCAGGCAGTGGACAGAGTGGTGGACCCATTGCTCATGGTACTCATGGAGGCGGAAACCCGATGACTCCCGGACATGACCCAGATTTCCAAGTGCGGATTATTGCCGCAATGGTCAACCCCGTTGGTCCTGCACCGGAAGCAGAGACAGTAACATTACTCAATACCACCACTCAAGTAGTTGATTTAACCGGATGGTTCCTCGCTGACAAACAAAAAAACAAGATGCCACTTTCTGGCTCCATACCAAAGGGCGGAACGCTTCAAGTTTCCGTAGAGATGCCAATGCAACTGTCTAACTCAGGTGGGATCATCACCCTACTGAATAATCGGGGTGTCAAGATCCACGGTGTTAGTTACACAGCACAGCAGGCTCACACAGAAGGGGTCACTATTGTATTCGGAGCTTAACTAGAGGTAAAAGTAGCCAAGATATATTTTGCTGCCAGGTAAAGCTTGAAAGGCTTGCCATTAAGGAGTTACAGAAATAAAATCGCTGTTTTTATCAAAAAACGGAGAAAAAGCTTGCCATACTCGTCGCCTGCAAATGCTATGTAACTGCTAGTAGGGAAAGTATGAGAGCATTGAACTGCCATACCTTGCCAAATTTCTGCTAGCACTTCGGCAACGCGGCGGGGACTTTCGGCTGCAATAGAAATAGGCATCACCGTACCAAAAGAGATAATTTGTATGCTAAGGATGAAACCCAGACGGAGCAAGCTTTTCAAGACTTGCTTTCTACCATCATTTTTGTGAAATTACTATGGTTATGCTGCTAGTTTTGATCTAGATTTAACGAAAAATCGTCGTTTCAAACACTTGAAATTTTCTTAGCGTACAAAAAACCTTTTTTGGCACGGTGATGCCTTTGTCTGCAAAGGGTTGAAGCTGATTGACAACTTCATCAGGTAAGTCAAATGTAACTTGCATAGACGTTTGCTTTTACTACAAGGATACACTTTCTGGATTTTAGCTGACAGAATATTCCACAATTAAATCAATTGGATACCGCGTACCTTTGGTCGGCGTAGCCATCGCAATTGCAATTAATCGTTTGGTTCTAAAAGCTTGCCCAGAGCTTCAACGGACTGCCGCCAGCCGCTTTCCATGCCGCTGGCAACCATGCCGTCACGGTCTGACTGGCTCATTGCTGTGCTATGGGTACGAATCTCAGTTGTATGTTCGTCAATTGCGACAAACTCAGCTTTTTCCAGCATGACATGCCCACGTTCCGGCATCCCCAAGAATTCAAATGTCTGCACGATTCGTTTATCTAGAGCGACTTCATGAAAACAGCCAGTAAACTCATACTCGTGACCGTCTTCTGATTGTTCAGCAATGTGCCAACTGCCGCCGTCTTGACAATCGAAGTGATATACTTTCATTGGATTGCCGCGACACCACCAAGTAGCAAACAGTTCCTCTTTGGTATATGCTTCAAATACCTTTTCTAACGAAGCCTTGATTGTGACAGTACCGAAGATATTTTGTGAATTTTCTGGAACTGTTACTGTTAGATGTGCCATACTACCCTCCTGCTACTTTGTTATCGATCTTCTAGTAGTTTTTCCAGAGCATCAAAGCGGGCACTCCAGATTTTTTCATACTCGCCCAGATACGCTGCGGCTACTTTGAGAGTTTTCGGCTGAATCTGAATAACTTTCTCCTTACCACTTCGATGCTTGGTAATTAGTCCGGCTTTCTCCAATACACTGATGTGCTTTGCGATCGCTGCAAAAGACATCGCATAGGGTTGTGCTAATTCGCCGATCGTATGTTCTGCTGTTGATACCCGCTTCAGAATGTCTCGCCGCGTCACATCAGCCAGAGCAGCAAAAATTTTATCAAGGGCTACATTTGATTCAACCATATAGTTGAATGATATCCAAACATACAGATCGTGTCAAGTGACAACACGGACAACTTTTACCTTCTGTCTTGGGCAATTTCTACCTGAAGTCACATACAATTTTGGGTGTTACTTCCACTGTGCTTCCAGGCGATCGCCGCGATAGGCATCGCTGCCGACTATCGTGCGATTAGTGAAGAGGAAACAGAGTAGACTATGCCGAAACCGTTAGACTCCAAGTGTCAGCTATGCTCCAAATTACCAACAACTCAAGCAAAACTACTGCATGGGCCACAAGGGGACGGGTGTTGGAATCCCAAAGTCTGTCATAATCGCCGTTCGTTTTACCGCCACCGCTCCCAGAATAATTCAGCAGAAATTGATTCAGTAACAGTCGAACCACCAGCAACATATTTTGCAGTGCTGTATTTGTATAAAGAATCAGGGGATAAACCATTGCACGCCTTGGGCGCAGAACTCTGGCTGGGGCAACAGCCTATTTGTCGCTTAGAACCAATTCACTGTTTTGGGCTAACGGCTGGTAAGATCCGCGCCTATACAGATCAGGTGTTGCAGGCGTTTGCGAAACAATATGGTGTTTCGCTCTATCAATATAAGGATATGTTTGAAATTACCTCAAGTTACTGCCCAGTGCGGCCTTGCCCCTTGCATCCACAATCTTAGAGATGACCACATATCGTCAATTAACAATTTGGGATGTGCTTGATGAGTTGTCCGAGTCTCCACCAACTTCTTCCCTTGATGCTATGTGGGATTGTTTGGATGCCGAGCTAGAAAGTTTACCCTTGGAGGCACAGTTATCAACCGCAGCGCTTGCCTTCAGTCAAATTGCAGATATTCTTAAGTCTCGTGCGGAAGTGCTGTTGCAAGATACCCGTGATCGCAATAGTCTTTTAGGGCCAGTTGTTAGCACCGATCTCTTTGCTGGTCTAGTGCGGACAACAATGCACCTAGATTTAGATGATTTGATTGAACCGCAAACACCACAAACCTTTAAACCACATGGCCCACACCAATTTTCATCTCCTACTGAATCGGGTGATTCTGTAGCAGCACCTGTTGAGAAAGCGAATGTTTTGGCAATGCTTGATGAGGTGACAACTTTAGAAGATGTCCGCAATTTGGCATCAGATGAGGATGTGGAAAAATGGCAGAGAGCGATCGCTAACTACTTGATAAATGTCAAAGATGAGATTTCTTTAGTTAAACTGCAACGTGTGTTGCAAATGCCGATGGTAGAAGTATGGTTAGGACTATTGCTGGGTGGGTTTACACTAGAACAGCGCGGTGATTTTTATAACAGTCGGAATATTTGGGTAAAAAGTTCTCCAATTACTACCAGCAACCTTGTTTAAATTTTGTAAATTTCTTATCTTGATTGGGTTCAATCGTAATCTTAGAAAGAAAAAAAGCTCCAAAACCTGGAGGTTTTTATTGAGCGATAATAGAGGTGCGGCGGAGTGGCTCATTAGCAATCGCGCTGTGTTGTACTTTTCTTCGAGTGCAAAATTAGCGGTCTAAAGCATGGAAGGCTTTTCAGTCCGATAACTGTTGCTAAAATAACGAGCGGACAAAGGTCACAACTTTATATAATCTTTTATAGAAGACTAAGCTTAACCTAAAATGACCGACACGCCTGAGTACTTCCCAAGCAGACTAGACCGCATTGAACAAATAATGCTAGGGCTTGCCGAACGACAAGCCAACACTCAACAGCAGTTAGACTCACTTACCGAAAATGTAAATCGTGTATTAGCCAGGAGTGCAATTTTGGACGATGTACTACTTGAATTACGCGACTCTCATGAAGAACATCAGCGCAACTTTGAAATACATCAGCGCAACTTTGAAGAGCATCGTCAGGACTTTCAAGAACACCAACGCACCACAAATGCAGCACTACAAAGTCTTGAAGCTATCTTGCTACAGTTAACTCGAAATCATTCTTGAGATGCGATCGCACATGAGGGTAAATTTCAAGCAAGTCACCTTCACATAAAGCGATTGCTCTTGCCACTAATGCTTACCTTGGATCGGATCAGCACTCTTCAACGTTCATCCCGCAACCACTCTAGCCCAATCGTCAACGCCGCTTCCGCAGTATGATAAATTTTTTGCTCTCTAAAGATGCCACCTGTGCGACTGATGATCCGAAACTGCCAGCAATGCCCAGGGGTATAAAAAACAATTAGGACACTGCCATTCATACAAAGCACTGTATAAACTTTAACTTTCCACATTCGCGCTGTGCAGAACCTCAAGGAGCTAGCCAAAGCTTCTGGCTACAAGAGGGACACGGGAGCAATGCGGTTTTGTCAGATCCAGTAAAAAACAAGCGATCGCAAAAATCAAATCTAAGTAAGAAGTGCCTTTATTTACTAAATATATGTTGATAGTCGTGAGAATTCATCTTGATGAGATATCTCAAAAAGATTAATAGCAAGTCATTTGGCCATTGTTACCAAAATATCTACAATCAGTCTTTTATACTTAGTGTTAATTAAACCAAATAATAAGTTGAGAGTAGAAGTAAAGTATAAAATTTATCAAGCGGTTTGGGATTTGATAAAGGAATTAAAAATGGAAGCACAAAAATTATCCCAACTTTTAGCTATCCATTGACAACGCAGATGTAACATAATTTCTGCATTTTCTTTCAACCAGAATTTACTGTTTCCTTTGATTCTTAAATTTACAACTTGGCGGATTAAACTCTCAATTGCACCACTACCAATAGGGAGTTTTTTATTTAGGGCTTGCTGAAAAAGAAAGAAAAGGTGGCAGTCTCTAGATTATTAGAGCCTAAAAATATATTCAGGTGCAAGAGTTGAGGGTAAAATAGTGCAAAATCCTTGCATCACAGTGGTCAAAAATGACATAGAGTATCATTAGTCACAATGTACCGAAAAGAAGAATCAACGCCAATTCCACCAGAAAATTTTGAACTTCCATTTGAAGGAAAGTTATCATCAGATAACCGTTGGGTAATTATGGCTGATTTAATACCCTGGAAAGAATTTGAGTCGGAATATTCTTCGGGATTCTCTCCAGAGATGGGAGCGCCAGCAAAATCTTTTCGGATGGCATTGGGGGCATTAATAATCAAAGAAAAGCTAGGGATAAGCGATAGAGAAACAGTAGAACAAATAAGGGAGAATCCATATCTACAGTATTTTCTGGGGATGTCATTATATAGTAATGACATGCCATTTAACCCATCAATGTTAGTACATTTTAGAGAAAGAATAAGTGGGGAGTTAGTTAACAAAGTGAATCAAGAGATGGTGAGGAAGATGTTAGATAAAACCTCATCTCAATCAACTCCCAAAAAAACAGCAGAACCAGAAGAAGAAGGAAGTGAGCCAAAAAATCGGGGGAAATTAATATTAGATGCGACTTGTGCGCCGGGAGATATCAGTTATCCGACAGATTTAGAGCTATTAAATCAAGCCAGAAAACAAACAGAAAAAATTATAGACTTCCTGTATGAACAGGTGAAAGAACAATTAAGTAAAAAGCCAAGAACCTATCGAGAAGTCGCACGCAAAGATTATCTAGAAGTAGCAAAAAAACGTCGAGCATCCCAAAAAGATAGAAGCAAAGCTATAAAAAAACAACTGCAATATATCAAAAGGAATTTAGCACATATTGAGCAATTAGTGTTGTTAGAGTCCAGGTTGGTAAATTTAAGTCATAGACAATATAAGATGTTGCTTGTCGCAACAGAAGTTTATCGTCAACAACTATGGATGTATGAAAATAAAAAGCAGAGTATTGAAGACCGGATTGTGAGTTTAAGTCAACCACATATTCGTCCAATTGTCCGAGGTAAAGCCGGTAAAACCGTGGAATTTGGGGCAAAATTGTCGGTTAGCTGTTTTGATGGCTATGTGTTTTTAGACCATATTAGTTGGGATAACTTTAACGAATCAACCGACTTAAAAGTACAAATAGAATCTTTTAAAGACTATACTGGGTATTATCCAGAATCCGTTCATGTTGATAAAATTTATCGCACCAGAGAGAATCGAGCTTGGTGTAAAGAACGAGGTATTAGAATTAGTGGAGTTCCGTTAGGTAGACCTCCAAAAACTGTGAGTCAAGAAAAAAAGAAGCAAGCTAAAGAGGACGAAGGAATTCGTAATTCTATTGAGGGTAAGTTTGGACAAGCTAAAAGAAGATTTGGCTTGGATAGAGTGATGGCGAAACTAAATCATACTTCTGTTACTGCAATTGCTATTACTTTTTTAGTCATGAATCTTTCTACTCAAATGTCACAGCTTTTGTGTACTTTTTTGTGTCCATTTTTCAATATTAGACCTAGTATACGGTCTAATATTATTGATACTTATAATTTGATAGCAAGCAGATAGGACACAGTTATGATTAACCCTTATTGAGTAACTAATCAATCCTTCTCCTGCCGGTTTCTGACTTTTTCAGCAAGCCCTATTTATTGCTTTATCGTAATTTAAACGCCCTTTACGATAAGCATCTAAAATATAATTCCGCTTAACTACCATAATCTTACACCGCTCTCCAGTAGCTACAGCAATCAACTCATCCATCTGGGTGATTAAAGATTTGGCTTTACCTTTTTTTAAACTCTTCCTAACTTTTACAAACCATTCTTTAGACTGCGCTTCTTCATTAAAAGCCGCATCTGCAAATACTTTTATATTTTCCGTAACATGATAAAAATCGAATAGTTGATAAGTTTCAACTGGGCATCCTAATCTTGCCAAAAGTGGGGGAATATGTATCCAGATCCACTCTGCTCCATCCCCAATTAATAATACTTGTTTTGCTTGACTAATTCCCAAGTCAACTAAATCCGCTTCTAAAATCTCTAAAAGCGCCTTATATCCTTCATAAGTGCCATCATTCGTAATAGGAATTTCAGAACTATTTATTTTTTTACCTTGCTCATCAACAACATAAATTGTGAATAATTTTGGCTCAACCCATTTGCCGATAAAGCCGTGTCGCTTGGTTTTGGAATTTTTTCTCCCCTTTTTATTAATTCGGATTCGACTCCGACCACCATCTACAGCGATGACAACTCTTTGGTCTTTAAGAATATTACCTTCAACTAAATTCCCTGATTGGCGATTTAAGATTTTAGATTGACGCAAGTTGATGCCAGTTTGACCAAATTTGTATGTCAAACGCTCAATTCGCTTTAAACTAAGATCAATTCCCCAACCAGTTAAAGTTGTGCAGGCGGCTTCAAATGAGCTAGTGATTGCACCATATTGAGCAACTGTTGACCATACTAACGGGGTTAATCCTTCTGACATCCCCAACCACTTTAACAAGGGAGAAAATCCCTGAAGAGACATTTTATTTGTAGTCTTTGTTGACTTTTTTATTACCATATATGGTAATTTTAGAGTGAATAAAACGTTTCCAACTGTTAAGATTTGGCGTTTTCTATAACCATGTTTTTGCATCTTAGTATCCCACCAGCTTCTCGTTTGAATCATAGCTGTTTGATTAGCTGACTGAGATTGAGAGAGGTTATACAACAAAATTGCAATACACTGTCCAGCTAAAATAAGTGCAATTTCTCTAATTTTTTCTTCTCTTTCTTTAAGAATTTTTCCATTCCATTCCGTGATGTTCGTCAATTCTAAATATTTTGTTACCTGCGAAGAAAAGTCTGATAATGATTTACTCAAATCTAAAGTTGCACATATATTTTTTTCCATTAAGGTAGATAATCCCTATCTCTAAATTCTTGCTCAAAGGGAATCCTAGCTTTTTTGGCTCAAAAAAGAGAGTCTTGCAAGTTATGACTCAAACTCATCTTCTATTTTTAAGTGTTAATACTACTTAAAAAGTATAAATTTATTTATACTACTGGGATAATGATTTAGCGATCGCTTGTTTTTTACTGGATCTGACGAAACCGCATTGCTCCCGAGGGACACTAACTTTAAATATGTACACGTCGCTAGATTTTTTTAGGGCAAAGTGTAGTTCAAAGGCGATCGCTCTGCTCATTCTTGGTCAAATCTTCTGCTACTTCGACAGCCGTTACTAATACCGTTGCTGAAGCTTAATATCATCCTGCTTAAGGCATAAGTCACACAGCAGATATGCCTTTTTGGGGTATCGCTGAGAGTTAATCGAGTTTTCTCAGGACTTTAAAGCTTAATACTGGCCAAAACCCTTGTTAAATCAAGAATTGACGTTTTATTTAATTCGATATTTACTCTCCTACAACTTAAATTCAATATTATAATCATGATTTTCACTTGCTAACATTTTTCTCTAATGAGAAGTTTATATTGTAAAAAAATTTGATTTTTAACTTTCTAAGAGATGAAGAATACAAGAGCAAGGCTTTGTAACAATATTCAGATATTGTGGAATGCTTTGAAGCTGTTGTGGGTAACGTCTCTATCAATAAGAATTAGCTCAAGCTACTACTAATCTTAGCAATTCTCTAATACCAATAATCTGAAGCATTTAAAGTTATCGATTAAATTACGAAACTCTATATAAAAAATCTTTAAAAATCTACTCAAAGCAATATTATAAGAAATGTAGCTTAGAAACTTTAATCGGAATATCTATGAATTTATTGACTTATCTGATGCATTTAGCAAGTTCAGGAGCTGTTGCTTACTATACTGCTTCCCAAATCCGCGACTCTAAAACTCGCCCTATTGTACTTAAGGGTTTACATCTCTCAGAAGCTGGTTCCGTTGGATTTCTCTCTGCACTTAGTGAGCGTGCAGATAGTGAAGGCGATATATGGCTGGCTGAAAAGTTGAGAAAACACGCATTGGATGAAACTAAGCATAGTCAAATTTTTGCTCATGCGTTAAAGCAGATAGATAAAAATCTCATAGATTCAGAGACAAAAACTGCATCTAAAAGTCAATCAAAGCAAGGGCGTAGCCCTCTTTTTGCCGCCTACTATGAAGGTTATAGCAAAGAACAACTCAGCCCTGCCATGATTACCTGGGATGTTTTTATGGCAAGTACCTATATTATGGAGTTGGATGCTGGTAAAGACTATATGCGAATGGCAAATGTATTACCTGATGATGAACGTTACAATCGTAACTTAAAACTAGGGATGTTAAGCATTGCTAAAGATGAAACAGGACATGCTGCCTACCTTTATGAAGCAATGATGCGGCGAATGCCTGCGAAGCAAGTGGAAAACTTAGTTGACGAATGGCGCACCCGTAAAGTTCAGGCAATATTTAAAGTAATTGATTATGTTCTTCAAGACACTGACAAGATAGAAGCAGCATAGCATCTTAAAATAGCTGTGGCGTAAGCAGCTGATTGAGTCTGTAAATAAAAGTTATTCAAAGTTTATTAGGGATGCTTTTAGAGATGTGTTGGAAAACATCTCTAAAAGTTTCTTTAATCTATAAATTAAAACTTACGTCTTTATTTAAAAAGACTAAAACTCTATGAAAGCTATCATTAAGACATTTTTAGTTACAGTTTTTCTTTCCTGCTCAAGCACTTTTCCATCTGAAGCTCAGATTACTCCAGATAATACTTTATCTAATAATACTTCTATAAAAATAGAAGGAAGAAATAGAATTATTGAAGGAGGTACTCAAGTAGGGAACAATCTTTTTCATAGTTTTCAAGACTTTTCTATTCCTAGCGAAACTATAGCTGTATTTAATAACGCTTTAAACATTAATAACATTATTAGCAGAGTAACTGGTGGATTAATTTCTAATATTGATGGGCTGATAAGATCCAATGGAACAGCTAACTTATTTTTAATTAATCCAAATGGAATTATTTTTGGAGCAAATGCTCGATTAGACGTTGGTGGTTCTTTTTTAGCAACCACAGCAAGTAGTATTAAGTTTATTGATGGCATGGAATTTAGTGCCATAAAACCTCAATATCCTTCTTTGCTTACATTAAATGTACCTGTTGGATTACAATTTTCTGGAAGTCCTGGAGCAATTAATGTTCAAGGCAATGGTTTTCCTATTCAGGACTCTATTTTGAGATCCCCTATTGATGCAAGTACAATTTCTACTGGTTTACAAGTCAAACCTGGAAATACTTTAGCTTTGATAGGAGGAGATATATTGTTAGATGGAGGGGTTATTAGTGCAAAAAATGGAAGGATTGAGTTAGTAAGTATAGAGCAAGGGGAAGTAAAATTTAAGCCAGAAAATAATAGTTTATTTTTCAACTATGAAAATGTTTTAAGTTTTAAAGATATAACCTTTTTAAGAACTGCTTTAACTTATGTTAATAGCATACAAGGTCAAGGCAATACTATTAATATTCAGGGAAACAATGTAAAAGTACTAAATGGCTCCTTAATCTATAGCCAAAATCAGGGCTTTAAAGAAAATGGGGAGATTAGCATTAACTCTCAAAATTTAGAGGTGAAAGATGCATCAGAATTTGGTATTAGTGGTATTTATACTACCAATTTTGGAAATACGCCTGGAGAAAATATTGAACTTAATTCAGATAGAATAAATATTAGAGGAGCGCAAATAGCTACTACTACTTTTAATAATGCTCCGGGTGGTAATATCAAAATCAATGCTAATGATTATTTAAAAATAAGTGGCTCTATTCCATCTAATGTTAATCAATTTGGTTTAAGTGCTATAAATACTTTTAGTTATGTCAATTATGGAGATGGTGGAAACATCACTGGTATAATCAAAAATTTAACATTAGAAGATGGGGGAAATATAACTACAGCTTCTAGTTCGTTTGGTAGTGCTGGTAATTTAAGCCTAATGACAGAAAACATTAAACTTGAAGATGGAAGCAGTTTAGGATCTTCAACTTTTAATTATGGTAAGGGAGGCGATGTTTTAATAAATGCAAATAACACTATAGACATTACAGGTAGATCGCCTACAATCGGACCTAGTACAATCAATGCAGTTACTTTTGGAAGCGGTAACGCTGGTAGCTTAGAAATTAATACCTCAAAACTACTGGTTAGAAATGGCGGAGGTATATCTACAAGCACACTCTCGTTTGGAAGCGCTGGAAATCTCACTATTAACGCTTCTGACTCCATAGAAGTTTCGGGAAGAGACTCAAATTCAAAACTTCCTAGTTTTATAAATTCATCAGCAGATATTTTGGATAATAGCTTAAGAATTAGATTTAATAGAGTACCTGCAACTCCCACTGGAGATGCAGGTAAAATAAATATTAATAGTAGACAGCTAACTATTGCTAATAATGCTCTAATTAGTGTTAAAAATGAGGGATCAGGTAACGCAGGAACCCTTGAAATTAAAGCCAAAGACATCAACATTATAAATAATGGAGGTGTTAGTGCAACGACTGCTGTTGGTGAGGGTGGTGACATTATTTTCAATGTAAATAATGTTCTCTTACGCAATGGTATTATCTCTGCAACTGCTGGTCAGCAAGGAACCAAGGGCAACGGTGGTAACATTACTTTCAATGCAGAAACACTAGCTCTTTTAGAAAAGAGTAGTATCACTGCTAATGCCTTTGAAGGACGGGGTGGTAATATCACAATCAATACACAAGGGTTTTTTCCTACTTTTGATAGCAAAATTACAGCTAGCTCAGACAAAGGAATTGACGGTATAGTTCAAATCAATACCTTAGAATTGGATTTCACTAAAGCAGCGATAGTTCTACCAGCAATTAATATCTCTCCAGTTGCTCAGGTCTGCTCTACACAATCGAGTCAAGAATCTAACAAGTTTGTGAACAGAGGATCTGGGGGTATTCCACCAAGCCCTAGAGATCCCCTTAACAGCAATTATGGCTGGAGAAATGAGGAGCAACAACCCATTTTCGCCAAACAATCACAACAGCTAATACAAACCCAAGCAACTCAAAAATATGTGGAAGCACAAGGATGGAAAGACAATGGAGATGGTACGGTAAGTTTTACAACTACGCCAGAAGATGTGGTTTCTTATGGTTCTTTATCAGATCCGCCTTGCCATAGTTCTCAGAAATCTTGGTAATACAATACAGATAGCATTGAAACAAAGTTTCTGCTTATTGAAATATCCTAGATAATAAAAATCACAAATTTAGCTCTTTTTTATAAAAATATAAAATTCCACAAAAGTCGCTTTTACAGCAAAAAAAGTTGGTTATGTCTAAAATTTCTTACCTAAATGTATTCGGAGGAACTTTTTTCATAGCAGTTTCAATCTTGATAAATGAACCAGTTTTAGCACAGATACTAGCTCCAAGATTCTTTACACAGCAAATACCAATAATTCCTCAAAACCCGCAAATTCCTTCTCTACTGGAAGAACCACAACAAGAATTACAATCTCCTTCTTTAATACCTACGCCTGAGATTCCCAAAGGAAACCAAGAAAAAATTAAAGTTGAAAAATTCATATTCAAAGGCAACACTGTCTTATCAACTCAAAAACTAGAATCAGTAGTTGCTTCTTACATAAATAGAGAAATTACGTTTTCAGAGTTACTTGAAGCTCGTACAGCAGTTACAAATTTATATATTCAACAAGGATATGTAACTTCTGGGGCTTTCTTTCCAGTAATTGAAAATCAAGCGATTCTAATTAGCAAGGGAGTAGTTACTATTCAAATTGTTGAAGGCAAGTTGGAGGAAATAAATATTGTAGGTAGCGCACGATTAAAAAACTATATTCGTGAGCGCTTACGAACAAATACAACTAAAGTATTTAATAGCAAAAATTTGTTGATAGGGTTACAGCTACTGCAAACAGATCCTTTGATTGCAAAGATTTCCGCAGTTGTAGATAAAGGTTCTCAATTAAATACCTCTATTTTAAATGTCACTGTCAAGCCACGTCAACCTCTTAAAATTGAGGCTGTCTTAGACAACTCTCGCTCACCTGCCATTGGCACTTTTCAGCGACGAGTCGAGCTAAGTGATGCTAATCTACTTGGTCTGGGAGATCGCCTGAGTCTAGGATACAGAAATACTGATGGCAGTAATACTCTGACAACTAGTTACTCCATACCCATTAATCCCAAAAATGGGACTGTGCAATTTTTCTATGCAAATTCTTCAGCCAATGTTGTTGAACGTCCATTTAGCAAACTAGATATTCTTTCTAATGCTCGTGCTTACGAAGTAACTTTTCGCCAGCCAATACTACAACAAGTCAATTCTAATTCAACTCAAGAGTTTGCTTTAGGATTGACAGCTTCCCGCTTAGAGAGCGAATCCTCTTTACTCAACAGCCCTTTCCCATTGAGTGTTGGAGCAGATTCTATGGGGCGAACACGAATTTCAGCCATTAGATTTTTTCAAGAATGGACACAGAGGCATAGACAAGGAGCATTAGTAGCACGATCTCAACTCAGTTTAGGGGTTGGTGCAATTGATGCCACCATTAATAAATCTGCCCCTGATAGTCGCTTTCTTTCTTGGCGCGGACAAGTTGCATGGTTACGGCGTTTAGCAAGAAATGGTACATCTTTGTTAGTTAGAACAGATATTCAGCTTGCAGATCGACCTCTTGTGACATTAGAACAATTTGGTTTGGGCGGTGCAATTTCAGTGCGAGGTTATCGACAGGATACGTTTTTGACTGACAACGCATTTTTACTTTCAGCCCAAGTCCTTATTCCCATTTGGAGAACAGATACTGAACAATTAGATGTGATTCCTTTTTTTGATATGGGAACCTCCTGGAATAAAAATGCCGATCGAGATAATGGAATAGCAATATCAACAGGCACTTTAGCATCTATAGGGCTGGGGATACGGTATCAATTTGCCGAGCGATTGAGTGCAAATCTTGATTGGGGAATTCCTTTGATTGAAGTTAATACAAATTCAAATTTAAGAACATGGCAAGAAAACGGAATTTATTTTTCAATCAATTATCGCCTGTTTTGAAATCGGTAATTCTAGGGCTATCCTTAATGCTGCTGATAATTTGCTGGCACGTACAAGCGAAAGCTCAATCTTTTCCAAATTCTGAATTATCCCAAGCACAGATTCTGAATGATCAAGGATTTCAAGAGTTAGACCAAGGACAACCCCAAACTGCACTGCAAACATGGAAATCAGCTTACGATATTTACCGCAAATTAAAATATTCTAATGGTATAGTTGGCAGTTTAATCAATCAGAGCTTGGCGCTTCAGGCTAGTGGCTTATATCTGACTGCTTGTCAAACACTAAGCCAAGCTTTAACTTTAGAGCTAGAAAATTCGGCTTGCTCTAGCCCGATTGAATTAAAGGACATTTCTCAAAAAACCTATCAAGAACAATTATCTCACGCCTTGGAAAAACAAACGCTTGAAAGTGTTCGAGTAATTGGACTCCGCAATCTTGGTGATGTCTTACGGCTGATTGGTAATCCAGAAGCATCTTTAATTGTATTATTCAAGGCTATGTCAATGGCTAAAACTCTAGACTCAAAAGAATCAGATATTAAGAATCAAATATTATTGAGTTTAGGGAATACAGAACGTGCCCTTTTCATTCAAGCCAAAGGTAAGTACGAACTAACTGATGAAGTACTTACTAAACAAAAAACACTTAAAATAGCTAAATCAAAAATCAAAAATGCTTTACAATTTTATCAAGAGTTAGTAGCTAGAAAACTAAATGGACTTACCCTACAAGCACAAATCAATCAGCTAGATTTAATTTTAGATACAGAAAAATGGAGGAATACAACAGATTTAGATGGTTCTATTCAAAAAGAGCAAATCAAAACATTAGTCAATAATTTATTAAAATCCTCAACAATATTTGAATCATTACCTGCAATCGAATCTGTTTATGCTCAACTTAATCTCGCTCAGAGTTTAATTGAAATTGATCAAAACGTCAGGTTAAAACAAATTGTTTTTTCTAACAAGGAAAACCCATTATCAACTTCATTATTTTTAGCTAATAAAGCACTAACTTTATCTCAAAATCTGGGTAATAACCGAGCCGAATCTTACGCATTAGGAACTGTTGCCATAATTTATAATTATTCAGGTAAAACGCTTAAAGCAGTACAATACTTTGAGAAGGCTATGGCACTAGCTCAGTCAGTGCAAGCTTGGGATATTGCTTACGAATGGCAATGGCAATTAGGTCGCTTATATAGGCTCTTAAACAATTTTGAAAAAGCCAATCAAGCGTATGCATCTGCTATAAACAGTCTAGACCAAGTTCGAGGAAATCTTATAGGAATTAACCCGGAGCTTCAGTTCGATTTTAAAGAAAAAGTTGAACCTGTTTACCATGAATATATGGAGTTACTATTTTCTCAAGGTGAGGCAACTGCACAACGGGCAGTTGAGATTCAAGAAAAACTAAAAATAGCTGAGATAGAAAACTTTTTACAATGCGGTAAATTAAATATACCTTCTCCATCCAATAATCAAGATTCAAAAGATTTACCTCCAATCGTGTATTTAATTAAGTTAGGGCAGCAAGTAGAGGTAGTTGTTAAAACACCCAATAAATTTTACCGGAATACAGTAGATTATAACCAATTAGTTACCCCAATTGATAATTTGCTTAAACTCGTTACGAAAAAACAGTTTATTCTAGCTAATGAGTCAGATTATATTATTTACTCTCAAACTATTTACAATCTTTTATTTGCACCTATCAAACAATATCTTCCCAATTCAGGAACTTTAGGATTTGTTCTAGATAGTTTTTTCCAAAATATCCCTATTGACATATTACATGATGGAAAAAATTATTTAGCATCCTCTTACAGTATTGTCATAGCCTCAAGTTCCCAGCAGTTTTACAATCAATCTAGAAAATTAAATAATTTTGATGCTTTATTTGGCGGTATTTCTGAAATCAGTCCTAGTTTTAATAACCCCTCAGTTCCTAAAAATTTACCAGCTTTACCTGAAGTCAGAGCAGAAGTTGAAAGTATTAAAAAAAATGTTAGTCCTGTTTCAACTTTAGTTAATACCGAGTTTAATAGTCGTAGCTTTCAGAAAAAAATTGAAAATGATTATTTTTCTATAGTTCATTTAAGTACTCATGCTCAATTTAGCTCCGATCCGGAACAGACTTTTATTTTGGCTTGGGACAAACCCCTCAACGTCAAAGACTTAAGATTTTTACTCAAAAATGGAACTGAGGCAATTAATCTACTTATTTTGAGTGCTTGTCAAACAGCAAAGGGTGATAAACGTTCAGCGTTAGGCATTGCTGGGATAGCTACACAAGCCGGAGCGCTTACTACATTAGCTAGTTTGTGGCTAGTTGATGCTGATTCTACCGCTTTACTTATGGGTGAGTTTTACAAAGGATTGAAAAATGGTCTTTCTAAAGCAGAGGCATTAAGACTTGCAAAATTAAGTTTACTGAACAATAAAACATACTCTCACCCCTATTACTGGTCAGGCTTTATTCTTGTTGGTTAATCCAAAAGAGCTTGTAGTATCAATCATAAGTTGTATTTTGACAGCTTATGATTGTGTTTTTTAACGACTTCTACTTTTGAAGTCTAACTACCTCTTACCCCTTCTCCTCTTTTCTGACTTTGCTCTGCAATTTTCGCTCCTGCTTCTGCTTTAGCTAATTCTTCCGCATTATTCTCTTTTTGAGCTAATTTAGTTGCAGTTGAATACGCAGATATAGCGGCAGATGCCAAATATGCTTCTAAGTAGCGATCGCCCAATAATCGGTAAATAGTTGGATTTTTAGTGCCTCCTTCAGTTCTTGCCTTTAACAGATTAATTGATTCATTTACTAAGTTTTGAGCCTCATACACTCTATCTATATCGATAGTTAACTCATCTTGAGATTGATCGAAACTTTGAAGACGATTTATGGTATTTGCTATCTGCTGCATCTTATCAGTGGAGGCTATCAACACAACAGAGGCACTAGCAGCAATAGGCTCATCTGCTTGATTTGCAATGATATTTACGTTATAAACATTGCCTGGCTGCATAGCTGGTTGCTCTTTAGGGTATAGTAATTGAGTTGTTTTCGCTACAACAGACCAGCTAACTCCTTTGCCTTCAACCTGCACAATATAACTAGTAGCTAAAGGAGTTGTAGACCACGATAGTGTCGGACTCATATTTAAAATTACTAAACCGTAGGGAGTGATTAATGTAGGTGCATTTTCATCTTCCCCTGGGCCTTTGGGCTTGATACAAGTGCGCCCATCTCTCAAAGTGCAATTTTGATTTTGCCGTTGGTAACGTGGCGAACAATGCTCACCCATAGTACTACTAGTGAGTTGCAATATTTTTGCACTTAAATAGCACAAAACCTCAACCTTATGCCCATTAACTGGATGAACCTTATCCTCCTGGCAAAGCTTACTTCCGGGTGCCCAGTTGATATCGCCACTGAGAACTTTAGCCACAACCTTACAAGTTTGCTCTTGTGAATTACTTTTTGCTACAGATTTAGCTTGTCCCCTTATGCTGCTGAAGCTTGAAAACAATACTATTGATGCAATTGCTACAAATTGGTAGTAGAAAGCTTTTTTTACTCTTTTGACTGTTGATTCTGGTGCAATTAACATTGCAATTATTTCGTTATTTACTATCTATTGATAGCTTACCGGAAGTAAGATATTTTGATCAATTTTCTTTAAAAAGACGCTGTAGAACTTGCTCTCTCCATTGTTGTACCTCTGGTAGAGATGAATTGGTATTACTGACTAACAAACACACTTCCCAATATGTTCTAGCCTCATCCAACTCACCTATTGCTTCCTGTGTCTGCGCTAGCAAGCAGTAGGCATCCACTCTTTGAGAATCCAGTTCCACCGACTTTCGTAAATAGTTTTTAGCCTCTTCATAACGTTGTTGCTTGAATCTCGCCCAGCCTAAATTTTTATATAAGGCTGCTTGCCATTCCATATCTGAAGTGTGTCTCAACCCTTCAAATGCTAATGTAGATGCCTCAGAGTAATTTTGTTGTATATTCTTTAACCGTGATAAATTATTGACAGCATTCATCGCTTGATTATTACTGTTCTTAATAGCTAATTTGTAATTATGCTCTGCTAAGTCATATTGACCTTGTTCATCGTAAAAATTTCCTAAATTATAGAAAGCTACCCAATCATTCGGATTAATTTGGAAAACTTTATTATAATTATCATTCATACACTTTATATCACGAATTTGCTGACAAGCTAATGCCAAGTTTGCATAAGCCTTTACGTCTTTTGAATTAAACTTCAAAGCTAGTTTATAATATTTAATAGCCATGTTATATTCATCCTGACGAACAGCCCTATTAGAGAAATAACTTGATAAAGCTAGGTTAAGAATTTTACAACTTCCAAAAAGTGCTAATGTAGTTAATACTATTAAAAAATATTTAAATAGATTAGAATTAATTGCTCGGTTAAGATTTAATTGGAATGGGAGACGCTGCAAGCGCTGCAAGATTACTTGAGTTGTCTGTGGACGCTGCCCTGGAAAAGGAGCCATCATTTCATCAAGCAAATCAGCGAAAGGTTCGTCAATCTGTAATGCTTTATCTCTCCAAATTAGTCTTCCTGTATTTTGCTCTACTGGTAATTCCAATAATGATATTCCCGTTATCAAATCGACAAAAGTCCGTCCCAAAGCATAAAAGTCTGATTGAGGCAAAGCTTGACCATTAAGTTGTTCCAGTGGGGAAAATCGAATCGTTCTAACAACTGTTACTTCATACCCACTACTGAAGCGTGTTCTTTTATTCACTCCGCTAGCACCAACTTTTGCTAAATACGTTGTGGTAATCTGTCTAGCTGCTCCAAAATCAACAAGTGCCAGTTGACCATCAGGTTGATAGATAATATTTTCTGGCTTAATATCTCTATGAAAAAAGCCAGAGCGATGTACAGATTCCAAAATATCAACTAGTTGTGATAACCAATCCACTGCTAGTTTTTGAGTAATTCGTCCATGAGATTTTAACCACTGTCTTAAATCAATGCCTTCAACTTTCTCCATTACTAAACAATGCAATACTAAACGCTTGTCCTTCAGTGTAAAAGTGAAATAGTCGTCCACACCAGACTTAGGAATTCCTGGATGATATAACGTCTGCAATATAAGTGATTCTCTTTGAACCAGACGAACTAATTTAGGATCACTCCATCTTAGTACTTTCATTACTCTAATTCTAGATTTTCCCCATGACGGTTCAATATCTTCAACCTCAAAAACATCTGTATAAGCAGACATATCTTTATCCAAAGAACGCAATGGGCGCAGTAAAAGAATGCGCCCATTTATTAGCAAAGGATTGCCACAAGCTAAACAATTTTCGGTGTCTTCAGGATTGTGCCGCTTACTACACAAGGGATTTATACAGTAGCTCACGGAGAGTTTTACTCCTGTACAGAACTGATTAACTCTTTCTTACTTAATGATTTATATATTAAACCGTGGGGATCTACTAAAATATATTTTTTAACAACTGGTTCCATACCATAACTGAGTTCATGCTTACTTGATTTTTTCTTGGCTTCAATTAAGGAGCGCTGCTCTAAGACTTCCAAAGCTGATATTACTTTTGAGATTGACATTACTTCTAATTTTAATCGCTCTTTTAAATCATTAATAAGCTTTGAAAAGGGGACTAAAGCAGAATTTTTTGTTATCTCCTCGGCTAAGTAAATCATTATTTGCTTTTGGAGGTCAGTTAAAAGCCCATTTTGCCCAAACTGTAGATTTAACATCGCTTCAATTCGCGGGCCAATTACAGTAGTTTTATAATCAAAAAACTTTTCTATACTCCCTCCAAAGATGTGATTTATTCGATCGCAAATAGCCTCTAATTCTGACGGATTACCACGATATGTTTCAATCAGTTCTTTACATTTTCCTCCTGTTATGCCTTTTTCACGTATTAGCTGCATTGCTGCATCTTCTTTTAAACCTTCTATTTGAAAAGATGCAATAGATGAGTTTAGATTTACATAAGCAACTTCTCTTAAAGGTACTTGACTTGTTACAATTACACAACTTTGATGTTTTTCTTGTGTAATCCCAGCAAAAAAATCTTCGTATTCTAACTTTTTTTCAAAAATATCTACTTGAGCTATGGCTTCAAAACCATCCAGAACTAATAGACAACGATATGATTGCAAATGCTTTAATAATAAATATAATTTAGTATCAAGAGTTATATGCTTCGCTTCTTCTATCTTAAAAATATTAATTAAATCGGTAAGTAAATTATCAATCCTTGAAGAGCGATTTATTGTTTTCCAAACTACATATTCGTAATTGCTTGCGTCTTCTAATACTATTTCTTCAATTAATTTCGACGCTAATATACTTTTCCCAATCCCAGCAATTCCAATCAGTGCTACACACCTTTTGTTGAACAAAACAATTTCATTTTTTAAAATCCTTATTTCATCTTGTCGTCCATAAAAAGATGTTATTTTTGGAAAATCTCCATACGCTCTAGTTGCACCTATTAATCGGTCAACATTTTTGTATGACGTTTCTAGCTTTTTAAAATATTCTTTTTTTGCTAATTTAAGCAAAATATTTCTTAAAGTTAGTTTTTTTACTTGTACTCCCTCTCCAACAACTTCTGTAAGCATTGCCCACAACGCAGTACCTACTCCAGTCTGCAAATAATGCATATTGTACCCCGAATCGCTTGCTATTTCCTTATAGTCTTTGCCATCCCAAGATCCTTTGATTAAAACTATTTCAGAGCGCGATAGATATCTTCCGGTATGGTGAAACACCCGCTCTTGCAAGATTTCTAGTACTGCTTCTATGCTTAAATTTTTATTTGAAGACATACTTACCTATAATATAGGAATCTGATTTGATTCCTGAATCACTCATAGAGAGAGGGAACAGGGAATAGGGAATAGGGAATAGGGAACAGGAAAGAAGGAATCAAGTTATACTGAGTTTTATTCAAAAATTAAGTAGGAGTTCTATAGTACGTTATTAGCATTACCATAATAACTATTCAAATTCTACCTAAAACTTTTATATAGGTTTTTTACAATTTTTAATAAAAAGCTACTTGCTATCATCACGTTTTACAGGATATAAGTTTATAGTGCTACATTGCACAGATAATAACACGATCTCTCAAGCTGTTCTTAAAGTTACAGGTGAAATTTAAGTACAATAACTAAATTAGGCAGAGACTCAGGTACAAATTTAAGAAAGGCAATAGCAAAGGTAAAATCTGCGCTAAGTGCCGTCTGAGCAAAAGTCTCTTCCTATTAAACATTGTCTAAGGCTATGGGAACTCCTTAGATACTCCAAAACACTTATGAAATATGGAGATACTGAAAACTAAAAAACAAAAAAGAACATAGCATCAATCTCAGACGACCAAAACTTATGTAAAATCGAGCTAACTAAAACAAAACATGGAGGTCAAAAATGAAACTATCAAAAAGCTTAAAGTACAAAGCGCCACTAAGGAGTAGGCGCTTTATCTGTTTATAAAATTCATCGTTTAAAAGAGCAGGGGTTGATCTCGAAGGAACAAAAAAAGTTTTCGCTAAAGTTTGCCGACTCGGTGCGATTGCTAAATTTGTCTGAGAGTATAATCCGCGCTGCTTCCCGTATTATACACGGGTTGTCACCATAGCGTCCATTGGTGGCAAATTTTTGGCTATCAAAATTCTTCAATTTGTGTAAAGTTAAGTTTTGTTAAGAAGATGTCTCGAATTTTGTAGTAAAAAGCAGTAGCAGCGCGAATAACAGTTACCACTTACCAGTTGGGAGTAGAGTCCAAGATTAGATAACTGATAACTGATAATTGATGCAACCCCCTCTGAACTTGTAAACCGAGTTATCAGGGGAAAATCATGACAAACAGAGAACGCCCTAAGAGCGCTCTAAAAGGGCGTATGGGGTCGAGTGCAACTTTCGCACGGCAACTTTTTGATGCGGCGAAGGGTAATTTTTGGAATATCCAACCTAGAACGAGAGTTTTGCAGCTTGAAACAGTTCTTCCCAAGGAATTGCAAGGGGAGAATCGATGAACACAGCCACAACTGAATATCCAAACAATCTCACGGCTGCCCAATACCATGAGCTAACAGTTGGTAGTGCGATTCATCCGGCGTTGATTAAGCGCAACTTCTTCCACGTCGAGGGAGAATCAGTTTACGACTACCTGTTCATCTCCGATAAAATCCCGCGCAAGAATGCGGGTCGGGTAACAGATGGATACATAAAAATGTATCAGCATCTATTACTGGGTGGGACGTGGATTCAGTCACTTGACCCATTCAAAAACTGGCAACCAATGGAGTGGGGAAGGATCAAGCCCAACTTTCCTCGCATTGATTGGCAAAAAGGGAAACCCGTCAAATACGAGTCACCCCCCAAAACTCCCAACCGCGTTACCTACTTTGATGTCGCTAACCCCATCTGGGACAAAATAGCAAAACGTTATTTAATTAAGCGCTATCATTCACTTTTAGCATTGCGCTTACTGGATCAACTCAATCCACTAATATTTTGGGAGTGGGTGAAACAGCATCCAGAGATTCCAGTTATCTTATGCGAAGGGGAGAAGAAAGCCGCTTGCTTGCTTAGTTTAGGGTTTGTAGCGATCGCACTCCCTGGAATTTGGAACGGGCGCGTGGGCAAACAAGATTTTGATGAACGGTTGCATCCTGACTTAGTACCAATGGCTCAGGCGGGGCGCAAGTTCATTATTTTATTCGATTACGAAACTTCTTCTAAAACCAGGTGGTCAGTTTACCAAGCCACTGTTCGCACTGCAAAAGCAATCGAATCGGCAGGTTCTGAATGTGAAGTTGCATTACTGCCGGGGCCAGAAAAAGGCGTTGATGATTTTGTAGTTAGTCGCAGTGAAGATGCCAATGCACTACTAACTGCAATTATAGACGATGCCAAATCACTTGCCGATTACCAGCGCTCATATCGGGCTAAGAAATGGGGACTTAGCAAATACAAACCGGATGTCACTGTTAATGTCAAGTATCTCTCTGAGGCTTTGTGCATTCCTGAACTTGAAGAAAAATGCTTGACAGTGCCTGAGCTTTATGAGCTTGAAAAGGAACAACTTTTCACGCCATCTATAAAAGGACATCCTCCAAAGAAGGAGTCTACGGATTATGGCGGAGTTGATTCAGACAAATCGAAGAAATCTCCTACCTTCAATTTCCCAAAATCAGGACTAGTCGTACTCTGGAGCGACATGGGCACTGGTAAAACTGAACTTATGCGCTGGTGGCGTGACCAAAACCCCGATGCGCGGTTCCTCAACAATGGGCATCGCGTAAATTTGCTGAAAAATCTTGCCGAACGCTTGCGGACGGCGATGTATTCAGACTTGGGTTACACAGGTTTAGCCCAGGCTCAAGCCCTTAGTATTACTATCGACAGCTTGCATAAGCTGAATACTCAGTCTCTCACTTACGGCTGCATATTTATAGATGAAGCTTGCCAATACCTCACCCACCTACTGCACAGTAATACTTGCAAACAACACCGTGCAGCAATCCTAGAAGTCCTGGAATATATAGTATACAATGCGCCACTGGTCGTCATCGCTGATGCACACATGGATGACCTGACTGTGAATTTCTTTCTTGCAATGCGACCCAAAGGTGAAGTACCTTACATCATTAAAAACGAATGGCGAAACGGGGAGCGCACAATTTATTGGTACGAGGGGGATAATTCAAGCGCTCTAGTCGCCCAAATCTCGGCAGCGCTAATGCTTGGTGAGAAAGTCATGGTTGCAAGTGACAGTAAGCGTTTCATCAAAAAACTCGACAAATCCTTTACAATCAACTACGAAGAATCTAACTCCGAAAAATCACATACACAAAAAAAATATCGTATCTGGTCGGTTCACTCTGACAATTCTGGCAGTGATGAAAATGTCGCTTTCATCAAAGATATCACCAACGCCGTCAAAAACTTTGATGCCTTGTTCACCTCTCCCAGTCTCGGTACTGGGGTTGATATTTCTGAGTATCATTTTGATTTAGTGTTCGGTGTGTTTCACGGCGTTTCCCAAACTGCTACCGAATGTGCCCAACAACTGTACCGCTATCGTCCAAAAGTCCCGTTTCATATTTGGGTGGCCCCACGTCCTCCGTTTGGTTACAAGGATACCAATGCTACCAAGATTAAAGAGCGCTTGCTCCAAACCAATGAAATGACCGCTTTTCTGTTGCGGATTGACCGTCAAACAGGCAAACGCGGAGCCGAGAAAGATTGGGCGCTTGAGGCTTACTGCCAAATTATGGCTAACCGCCACTATTCTCTCAATAATCTGCGTGATGATTTGCGATCGCTCCTCACCGAAATGGGCAATACATTTATATATGTGGGCAGTGATTCAGATCCTCAGTCTCTCGAAAATCTTAAAGCAGCAGCACAAGCTTTGAATAGTGCCCACAATTCGGCTGTTGCCAAGGCCAAGAATATTACTTTGAGCGAGTACCGTGCCCGTCAGAGCAAAGATTACCTTGACCCTAATGAAATTTTTGAATGCGAAAAGTTCCGCATTTCTGATTCTTACGGCATCGAAGTAACCGAATCACTCGTAGAAATGGATAAAGGTGGTCGCTTAATTAGAGCAATTGCTGGACTTGAGGCCATTTTAGCCCCACCCGAAGAATCGTTTACTGACCCCAAAACTGGGCAAAGTTATCCTACACCACCAACAATTGTCACCCAAAAAGACCGCACTGAGCGCGACAATCTACCTTTGTGCATCGACTGGGGCAATTACTCGGCACGCTGGCTTGCTAGATTTAACCTGGGACTGCATCAAATTCTCACTTCTTTAATGAAGGGTGATGAAGTTAGCGCCGATGACCCCACTTTGCTCAAGATGACGGAGATCGCTATACATTGTGCTGCTCACGTCAAAGCAATTCTTGGGTTTACTATTCCCAGTGACTGTAAACCTATTTGGTTGCTAGGCACTCTTATAGAGCAGCTGGGGTTAAAGTTGACCTTCCGTAAGCAGGGTAAGCGGGGTCAACAGGTGAAACTTTTTTCTTTATCTAAAGAGGAATTAGAATTTGCAATGCATGTAATTGCTCATCGCGTGGAAAAGCGTAATCAAAAAGAAAATCGAACCTATTATGCTGCTCAAACCCCTGCTGCGTATAATGTAAACCCCAATCAGCAGGCCGTATCCACACCCCCCCCTAATGCTATAGGGAACTCCCATTGCCAAGGGGAGGATACTACAGATGAGAGCAGGGGAGCGGAGGAGCAGAGGAGCAGAGGAGTTGAGGAGTTGAGGAACAAAGAAGAAATTTGTACAAGTTCTTTCCCCTCTGCCCCCCTGCCCCCCTGCCCCTCTGCTCTCTTCACTGACCGGATTACTCTACTTCATTGCGTAGAAATACTTCGCTCTGGTATTTCTTGTGGAGTGGACGCAATTAAAGGCATCCTCAAGCGATGGGTTGAGGATTTGCGCTGGGAGGTGGTGCTGGAACTTGAAGCGATCGCCGCGAGTGAATTGCGACTTGTCGAGGCTCAAATCCCGGAATTTTACGCCTTGCTAAGTGAAGATGTGTTGCCTGTGGACGGGTAACTTAACCATGAAAACCTCTTATTCGTGCGTTTACCCTCTGCTTGATAACAAAAACCCCAAATCCTTACACTGCCAATGTTTGCTTCAGGAATCGAAAAAATAGGTTATGGAAACTAGAATTTACCAAACCTATTTTTTGACTCAAAGCGATCACTGACGGTAGAGCTGTAGAGGAATAATAAAGTTCAACAATTTCTGTTAGGTGCTTTACCCCGCTCCAAGCATCCGTCCATAAATCGCTTGAAAGAGCCTGTACGCCGCGCCCACGCTACGTTATTACTAGAGCGATCGCCATCGCTCTTAAGGCGGGGCGTAGCTGATCGCGCCCACATTCGGTTAGCATCACTCTCCTAATTGTTCAACTTTTTTATTTGAGTTTGGTGTCTCTGTGTTGAAAAAGTGGTGTAGTAATCCCTTTTCCAGCCCAAAATTGTTCAACTTATTTTTACGGGACTTGCACCCAACCACTCTAAATCAATGCTTTGAGAGACTAGAATTGTTGAACTTTTTTATATGCTTACAAAAGCTATTTAGGAAATTGCAGTGGATTGGTGAGAGAATAATGATTTAGAAAGACGCTTGACTCAAAAAAGGGCAGGTGTAGTGCTTTTTCGTCATGGCTTCTGAAACGACACCGCTTCTTAACTTAGTGTTGGCAACGCCGCCGCCGTTAACACTTCACCCAGCCGCGGTCTATTTGTCTAGCCTGACATCTTCTTCGCGGCGAACGATGGAAAAAGCACTAAATGTCATCGCCCGAATGCTAACGACTTCGGTTGAAAGTGATGCATTGTCTTTGGATTGGTCGAAGTTGCGTTACCAGCACACGGCAGCAATTCGCTCAGTGTTGATGGAACAGTACTCTCCGGCGACTGTAAATCGGATGCTTTGTGCTTTACGGCGGGTGCTGAAAGAAGCACAGAGGTTGGGGTTAATCAGCGCCGATGATTATGCAACAGCAGTGGATCTCAAGCGTGTAAAGGGGGATTCACCTTTAAGGGGACGGTTGTTAAAACCAAGTGAAATTGCCGCGCTTTTGAGTAATTGCAAAAACGACCAGACTTTAATTGGTGTAAGAGATGCCGCACTGATTGCGATTCTGAGTGGCTCTGGGTTACGTCGGTCGGAGTTAGTAGCATTAGACACAAAAGATTACCAAAATGAATATAGTTCTTTGCTTGTACGCAAGGGCAAAGGGGGAAAGTCTCGGACAGTGTATTTGCCGGATGGGGCAGTGGCAGCTTTGAATGATTGGCTATTTGAGAGAAGTAATGCGCCTGGAGCATTAATTTGTCCTGTACGGCGAGGTGGTCATGTTCAAATCCAACGGATGACTGACCAAGCTGTGATGACAATTCTCCGCAAACGGGCCTTAAGTGCCGAAGTAGCTTCTTTCAGTCCACATGATTTTCGACGCACGTTTATTACTAGTTTGTTGACTGCTGGTGTTGATGTTTTTACGGTGAGCCGACTGGCAGGACACGCCGACCCAGCAACCACGCAGAAATACGATTTGCGTTCTGAGGAATATAAGCGCCAAGCCGTTCAATTGTTGCATATTCCTTACGGCGAATAATGCCATATTGGGTGATGGCGTAACCGCCCACTTTATAGTGATACGTCATCGCTCGTGCTGCACAAGCAATAATCACCTTTACATGATGCGCTGACTCAATCACTTTTCGTTTCAGTTTACCTAGACACTACCTTTCTTCGATGCAGGCTGGGATCTTTTTTTTGTGGTTCCCCCTAAAAATACACCTCTAAAAGAAAAACCTAAAATAGGTGAAAAAAAAATAAACTAATAATGACTTTATAGTTAATAAGTGATGCATTAGGTCAAAGAGTATACAAATATTACAGGTGTAGATTTGGGTTAAAGAAAACGGGCAAAGGTGCTTATTTTAAGAAACTTTACAAACTTCTTCCCTGCTTCTGTTGCTTTCATGCCAAATCAAGCTTATCGGAATAGCCCGCTTTTTAATCGCTATCACGCCATAAAACTATAGAGTCATTTTTAGTTTATTTTTGAGAGTAGTGTGATTGCTCTATAAAAAATTCTTTAAGAAATGGGTAAAACTTGCGTGCCAAAAACTCAAACTTTCCTGCAATTGATTCCGAACTTGTCCTGAATCAATTTTCAGGGTGAGGGAGATCCAAATAATAAAATGCTATAAGCCTAGCTTTCGCCCCGAAGGGGCGAAAGCGCCAGAAATATAGTTGTGTAGCCAAAATATCCTTGATACGGTGAAGCAGCGCGGTCTTCTCCCAAAGGGAGAGGCTAGCGCCTTCGCGGAGCGTCTCGTAGAGAAGGGGGTTTCCCCCATGAGCGACTGCACCAAGCCCATAGGGGCTGGGCATTTTATTACTTGTAAGTGCCTGAACGCCAAGATGCTCCCTGATGGCCGAAGGGACTTTAGCTGATTGCGAGTTAGCTTTTAATGTAATAAATTATACAGTTAAAATACAACTTTAACATCGAACGAAATCCCCATGCTGTATCATGATAATTGTCTAGGTAAATAAATATGTTGTTGGTAGGCTTATTTAGCCTATTTACCTAGATGAGTATAATGTAGAAAGCTTTACTGCATAGCGATGCCTACAGTAATTATAATTGCGTAACATAAAGTGTTTTAGATTACAAAAAATACAGTAATACAGAGGGCATAAGGGAAGGCACAGACATCGTATGGCATGGTGTTCTGCAAATTCCCGCTCCTTTTAACACCCTCGATCTTGGCTCATATAAAGGATTAGTTTTTCAGAATCATAATTAAGTTTTTGCCGACCAATGGTCGGCAAATTGCGATTTTCATAGAGCGATCAGCTACGCTCTTGCGGTTACGCCATCCCTTAGTATAAGCATGAAGTAATCAATGACTGCAAAACTTAAGTATAAAAAACTACAAAATTTTGCTAAATAACTGATGTGCGTGAGCAAAACTATTTACTGGCTGAATTAACTTAGAAACGGCGATCGCTGTTGACTGCGCTGCTCACATCAAAAATTTTGGGTTTCATTGTTCCTTCTGACCCGAATGGCACTAAGAAAAGCTGAAACTTCCTTGCTGGCAGGGTGTGGGAGGTGTGGGAGGTGTGGGAAGCAATGCAGCGTTCATTGATGTGCAGTTATTCAATTCCTCCTCTTTCTCCCCACACTCCCCCCTCTCCCCCTTTCAAAGGTAGGTATTTAAGAAAGGGGCAAATTAACAGGTAAAATACAGAACTGATGTCAGTCCGCAAAAATATACAAGGCAGATGCGGAGCAGAATTAAAGGCTGTAGGAGGGTAAATGCAGATAGGAAAAAGTGAGGAATTAAGACAATGGACTAGAAAAGTCATAGAAAAAATGCCGAATCTCACAAAGCCGCAAGCAGTAGTACTGGCAATGTGGAGTTTTGGGATAGTGATGACTCAATCAAGTGGACTAACAACAGTTTCAGTATTTTTAGCAGAGTTGCTGGGTAAAAAAGAGAATACTGTGCGCCAGCAACTGCGAGAATGGTATCGAGATGCTGAGGATAAAACGAAGACAGGACGGACTTCATTAGATATTACAACTTGTTTTAGTCCACTACTGTGCTGGATTTTAAGCCTTTGGCCGCAGAACGAAAAGCGTTTGGCTCTGGCAGCAGATGCCTCGACTTTGAGCGATCGCTTTACTGTACTAGCAATTAGTATTGTTTACCGAGGTTGCGGAATTCCTATTGCTTGGAAAATAGTAGAAGCAACTAAACCAGGGAGTTGGAAACTGCACTGGCAAAAACTGTTGAGCCAGATCAGCCAAAGCATCCCAGCAGATTGGTTTGTAATTGTTACCACTGACCGAGGACTTTACGCTCCTTGGCTGTATGAAAAAATTCAATCCAATGGTTGGCATCCGTTTATGCGGATTAATCAAATTGGACAGTTTCAAGTTTTGGGGCAGGATGCTTGGCAGCCTTTAAATACTCTAGTGCCACAAGTGGGTCAGTCATTCAAAGGCTTAATAACTTGTTTTAAAACTAATTCAATCAAATGTACCTTATTAGCTCGCTATGACGATGGCTATGCCGAACCTTGGTTAATTCTCACTGATTTACAGCCGGAGGTTGCGGATGCTTGCTGGTATTCTATGCGCTCTTGGATTGAGTGTCTGTTTAAAGATGGTAAACGAGGTGGTTTTGATTGGCATCAAACCAAAATCACTGACCCTAAACGTGCCGAAAGACATTGGTTAGCCATAGCGATCGCTATTTTATGGCAAGTAAGTGTTGGTGGTTGTGTTGATGCAAATCTCCCTATTAGTAGTTTAGATGAATTACCCCAAACTCATATTGCACGACGCAATTTTAAAAATAGTCTCCCTCACCGTTGGCTTAGTTGCTTCCGCCGTGGATTTTTAGTGATTAAGGCCGCTGTTCTTAATCGTCTTCCATTACCAATCGGTGGTTTTTTCCCTGAGCCTTGGCCAAGCTTTACTCCACAACTTAATGTTTCTCAAATCACTCTCTCTACTGCCTGATTTTTAAATACCTACCCTTGAAAGTGTATATTGCCTGGATGGTGGCTTCTGCTCACGGACTGAGTATGAGGGTAGATTCGGTAGCCAAACAAGGAACCAAATTCACCATTATATTTCCTTACAAAGATGACGAGATATATGGGGTTGATGGTAGGATGTGCCTCAAATAACAGAGGTGAGTTGATGCGTTACTTATATGATGTGAAACTTTGGGACAGGATTGAAACAGGAGTGGAATTTCTAATTTTTGCGGCTTTGATGATAGCGGCAATTATCAAACTGGGGCACAACGATTTTCTACAAGCATTGTTTTACATAGTATTAGCTGTCATCATCTCACCCTGGTCACAATTCGAGCGGGTGACTAAGCGATATGTCTTAGTAAGTGCGTACATTCTTGGGTTGTTTGTCGGGTATTTTAGTTAGTCTAACTCTGGGCCGTCAGGAGAACGCTCGTTTTGTTGTTGCTGTTGCTGTTGCACTCTAATATCAAAGTTGATCAGCTTTTGTGTTTCTTGTGGTGAAAGGTGATTGTGTATTACTTTGTATTCTTCGTTATCATCTACTTTATAAGCACTAAAAGCCGATTGATTATCACTTTTGCGCCAAACAGTCAGACGCTGCATACCTTCTCTCATCAACAAATTTAATTGATAAGCCATGCCTTCATAGACCCGACCACCAATAGTATCTTGTCCCTTTGTAACGATAATATTCATTAGTGCAGGAATCAGAGACTTTTTAACAACCTGATTATTTACAGTCTCAACCAATTTTGACTGTTGGCTGTCAACAAAAGGCAGTTTGCGCCCTTTAGTTTCTAATATCTGCTGCAAGAATGTCTTTTTCTTTTCATTGATCAAATCTTCAACTCTTGTTGAGTTATCTATATCAGGTGTTCCCTCAGATTTATTTAAACCAAATTTTTGGGCGTACTCTTGGTAGTATTTTTCCTTAAGGGATTGCCTGTAATCTTCAATACTTTGAGCATTTTGCGTAAGAGATAGAGTATTTCTCACCTCACCAATAATATTTTCGCGCTGTGTGGGGTCTAGTGCGGGGGTTATTGACGGTGAAGGTGGGTGTTTCTCCATCATCAGCGCCAGTCTGTAGGCCATTTGGTTGTCAGAAAAGCCACTGTTGCGGTTGATGGTAGTGATGGTTTGGGCCACTGAGCTAGATTGCATAGGTATTACAATTCTAATTCCTGTGAATTAGTAGTAGGTTGTTGTGGAATGTGAGATTTTTGGGAATGTACTTCAACCTTGGGCGTATAGGTATTGTTAATAATCTGGCTACGAGTATTGAGCAAATCCTGAATCACATCACTCAAAGGAGGAAGACAAATATCAGTTTGCCCAATGTTCTGCTGCTCGAATTGACTTTGAAGGAGAATTTTTTGGTAAAGTTCACGTTGCTCCCCAATAGTCAGCTTGCCAGTTTGCTGAATTTTAGATTGAAATTCTAAATGTCCTTGCGCTACAGTCTCATGACTTGAACCATCTTTTTCTAACTGCTCCCAATATTGTTTTAAAACTGGATGTAGTGGTAGCACAGCGTTGTCTTGTTTTGGAGAATTAAAGCTTGCTTCTTGTGGGTTTGATTGTGTCTTGCGATCTGGTGCGTTAGGCGTAGATTGAGTAGATTGGTGTGACTGATCATTGTCTAAGTTACGGGTAATTTCGGGATGAAGGGGCAAGTCGATGTCACGGGTGTCTGTCGGGTTGCCAAATAATGCTTTGTAATTAATATGCAGTTTTTGAGCCAACAGTCTTAACTTCTCCAAATCAGCTTCAGTGATAGCCATCGCTTGGACTTGATGAGTCATACCAGTGTCAGTTTTGTCAAACTGAAAGCGAACAGCTTCCCGATTTGTACCATTGTGTTCAGTTTTGAGTAATTGCAGAGTAGATGTATTGTCAGTGGTTTGCCGAAAAAGAATCCGGTAATTGCCCAAGGTTAAATCATCTTTCTCGAAGCTAGTAATAGTTTGTGTGAGAATTTTTAATACCTCGTTTTCTTTGAAACTTTCTAAAATATTGTGTGTGCCTTTAGGAGAGACTGAACCAACGACAGAGGCTATTTTACGAGGGTCTTCATCAACAGAGGGTAATTCTTTACCAGCTTTCAGGTAGTCAGCCACTAACAAAAACTCCTGTCTTTCAATAGGCAGAATGTTAATTTGTTTTTCTCTCCAAATTTTTGGCTCAGACTCTATTTCTGTGTAAGAAAGTTTAATATTGCCTACGTGTCCCCATTTATCAGCTTGAAAAGTCATTAACTCTACATCATCATGACGACGAGAGATACTGTATTTATCAGCACCATGATTCTTGATTACAAAAGCATCAGCATGGTAGATTTTGCCACTGGTCTGCTGTTGTTCATCTTTAGCCTCAACACCATACTTTTTTAACAAAGTATAAGCAGCAAAAGCTATTTGTTTACTCTCGCTAGCTTCTAGGCGCTTTCTAAAAAAATTAGGCTCATAAACTGTAACATTTTCTTTTTTAGCCCAGGAAGTAATGCTTTTTGTGTTTTGTGGAATTACAGGAGTTTCAGTTTGCTGGGCTGCCTCAAGAGCAACATCTAAATGAATAATGTCTGAATCAATAACTTTTATATCTATAATCTGTGAACCAGGGTCAATAAATGGTTGACGACGATTCTTATGAAATACATTCATGTTTGCTTCTAATTCGGGAGCATCTGTCACAGTAAAATCTCCTTTTTGTTGAGCAATTGCTTTGACTGTGCCATCTTTGAGCTTGATAGTAAAACGTTTTCTATCAAGTTGATTTTGATGCCATTCTTCTAGAGCTATAGCCCCAGCAGATAGCTTTTCAAAACTTTCTCCTCCCTGTGCCACTATAAAATCATCTACACCCTTATGCGGCCCTGGCAGCGTTATTACTTTAACGACAGCACCAAATTCTTGTAATAAGCTTCCTGTCTGACAAATATCTCTTTGGATATTGAGCTTAGTTTCAGGCTTCGTTTCATAATCAAAGCAGATTTTGATTTCTCTACCAGAAGTTGCGAAAACAGCTAACTCATCAGCCAGATAGGAATCACCAATTTTCTTGCCCCACTCGTTTTTAGGTGAGCGATAGCCGGAGGAAATTCCCGGTAGCCCGATGGCAGCATGACCATGTGATAGTAGACTAGCCGCCTTCTTCGCCCCCTCTGTAATGACGAGTGGAATATTGTGTTTATACACACAATACCAAAAACCACTCAAGCGATCGCTATCGCTGGGGTTTACTCCAGCTTTTGAGTAAATATTTTGGGCAATCACGCCTGGGACATCTAGCAAGAAAATACTCAAATCAACTGATGGTGGATGCTCATATTTAATGAACTTGCCTTCAACCGCAACAGTGAACCCATCTTTTTTCACGGTTTTGGGTCTGGGGCGGTTTGGCTTATAACATCCCCATTCTTTAATTTGAGGTTGCTCACCAGGGGTAAGATTAGCAAATGTGCGCGGGTCTACCCCTGAATTACACCACCAGCCACCTGCATCTAGATGGGAATAGAGTTCTAAAAGCCTAATAGAGAGGCTACCTGTATTTGTACGTGAGAGTTTGTCGCTGATCATCAGCCGTTCCCAAGCTTCATGTTCCCCACCGACATAGCTAAAATGAAGACTAGAGAAGTTGAGATGTGCAATTTCTGGTGCGATCGCGCTGCCTACTACGAGTTCGTGCCAATGTTGCGGATCAATATGTTCTGGGTGATGCGGGATATGTTGAGTATTTTGTAGCTCAAGTTTTTTACTACTTATGCCATTGTTGGCGCTTTCAACTGTAAAAAAAACATTTCTCTGGATGGAAGCATTTAAACCTAGATTTTCTTGGTCTTGAATAGGTAGATATTCCTGGGGATTTTGAGAATCGAATGGTATAGTTAAAAACTCAACAGATGTGGCAGAAGGCGGAAGAATTAAGGGGGAATTGGGGTTAGGTAAAACTGGAGGTAAATCAGGCTCAGGAGGAAAATTCGACGGTGTTATATCATTACTGCCGGGAAGAAGTTTAGGCAATAAATATGCCATTATCTCTTCTACTTGTTCTATTGACTCATCTGTTACACCTTCAAAGTTATTTTTAGACCATTTCCAGCCACCATCCTCATCAGGAGTAAGAAAATAAGTTTCTTCTCCTATTTCGATTCGACATTTTAGATCAATAGCTGATTCGATTGATTTGTAAATAAACTCTCCTAAAGGATAAATAAAAGCTCTAATAAAATGCTGACTAGCTCTAGCGTAAGCGGAAGTGAGTTGCAAATGTCGTTCATCAAACATATCTATTTGGGTGTAGCAGAGTAAAGGGTAAAGGGTCAAAAGAGGCTCTTGAGCAGGGGGAGCGGGGGGAGAGGAGAAGCAGGGAGAGAATTAAATTTTTCTCATTCCTCAAGAGCCTCCCTTGCTCAAGAACAGCTTCCTTTCTACGTTCTTGTCTAACCGCAACAGTTGCAGAATCGTCTTTGCAAATATTTGTTATGAACAGGGTTGTCGATGATGAGAGAACAAGCTTGACGTAATACCTCATATTGTTGCCAGTTAGCCCCTAAGCATTTGATATCCATGAGCTTACCTTGGGGTGTAATGCGATTAAAAATAATATGAATATAAATATTACTAGGTTGAATATCTAAAAAACAGATATACTGCAAATCATGCCAGCCGATACCGTGAATATATCGGTTAACAATTTTCAGACAAGATTCTTGATTTAGTTGGATGTAAGTGTTTTTTAGGTTGATGATAGTATATATGCCCAAATTCCTCAGCTTTCGTCTAGTTTTAGATAAAGTCTTAAACTCCTGAATAATCTGAAGGGGAGGCAGACTAATATCAATAAAACTACCATTTGCTAAAATTTTCTCTTGAGATAGTGTTTGAATTAGTTCAAAATTATTAATTTTCAATTCTTCAATAGTCATTTTCATAACAATCAAATTCCACTATCAGAATTATTTTGATTAATCATGCTGCCGACTTCTTTGAATGTTAGTCCAGAATTATTAGAAATAGCTTGAGGGTTTTCGGGAAGCGGAAAGCGTGAATCAACTTGCTTAACTCGCAAAGCTAAATCTTGCTGTGAGGGAAATTTCTGTGTACTCTTTCTAGCTAATAAACTGACAATCCTTGCCCATTTCAGTTGATTGTATTTATCAATATTTTTGAGCGGCTCATTAATTTTGATAGTTTTGAGTAAAGGAACAGATCCCTCCTTTTGATTGGCATAAGCCGGATTAATAAAAACACATTTGCCAGCAATTAACTTCAGAAATTGAGCCGATTCAAAAAGCTTTCTAGTTTTCTCTTGGTCGCTGATGCTCGTGCTATTATTTTTACTACCAGTAGAACGGCTTTTTTGCTTGTACTTAATCTCTTCATCACCTAAGAAGTTGGAAAACAATTGCGCCGACTCGTTCTCACCAGGATTGAATATAAACTTAGTGCTGCAAGCACCAAGGATAGCCTTAGCGATATCTTTACCGTAGTTCTTCTCAAGCTGCCCCATATTTTGGAAGCCGATAATACCGCAGAAGCCCTCAGAACGAGATTCATTTAGCCATCTATATAAATCAGGTAAGTATATTGAAGGTAATTCATCCAGTGCAACGATGAGTGGATCAAGTCGCTTTTTGGCAATGTTACGGGCGATGGTCATGTGTAAAATGCTGGTCATGAGGGGCCCTACTGCATCTCGGCGCTCTCTGTCCAACCCGAAAATAATCATCTGCTTTCCTTTAATTTCCAAAGGTAAAGTTGTCTTGCCGATGAAGCATCCTAATGTGTTTTTCGCCATGAATCGCGTAAACATAATACTGGCGGTAGCAACAATGCCGGCGACAGTTTTTTCACTAGCTGCGGAACTGAACAACTGACCAAAGGCAATTTTTACCCAAGGGTTAAGTGAAGCAGCCATGAGGCGTTTGACCATTTGTTCGCTAGAAAGTATCGCCGCGCAAGTCATAACATCTGCGAATTGACCGAACTCTTTAGCTAACATCAGAATTGCCTGAGTCAACTGATCACCAGACGGGCCGAAGAACCCATCTTCAGTTGAATTGCCCAGAAGTCGGAAATTTTTATTGATAACAGTGGAAATTTGTCGGGACGATTCGGCATCACTACTATCCCGGAGAAAATCTAAAGGATTGCAAACTTCAGATTCAGGGAATCCCGGTGCAAAGATGTGAACATCGTAGCCCTTGTATTTAGCATAAGCAGCAACTTTCGCTTGAGAAGGGTATTTAAAGTCATAAACTATACATGGAAATTCTTGATCAATTGCGGAGTAAATCATCGGGTTAATGGCGCTGAATGTTTTACCGCTACCGGGAGCGCCGATGACGGCTGTACCCCGTTGCACATCAGGTATATAGAAAGTAGTACCTGAACTTTTAGTTTGATACCGACCAATATAAAGTGCAGCACTATCACATTGGGGACTGGCAATTTGCAAGATGGCTTTTTTCTGAGCAGTAGCAGTTTCTTTAGCTCCACCCCAATAAGAGGTAGCAATTTTCTTCTTGTTACCATCGCCAAAAAATACCCTGAGCAAAATATAAGCACCAAGTAAAGACAAAACTGTTAGCCCATTGGGGGTAAATAAATGATGAGTGTATTTGCCAATTGCGTCATTATGATTTTGTAATTGCTCAAATCGAAATCCTTGAGGATTAGCGCTATTTACTTTGAAAGATTTGCTCATATTTAAGGTAGAGAATTAGGTTGACCAAGAACGATAGGGTCTTTCTCTTGGTACTCAATAAAAGGTACAGGCCCAATGAAGTAGGGGCTGCAAGTGCGACCAATGAAGGGTATAGTTTTACAAATACGGAAGAACATAGTAGTCTCCACCTTTCCACTGCCTTCATAAATATTCCAAACAACTTGCTTAAAACTAGAGCCAAAGGGGTTTCGACCAGTAGGCTCTTTACCATCATTAAGGGCTTTTAAAATGCCAAATCCACCATTAACCTTTTGGAATTTCCCGGATATCCACTGTGTTCCAGTAGTCTTAGCAATGCCTGACATTTCCGTATGAGCGCAATTATTTTGTAGACAGGGAACATTAAAGCCATCTTGGTAGCTACCAGATATGGAACGGGTACGGTTAGCTTCAATATCTCCCAATGGCAGATCAACTTTGGCAACAAATGAAAGGTCAAGTGTTCGCAGTCCTGGTAGGTTATCCCATGTCAAAGTTGATAGTCCAGGTACTCCATTAATTTTGGAGTCTTGCCAATTCTCAAATCTATTAATAGATGTGTTTTGAATGTTGGAAATAGATGTTAGTGAGTAATTTTTTAAATTTATTACTCTTCCTAATTGAACGTCACGTAAACGAGAATATCGGCTGGCGTTACCTATTGTGCCCCCGGTAATTCCAAATCTTCTCAAAAAATCACTGACAGGTTTAACACTTCTGACATTTCTATTACCTAAGTCAGGGATAGCTTTGGTTAAAGATGGTAAAGTTTGCCATTGAGTTAATTGAAAATCATCTAATGTTAACCTACTTAAATTGATTCCTTGTACTGAAGCTATGGTTGAGAGATTTAAATTTTCTATTGCTAATTGAGGTGTTTCAAAATCTCCCAGTTCCATAAATTCGCTAATGCTTTGTCCTGCCGTCCAAGTTCTAGTTTCTGTACCTCTTGTGCCTGGGTAGGTAACACTGCTACTTACAGAAATAATCATGTCGCTAAAACGCAAGCGCGACCAATCAGGAGTAAACCCATTAGGGGAATTGATAACGGGTACTTGTGCAGATGCCTTGGGCATCAAAAAGCCTACAAAAGAGTTCAATAGCCCATATTTTATGAAACTATGAATCAATAAGCTACCTACTAAACCAAAAAAAATGAAGTAACGTAAGGCGTTATCATTGGGTCGTAAAGATGATTTCATAAGCCATTACCTTGTGTCAAATTCTCAGAACTATTACTCAAAGCAATTAATTTATTAGCTAAGTTTTGAGAGACAGAAGCCTTATTAGCAGCAGTAGAAATGTCATCACCCGCTTGTAAATAACCGATCAACTTTTGCAATCGTTGATGTAGTTCATCTTGCTGATTAATCCATCCACTTCTAATAGCGACAACAATACCGCCTCGAATTTGGTTAATTGTTTGCTGTGTTTTAACTAATGATTGCAATTGAGGTTTCGGGGCTGTTTGTTCTCGTGCCAGTTCATTCTGGATCGTTACCTGACTATATTTAGGAGTGCCATTACTTGTTGCTAGCCGAAAACTGTAAGCCTTACGCTCCCCAGAGGATGACTGCGTAATTACTGTTAACAAAGTGGTAGATGTTTGCGGTATTCCGGGAATGTTTACTCTTTTGATCCGTCGCAGATGAATCAGTCCAGCGCCGGGGCTAGAGCAATTCTGATCCAGCCCCTCTAAGCAACCATCTGTGTCAAGCAGAATTTGCGACGGATCGTCTAACCAGACTTTTTTGATAGTCTCGCCAATTTCATAGAAAGAAATTGCCACACCGTGACCATTCCAAACGTTGATAGTTTGTAGTTTGGCCTGCGTCCCACTAGCTTGAGTTTGTTTGATGATGCGAACGACTGGTGCGGCAATTGTGGATAGTGGAGTCGCGGCGAGAGCCAACGCTAGAGTGCCGCTTGTAACTATGTTAATTATGCTTTTCATGGCAACTCTAAAGAGCGATTTACATTAAAGGTAACTTTGGTTCCCTGTGGAATAAACCAAGTATTAGGGCGAGAAGTAATTTCTTGAGTATTACGTTGATTACGTTGGCTGATGTTTTGGCTAACTTGACCAAAAAAACCTTCTACTACCGCACCAGTGAGATTGCGCTGATTGCCACTACTACGTCTGCGAATCCTGCCTGTGAATTCATCAGAAATTTCTTCTTCACTATCCGGTTGGTTCATAATCTCCCCAACCTTCCCCAATGCAGACACAGCACCACCAAACAAGTCACTACGGGCAATCTCGCCACCCCTGTCCTGAAATCTTCGAGCTATTAGGGGTGTACCACCAACTCCTGTCACGGAAATCGCACCCGCAGAAATAGGATATTCTGTATTATCTAATATGATCGCTCTGACATAAGCGACAGCGTAACTGCCGCCATCAACTGAAGCTAACTCGACTGCTAGCATTGTTCCCGAAGGAATTGCCACTTGCCCATAGTTATCGCGTAAATCCTCTTGCAGTCTAGCGACAGACCTAGTGTTATTAGAGGTTGGTGTTTGTGTCTGTGTCTGCCCTGAATTATTAACTGTGGCTTGAATTAAAGATGTAACAAGGACACCACTAGCAAAAGTGCCAACGGTAAGGTAGCGAGTTTGTTTGCCTTGGAGAATTTGGCTTTCTTGAGGTAAATAATTGTTAGCTAAAGTAATCTTGTTAACTTTAGAAGTTGCTTGCCACCTGGGGCGGATCTTTTCAATCGAGTCGCTTGAGTTTTGCGGCGTGGTTTGGTCAAAATTATTTGTATCTGTTTGTTCATTCGGTTGATTTTGAACTGCTTGAGTAAGATCCGGATCTAATAAAGATTGTTTGCTGGTGCTAGTTTCGGCGTATGCGATTTTGCCGTAAGAACCGATGCCACGGAGTTTGTTCAATTGCTCAAGGGGATCTAGGGGCGTTACTGTCCGTGCAGATATAGAGGATCTTGGAGAAAAACTCGTGCGTGTTGGTGGCGGAGTGTAGGTTCTAATCGCTTGTGGAGTAGTCTGAGTTACGCGACGTGATTGTGTATTTTGAACACTCCGTGGCGCAGGTCGTGGAGATGGTGGGTTAGATGGCACAACCTTTTGGTCTACTGAAACTGGTACTGGCGCTGGTTGGTCAAATCTATTTTTGTTAATGCGACCTAACTCATCTTCTTGATCCGACAGAGCGAGTTTTGCACGCGCATCACCGTCTCCATCATCACTTTCTTGGGCTTGTTCAGTGGTCGGTATTTCCTGCGTTTTCAGACCAATCTTTGGTGCTGGTGCGGGATTGAAAACACCATTGAGCATCAAAAATATCGCTAAAAATCCAACTCCAAAAGGGACAGCAATTATTGCTAGTCTTGACCAAGGAGAAGTAACAAATGTGTGCTTAGTTGGTACTAATAAACTTTCTGGTTCTGGTGCTTTATTACCATTAGTTTTATTAACATCATCTATTTTAAGCAAATCCTCTAAAGTCGATACAGATCCATTTTTATTATTCTCTTCACTCATTTCCTTCTCCCGAAGTTTAAATCTACAATTTCGGTAATTTCTAATCCGGCGCGACGGGCTGCATAAATCTTCTTGGCTAAATCAGTGGTATTAGCTGGGATATATTCTGGATTAGAAATTGAAGAAACTGTAACGGTTTTGTTGAAAGCAATTCCTTTACCTAAGTTATTCTCACGCTCAAAAGTTACCAGCGTCCCAATAAAATCTATTTCCCATTTCCCTGCTTTAATTTGGCGTGGTTGAGATATGAATCTGGGGATTAAAGATACTTGAGTATCACCATTGAATACACCCGTCGGAGTGATTGATGCTAATTTCTTGAGAAAGGCGGGGCGAAATCCTTCATTTTCACTTAAAGCAAATGCAGCATCATAGGCTCTAGTCGTAACCTTACTATTAGATTTTTTATTAAGTCTACCTACTTCTACCCCAGTATCTTGCTTAGTGATAGGTTCTCCTTTCTCATTAAATATTTTTACTAATCCATCCCAATTAAACGTAGTAATAAACGTATCAGATACAAATTTTTTAATTACTTCATCAGACCGTTCTTTTGGGTCTACTGCTCTAGCGGTAATTGTCTCTCCTGATGAAAGTTGTACTAATGCCAATTGTTTTTTATTTAAAACACTAATTGCTCCATAATTTAGGAATTGTAATAGCAGAGAAAGTGCAGCCATTGAAAACCCAGCCAGAGAAATTATTCCAACTCTTGTTGTTACATATTTGTTGTAACTAAGTAATTGTAATGGTTCTTTTGGTTGAGGTTTATTTTGATGATTTAGCATAGATTTTATTGTCAGAATCCAGGAGTCAGAATCCAGGAGTCAGAATGTTGGAGAAGAAGAGTGAATCCTTTTCAATCAATAGAAGAGTTATCCGCTCATTGCTTTTAAATTCTGGCTTCTGAATCCTGAGTGCTGAATTCTTACGTTTTATTTAGCTAATTTTCCGACTAAACTACCACCTTTAGTAGCAACTCCTTTAGCAACCTCAATGGCAATTCCACTGTAAGTTTCAGCAGCTTTATTAATTTGAAGTAAAACAGAAACGCCACCACCAGCCGCTAAACCTGTAGCTAAGAATGGCGCAATTATACCAATTGTAAATAGGAAAAACATTGGCTGATAAGATTTAGAATCAGCGACTAATTGCCCGGCGAAACCAACAATGATATTGAAGCAAAGTTTGCCAAAACCTATACTGAAATATCCGACTAACCAACTGTAGATTGATTTAGCTCCGTAAGGTAGCAGAGAGCCACCAACAGCTATAGGCCCCAGCAGTGCTGTTACGAGCATAGTCAGTTCAATTCCCCATTGGTAAGCCCCATTCATTCCGACTAAAATTATCGTAACTATGTCAGTAACAGCAGACCCAACAAAAGCATTAATAGGAGATAAAATTAAATCAATTCCATTTGCTTTACCATCTTTCACATCATTAAAAGCATCGATAGCGCCATCAATTGCATCTACAAACCAAGAAAAAACTCCATTATTTTTGTTAAACTTATCTGGATATTTTTTGGTTAAATCTTCTTTAGCTTGATTCAAACAGTTGATTTCTTCTTGTTGACTTAAAGATGAATTTCTACATTTATTTACAGCAAGACCAATAGCGCTACGTGCTGCTTCAGTTCCCAATGCACTTTCATACGCTTGCTTGAGGTCAATTCCCGCAGCAGCCTTGCTAAGAACTATATTATTTACATTATTAATATAGTTTCTAATCCCCAAAGTTGATTTTCCTAAAGCATCTCCGCTATTACTTAGGAGATAGACAACTATTAACGGCCAAATAAAATCAGTATAAGCTCTTTGTTCTTCCCCCGCCATCATTTTTTTTGTCCATTCAACGACGAAGAAAGTTAGTGTTGCTATAGCGAATAAAGCTCCGACTGTACAAATTGCTGAATAAACACCACCTGTAATAGTTTCGTTCCAAAGCTCATCAAATCCTTGTGCTACTGAAGCTGCATTTTCTCTTGCTAAATCAGCTAAATCGCCACCATCTAATTGCGCTAGTAAAAACATGATTTGAATCCTTGCTCAATACAGTAATTTTGAAAGATATTTGAACGCTACATCAGTCAGCAGAAGTAGGATCTAGCCGTGCATTAAGTACGACTTCATGTAGTAGAGACAATCTGCCATCTTCTTCGGAGTTCTCCTTTTTCCGTTGGGAGTCAAGATGCTCCGCCACTTGGGTCAGCATCAGGTTAGAGTAAGCATTGTCCTGTCGGGCTAACAGCGAATCAGTACGTTGTTCTGCTAACATCGACACAATTAAGCCGTTCTGAGCAGCGATCGCTTTGAGAACGTTTTGAGAGGCATCCATGTCCTGAGCTTGATCAGAAATATCTTTTGCTTGCTGGGCAATTTGTGCAGTAGTATCAATTTTTTCTTGAGTTTGCTGCTGTCCTTTTTCGCTGACCACGCTAGCGACAGAAGCCAAAGCTAGGTCACGTGAGAGCTTCTGTGCTTTTTCTTGGGCGACAGGATAAGAATAATCGTCCTTAAGTGAATCCTTCAATTGATCAGCCGAAGCAATTGGGTCAGGCGCACCCAATTGTCCGATAGAACTATCAATTGCCGCATTAGCGTTTTCTTTGATGTCAGCCCAAGCACTGTTAATCTCATCAGATGCCCAGGTTTGAATTTCACCAACTTCACTTTGAAGATCCGAAACAATAGAACTAAAAAAATCGTTAATGCTGATGCCATAGCTAGGTGCAGCAATAAGTAAACTGCCAAAAGTAGCAGCAGCTATCGCACCAATAGTCAATTTCTTCATGATTGGTTTCATATTAGGCAACCTGTTTGATATTTGAGCGGGAAATCAAATGTTTAGCCAAGTCTGATAACTCTTCCCCCCGAATCATTCTGATATAATCCTCACTAAATTTGACTAACCCAAGCAGAGGATTATCTTGATAGTGTTTGAGGAACAAACTGCGTAATTCCTGCTCGTTGGGATTATTAGCAACTGAGGCTAATAAACAGTAGGCGGGATAATAGCGGCAGAAAGTAAGCTTGCCATTATCATCAAGCAACCACTGAGAGTAAATCCCTTCCTTTTTTGGATAAAAAGCTTCTGTACTATTGACCCTGATGATTTCAGTTGGATATTTAAAGCGAACAATAAACGGGTCAACGGCTGATGATTGAATCCTGCCTACTAAACGTGTAGTAATATTGGCAAATATCTTTTGTGCAGATGCGCTCTGATATATAGTCTCTGGTTCTTGGGCAGAGATAATGACGCGGATACCAGACTTAGCGCCATTGGCACACAATCGCCCAATTAACGAGGCGATAGCATCGAATTGGAATAAAATTGGTGCTTCATCCAGGAAGAATATTGAAGCTTTTGATGATAATGCGCGACGTAATGCAGCAGAGTATGCACTAAGAGCGAGTATGGCAGCATCAGCTTCACTCGATAAATTACGTAAAGCGAATACTAGCAATTTGGCATTAGTTCTAAAACTAGATGGGCGTGAGATAGATTGCCCGACCCTGGTACTCAACCAATAATTTATTCTCAGCCTGATTTGCTCTAAGGCTTCGGAAATCTCTTGACTCTTACTAGCAATAGAATCTAATTGTATGAAAGCTGGAGAACAAAAATTATAAAAATCTTTGAGCGTCGGAGTTTCGCTCCAATATTGAGTCCCAAATCCAAAATGTATTGCTGACTTGTAGCGTGATTTAATTTCATCATCATTAAAAAACGTTTTTAATGTTAACGCAATGATTGACTCAATATTGGTGGTAATCGTTGGGCTGACACCAATCATGCTTGTCCCCATCACCATTGTCATCAGCACTGATTTGAGAAATTCCTTAAAATCGTTCAATCGCTCATTTCTCAGTTCTGCATCCAGAGAGCGTAAATCAGGAAGTTCAAAAAGATTGTTTGATTCTTTGGAGATGTCAAAGTATGCCCCATCTTCACCCAGCAGATTGGTGTAGTCGGTGAAAGTGGATGTCCCATCTGGCTTGGGATAGTCTAGTGCCACTACCGGAATATCTTGTGCAAGTGCCGGGGTAAGAATACCTGCAACCAGTACAGATTTACCTGAACGAGTTGCGCCGAAGACTGCCAAATTCTTATGATTCTGGTATAAGTCTAGATGTACTGGTGTGCCGCCTTCTTCTGCGATTAGCTCAAAGCCACTGCGATCGCCTGTGGCTGTGCGAATCAACGGCATCAGCCCTGGTGCTTCCGAACTAAAATATGGCAGTCGGCGGTTAAAAGGCTTGGTTAACAGTGGTTCCCAAACAAATGGACAACACTGCAACCATGTCTTCCAGGCGTATTCTATTTCTCGGTCAACTACCGCCGGACGCAAGAAATAGCTGGCAAGATATCGGCAAGCTTCGTCTAATTCCCGTGGGGTTGGACGGTGGACGAGAAAAGCAACTGCGGTATGCACTACTACACTACCTTTATATATTGTCTTCTGCGCCTCTACCGCTTCTTCAATATTCATCCCTGACTTGACATCAATATTTCCTTTATCTGTAGATAAAGAAGTGCTGGTAATTGATTGTTTGGTAATGCGTTGAAGATTTGTTTTAGAAATAGCTTGATTTGCCTTTGTTAGCTGACAAATAACCTCTGTATCAGAAATACTATCTCTAGAGATTAATTCCCATAGATATCGCAGTTGGGCTTGTTCGTCATACCATCCCCCTGGTTTTTGGCTGAAGTTTAGCGCCCCAATATATTTATTTTGGATTTTTACCCATTTCCTATCAAAGAATGGCACAGACTCCTCATTCTCTAACATCTGGTGGCGGATGTGAAAATCACTAGTTTGAGTTTCTACTAGTCCGTTGGCAGAATCTATCTTTAGAGGATTAGGAATTCCTGGTGGTGATGACAGATTGAATTGCTGCCAATTTATTTCCCATATTTCTTGGGCACTCAGCACCCTAATCCCAAGTTTCATTTTATTACTTAGTATGGCTGACCATTGCAAAAAACCATTGCTAAAGGAATTTTGGAGGATATTTTCAATTCTGGTATTATTATGGGCATGAACTTCTCCAGTAAAAGAAAACCACCCTTTTTCTAATTTTCTGATAATCGATTCGATAAAATCATCAGAACGTTCATCATCATCAATAACAGTGTACGTACACCATAGCCGGAGAAACTTATTTTTCCTAGTACCACTTTTAGTTAATTCTTTAACTCGCAATCTCTCACTGCGAATCAATAGCTTTAACTGATCTTGAGAACAAGTTGACTCTAAAGAAGATAGTTCCTTTTGTCTATAATAATCCGAGGTAAAAGACCCTAAGTGTATTGTGAGGTTTTCGCCTTCGGGAATTTCTTTTAATCCCGCTTCTATGCCCTCAAAGATCGGTAGCATTTGCGATGATTCTAAATTCGGATGAATCCCTAAACAATCAAAGCAGAATTTGATTTGAATATTTTCACCTTTTTTGAGAATTAATGCGCCTACGCCCTGCCTACCTCCTAAGTTTAGGTCACAAATGCCCCCTAAATGGATAATATCTTCAAAGGGAGTGAGCATTTTCACAACACTAATCTGCTCGTTTTCTAATGCTACTTTACCTAATTTATCTTTAACTTTCTTAGAAGAATTTGGCATAACTTTAGCAATCACTGAAATTTAACTATCTTCAAAATTGCGTTCGCGGAGCGTGCCGGAGGCTCTATTGCGTTCGCGGAGCGGGGCGTTAGCAAGAGTACGAATTGGTTTATGTCTCATATATCCCCTACTAATTCGAGGGACGCTGACGAACTTACCGAAAAAGTCTTTATTTGTAGAAATTGTCCACCATGTTGCCCATCCCCAAGCAATACTTAAGCTAGTACCTAACCAACTTGTTTTCAGTAGATAATTAAAGATAAATACATTGACTACTGCTATTAATGTCCAGGGAAATATTTGATCGGCAGGGAATGGCCCTAGTCTTGGTCTTTCTCCTAAAATCCGATTTACTGTCCGAAAATCATGTTTATTTGACATATTTATTGAATTTAATCAAGAGTTATCAGCTATTAATTCAAATACGTATTTATCAATAACTGATAACTTAAAAAGCTTTCTTGCTAAACCTGAACAATCAAACCAGTAATTAAATCTCCAACAAAAACTGCCATAACTATGATTAATGGAGTTCTTGCTAGAGATTGCCAATCTTCATCATTTCGGGAAGCTTGAATAATCCTCACTAAACTAATACCAACATATAAAAGGAATAAGCCTCGCAATACATTGAAAAATAATTCAATAACTGCTCCTGTTTGTCCATTACCTTGATTACCAAAAGCACCAGTCATCCAAGTTTGAGCATTGTTAAAGAACTGAGCATTAGCTGGAGCCGCCGCAAAATCAATTAGACAAATTACTGCTAACAGCGCAAATAACACTGCATAGAGATTAACTCCATACTTTCGTTGTAGTTTATCGAAGTTAGTAAATAATGCTTGTGATTGTTTCGGCAAGGCAATGACGATGGCGGACGCAATCATAAATCCACCCATCAATATATTGTGGACGGACATCTCTGCTATCATCAACACACCTGTCACACCCATGAGTGTAAGTGTGCTTTTTGTCGCCCTCTCATTCTTTGGAGAAGGTGAGAGGGTTGCCGTTGCCGAAGCGGAAAAACTTTCTAGATATTCGTAGTCAGTACGCATCTCGTTCTCCTGAACGATTGGATGAGGAATACGCACATTCTTAAATAAGTCAGCTTCAAGATGGAGACACTTTAGTACTAAAAAAAAATAGCACAAAAGTACTAGTATAATATTGCTAACATTCATTCTCTAAGTATTTAGAAATCAATTATAGTATTAGCAAGCTTTTTGCTTGACATATAATCCCTGCAATTATTTATTAGTATAAATAATTTTGTAATTAGCTCAGTAAGGTAGAAATGTGGAGATTGACTTTTGCTTGGTTTTGTGTGTTAAAGCCTGTTTAATGCAATACACACGTTTTTGGCAAATTGCCATCACAGCCTGATCGCAATCGATATCATTCTTTGGCTGATGATAACGGTTGGATGTTAAGCCTGTCGCCAACCTTGATATTGGCAGCGCCTGTTGCTAGCTCTAGCACTTGATTGGCAACTTTCCCCTTGTAGATAGGGCAAGGGGTTTTGTAACACGGTTGGGCATTGTAAACCGCAGTTGTCACCACATTGTCCTTAAGATAAAAGATGTCTAATGGAAAATTTACCTTGTACATCCAGAAAGGCACGTTGTAAATTTCTCCTCCCAGGTTGAATAACATTCCGCGCGAACCGTTTAAGGATGCTCGAAATTTCAGCCCTTTCTCTAATTGCTCTGATGTAGAGGCGACTGAGAGCTTAAATGTGCGATTGCCTTTCGTGAGAATGTGCGTAACTGGTAAATCCTGGGGACGAGTTTGGACGTAACCAAGCGCCACAGTGCCGATGATAATTGATACTCCAGCGACAGGGCCTAGTATGTTTAGTAATTTGAAAGCAGCAACGTATAAATCCTTTTCAGAATTAATTTTTAAAGTTTTCATGTTTCACCAAAAATATCAACGTTGCCGAGACTATATATAGATGAATCAATTGGACTAGATGGAAGGCCATGCAAAGCCGCAATGTTACGCATACTTTCAACTCGGTCAGCTTCGCGGATTGCCAGAGGATTCATACTCTGCCTTGCAGCCAGCAATGCCGACAATGTAATTCCTAGTGGTGGTAGTTCTTGAAGGGGAGAAACATCGTCGCCAAACATTTGACAGAAACTAAAGACGGCGGCACGTTCAACAATGGCTTGAATCTCCGCACCGACACATCGCTGCGTGGCTTTGAGTAACCTTTTCCATTCTTCTTCGCTGTACCCATCGCCCCGATTACGGAAACGAGGATCGAAACGGGCTAAGTGAATCTTGAATATTTCGTGCCGTTCGCCGTAATTTGGGAGATCCACCTTGAAAATTTCATCGAAGCGTCCACTTCTGGTAAGCTCTGGTGGTAGCCATTGAATATTGTTAGCCGAAGCGATAATTAAAACCTCACTAGTACGTTCTTGCATCCAGGTCAAAAGCATACCAGCTAGGCGTTTGGATAAATCATCATCCCCGGCAAATCCTTTGTCGAAGTCGTCCAAATACAGGATTACACGGTTAATTCGGTCTACGAGTGCGAGTAAATTCTTGAGCTTATATTCAGCCAAATTACCGTAACTGCGGAAACTCCCCCACTCCAAAATAATCAGAGGTAGCCCCAATTGTGCAGAACTTGCTTTAGCCGAGTAAGATTTTCCTGTTCCCGGTGGGCCGATTAGTAAAATCCCCTTGGGTAAGCGCAGATTATACGCTTTCGCCAATGAGGATAGAAGGCGCTTATAAGTTTTAAACGCTTGCTGGATAAGTTCTAAACCACCAATGGGTGTGCTTGGAGGTTGAAGGAACTGAATATTATAAATTCGCTTAAATAGGTCAATTTTGTAAGCGGACAGTTGAGATACTAACTCATCCGGTTTAATTTCACCAGGAGCGCTTGCCTGTCTGATTCCATAGTCAATGTCTGCCAAGTACATCCCTAAGCCGGCGTTCGCCGTCGCATGAATATCGCTGCGGCTGTAATCAGGTAATACTTGGGCTAAGTAAGTGCTTATTTCCTCTATAGCTGGCAGTTGTTGAATGACTGTTGGAACTTCGGGGGCAATGTCAGATGACACAGTGGCGTTTGACCCTAAGAGAATCGCTGCTTTGTTAGCATTGCAATTGTACAGCTTTAGGTTAATGAGGGCAGACTTAATCCACTCGGAAGTCAGAAAGAAATCGGGGTCAGTGGTAGACTCTCCCAGCCAGGGGAATATGCCCTCCAGTATGAGAATGCCCTGTAAATCAGTGGTTTTCCAAAACCGCAGAATTTCAAAGTAATGTTCGCGTCTGCTTTTGGCGATCGCCTGATACTGGTTAACAGTTTTTAAACTTAATCCCTCGTCATTAGTAGATAACTGCTGTAGCGCATCATCTTCCAGTGTCCACAGGTAACAGTTAATGTCCAGGCGCTGGCATTCACTGGCTAGATTGATGAGCAGCCTGACCCTCTCTTGCAATGGAGACTCGACAGCAATCAGCTTATTGTTAAGCTTAATTAATCCAAATATTTGCTTTGTTAACTCATTATTCATTAGGGCTTTAGTTAAATTTCACCCCAATATTATTGATAGCTAAAACTCTTTACTAGCTACTTTAGTACTGAAAAAATCGGTACTACAGTAGCTTGACTTTTTTGCAACTATAGCTCTAATTCCTCGTGTTTTTGTTGTGAATAACGCTGTTGCAATTGATGAGATAAATTGATTAACTGCGTATTCCAATCCCGACTTTCGCACTTGAGTTGAGTCGAGTGTGGCAGTAGTTCTTTAACAGCCCGTGCCACTGTTGATTGACTAAAAGCTACCTGTACACAAGGAACATTACGTAATCTTTCAACAGGTAAATTTGAAGTGTCATCTACTGCCATGTAAACTGTTCTGTTTTCTGGTATTCCTTTAACCTGATATTCCAGCATGGCTACTGAAATGGCATCAATGGGAGAGTCAGACAGCACGACAGTACTAGTTTGTTCGCTAGGCTTTTTCCCCAAAGTAAAGTAAAACCAGCTATCACGGCGAACAGTACCTAATTCATAACCAGAGAATTTATTGGTTGTACCTTCTAAGAAAGCCCCTTTGGTATTCCCTTCCAAGTCCCGCATCACAAACACAACATTTGCTTTTGAGTCGGCATAAACTAGCCCCTGGTTATGTAACATTTGTATGCAATCAGAAGGTATGCCTCGTTTCTGGGTTAGGTAATGTTCAACGCCTGACCAGTTAGCTTTATCCTCAACGGGTAGCATAAATTGGGGTGCTGGTAGAGTTTGGATAATAAGATCCGCAACTTTTTGAGCATGAGCGCTCGCTGCACGTTTTGCGCCGACTTCACCAAATCTCTCTCCGATCCATGCGATCGCTTGGGCTTGGTTGCATTGATTAACGTGCTTGACTAAATCAATAGCACTATTACCCTCTAAGGAAGAACCATTGCCAAAGTCAGTAAATTGAGAGGTATCTATATTAATGATGTGGTTTCCTCCAATCCATTCATTCCCTTTACGCCATAGCCCTAACTCCCAAGCAACATCATCTAAAGCTAAATCAGTTGACCACTCGGTAAGCTTTTTTATTGATTGATTATCTTGTTCTAATTGCGCAATTCTGAGCCGCAACTGTTCATTTTCAAGTGAGAGAGCTTTGGCTGTAGCTTCCATTTCCTGTTTACGCTGATTCGCCCTGTCTCGGTCGGCAGCTTTGGCCTTCAATTGCGCTGCACTTAGCTCATCAACTTCTAAGTCACGCCCCTCCTCCACAATGCGGTAAAAGTCTTTGATGTCCTGGTGCTGGGCTTTGCTTCCCTTGATACCCCGCTCTAGCCCAATTAGCCGCATTGTATTGTAGTACGAATCCTGAAACTCATGAATTTTCTGCCGTCCGTCGAAGAAATGATTGCACCGTAGCTGCCCTTGATCATCAAGGGGGACAAAATAAGCGTGAATATGGGGCGTGGCTTCGTCTAGGTGTAACTCGGCGCGGACAATGCGATTGCCATATTCATCCGCTAACCACTGGTGAGTCGCTTCTACCCAGTTATCCAACTTTTGTGGTTCATAGTAACCGGCTTGGGTGGGGCAGTCGGGACGGAAATAACTGGGCGATGCACTCAACAGTAACTCCACGCAGTACACGGCATCAGTGCGAATCTTCCGCTTCTGCTCATGTTCCCCTATCTTGGCTAAGACTAAATCCTCTAGTCGTTCCTCTGGGTCGAGGCTACCGATGAACCGAATATTTTTTTGAGTCGGATCTGCATTAGGGGTTTCTCTTTCTCGTGCAGTGTGAGATGCACTCCCTGATATGTTACCCCGCTTTAATTTTTTTAATCGCGCGATCGCGTAGCTCATGGCTTCACATCTTGGATAAACTTGGTATGATTTTGTTATCACGCTGATTTACCCAAAATCGGAGCAATTGCGACTAGTCGCCAAAATAGCTAAATTGCTCAAATGCGAAAAAGTGAAGATAGTCGTAGTAAGTACGATTATTTTAGCGGCTTGAAAGACTTTTTGAAGGAACTCTAATACCTAACTAGCTCAAGTGCTTACATAGCAAAGACCCCAGGCATTTAGTCGCCTGATTCTAAGCAGTGAATAATTTGGGTACGAATTACGCACGAATACTCATAAATGAGGGAAAAAGCGCAACGCAGTGGAAACACAGCGGAAACACAATTGAGAGGAAAAGGGGGATTTCTCCGCCTAAATACTCATTTGGACTACCCGCAATACTCATTTTTGTATCAAGTGTTGTAAATGTAAAAAATAATACAACTGTACTGATTTTTAAAATGAACAAACAGGGAAGCAAAGACGTTGAATTGCCAAGAGTAAAACGGAGACATGATTCTTGGGATGGAAGAACTATTGAATACTTGGTGAATCATCGATCAAAAAAGTCGGCATGTGAACTGACAATGGAAGCAGTGACAAGTTACTGGCTAATAGAAGCATTAGTGGGAAAGGTAAGTAAAGAGGAATTTATTGAAGCTTGCTTGTCGAGTATTGGGGAATTGGAAGGAAAGCTAGTAAAGATTAGAATTTTAATGCAAAAGGTTTCTAATTCTTTTGAAGTAGATAGTAGTGCGATTTTGCCACCACAACAAATAGAGCAGAACAAATCATCGATTTTAGAAAAAAGCTTGCCAATCTCAACAAATGCGATTTGCAAAAAGAAAGAAGAACAAGAAGAACTAGAGCAAACAAGTCAGCAGGAAGAATCCTTACTATCTGATGATGATTTGGGATTAATGGACTTGAAAATGACACCAGACTTATTAATGGCTACTCAATTGTTGGGATTTGACGAAACAAACGGTAATAAAAATTTATGACAACTACAAATACTAATCAGGACAAATCAAGCCAAGTCGTACAGTTTATACTGACGGCAGACTTGGGGGGTAGTTCAACCAAGGCGATCGCCCAGATTTATCCGGCGGGAGTGCCATTTGCATTGTGGATGAGTCCAGAAGTTGCCGATGTGGGAGAGGGTTCAACCAAACATTTAACTGTAGATGCGCTGCCTGATGATAGCGCTTGGGTGAGAATTGGTCAGGAATATTCTGTATTAGGGAGTATTGCAAAAAGAGAGTTTGCTGGAACTGCGGCACTGCAAGATTTGAAGTCTGAATATGCCTTATCAAAGGTTGCTGGTTTGTTGTGGCTAGCTAAACGTCAAATAAATGTAGATATTCACGAAATGTTTCTCCAGATTTTGCTACCACCTGGAGAAGAGAAGAATGTACAAGATTTGGCTAAAAGGTTTGTCTTGAACTATAGGCAAGGAGTAATAACGCCAACGGGAAGAATGAAAATTAAGGTCAACAGCTTTAAAAATCTTCCTGAAGGAACAGGTATTATTTCTTACAGGAGTCGCGCTCTAGGGAATGTATTTTCTCAAAAAAATATAGGATTGTTAATGCTGGGTCATCGTAATGCCAGTTTTACCCTTTCAGAAAAAGGGAAAGTAGCAAAGAAAGAATCGACAGACTTGGGGATGAATTGGGTGTTACAAAAGTTTGTCGAACGTACTAGCGTAGGACTATCGAAAGATGATCCGTGTATAGCGGCGGCTTTAGTGGAAGCAAGTAAAGGTAATTTCACTGCATTACGAAATTTGTCACGTAGGAATACACCATCAGGAATTAACTCGGATTTAGAGTTGTTTAAATCAGTTTTAGAAGTGATTCGGGATGAATACTGTCGAGCATTGCTGCGCTGGGTGAAAAACCATGTACCATTAGATGAAGTTCTCATCTGTGGTGGTACTGGTGAGTTTGTGCGTCGAGAACTGACACAATATTTTCAAACAGAAAGCATCCCTATCGTTTGGAATGGTGGAGTAGTTATTCCCAAATCATTAGATACCGTTGGCTTGGGTGAGCGACTGGCTGATGTTTGGGCAACTCATATTAGTTATGTGAGAATGCTGGATGAAAATTTTTGCTATGAGCGCAAACAGAAATTAGTACCAGATTCTTATTCTCCAGCAGTTAATCATCTCACTTCTATCAATAGAGTGTAGTTCATATCTTGCACTTGATGTTAGACAGATATTCTGTCTAACATCGTAAAAGCCTCTCTTGGTAAGAGATATGCTTCAACTTGCACCTTACCTCATCTGAAAGTGCGATCGCTCTAACACTAACAAGCGTGAACAATTAACATTGGCAAATTAAGATGGCTGAAACGACACATTTGCAGGTACAAGAATTATCACGATTTGCCCAAGAGCAAGACTTCAATCAGCAATATCGTCAGTATTTTGGCGATGTCTGGGACGAAGTTGGAGTTAAAGATATCTCCAAAATGACCATCCAAGATGCCGAGCAAACCTTGAAGGTACTAGCTGATAGTGAAGCATCTCCCCAATTCATCAAATCTCTACTAGCACAAGCAGCAATTGATGGTGCTACACCGCAGGTTTTGGAGTATTTCTTGAGTAGTGACATTGACGGCTATGGGCGGACTCTGGCACAAGAAATATTCCAAGATGGGACGAACCCGTTGGAGCCAGATACACCCCAACTATTACCCAAGGCACAGGTTTTATCCTCATCTCTACAACCAGATTTGGAATGGGAAATATAGCATACATTCTCAAACTTTACTAGCTACTACAGTACCGATTTTTTCAGTACTAACGTAGCTAGTTCTTTTTAGAAAGCATATTTAAACTTCTTAAGTTAGATACGAGTTCCATTTTTCAAAAAGCACATTAGGGTGTAATTGAATTATCGATTACACCTGTTCCCTCAACAAACTCCTAAATCAAGTGAGGACATAATTATGACTTTATTAGGTATTAATAGACCTTTAGATACAACCCAGGCAAAACTGTGGGACGAGCGCGATTTGTCTACAAGCGATCGCCGTAAAGAGCATTTAGAAATTCTCCTGTGTCAAAAAGTCCAAAAAGGAGAAGACCCTGCCTTATGCGAACAAGTTTTGAATTATCTGTACTTCTCCATATATCAACAGAAGCTCAATCGCATCGCTGTCCAAAAGGAGAAAGAAAAGTCGGTCTTTGCATCCGTACAGCAAGTGATTATTACGTCCTTTGCTATTCTAGGGATGTTTGCGTTCCTTGCCGCCGCTTCCAACAAGTCAGTTGTGCGATCTCCTGGGGTAATCCCTCCAGCTATAGAACGGCAAGCCAATTAAGCAAACAGTTCGCTTTTTCGCCCCATTTTAGGAATGATTGCCTTTTTTATCGGTTTCTATCATCAAAAATTCACCCCAAATCAATGAATTTAATCACGAGGTTTGGGGTCAATTTACTGCTGATATTGTTTGTTAAAAAACTCAGCATCACGTTGCCCAAGCAAATTTGGATGTTAGGAAATTAGAAATAGAGCGAAATCTCCCTATTCCTCAATTTGCTAACTAAAATGCTGTGTCCTTATCGAAAGGCAAACTGTCAACATCTTCAAAGTTACGCAGGTCTTGCTCCATCTGCTGCCGACGTTGGACGTATGTTCTGCTGTTTCCAATCCTCCCTTCCATCAACCATTCACCAAAGTTGATGCCTTGTTCTACGTGTGAGGCAGACATTTTATTATAATGATCAACCTCCATTTTCTTACGCCACTCAAGCTGCTCTAGCGCACTTTCACTGATGCCAATTTGACGAGCATATTCTACATATTCAGGTCTGAAAGAACCATCTGGGTTAAATTCCTTTTTTTCTTGTTCAGTAAAGAAATCGTAGGCTGTGTAGATTGGCCACGGTTCTGGATCAGTCTCGTCTAAGTGCTTCCACTCGTCATACTCTTCTTTTACTCTACGAGCGTAGTCATCAACTGCTTCTGGATGTGCGCCAAGAGATAACTTTTGTTGTCTTACTTCATCTTTTAAAGTTCCATCTGCATTGAATTCTTTCTTATGCATATTTATCCAACGCTTAATTCTCGACATACAAACCTCTCAAGATATTAACCAACTTCCATTAATTTCTTAAAAACATGACTCTGGAAATTAAACATTTTGATCCCAGGCTCAACCAATGGATTTATACAGATGATCGTAAAAACATTTTAACTGAAAATCTCAGTAATACTTTACTGGAATTTTACTTTCCTGATAAAAAATTCTCCTTTGGGCATTCAGATGAGTACAGTACAGACGAAGAATTAAAGAATCATCCAGACGGACAAATTTTATTGCTATCTTCTAAGACTCGCTTACTTTACGGAGATAAAGAATGTTTAGAAACGATTCAAAAAATTTGTCCAGATAGTAAAGACCGTGGGGCTTATGGTTCCATCTTCCTTGGGGCTTGTAAAAATGCGATTCACGAAAAGCTAAACATTCTGGTAGTAGATGATTCTACTGCTAACAGAGGTGATAATGGAGGGATATTATCAAATGATTTGGCATATAAATTAGTTGGTGACTGTTATGGGCAGATTTCAACACAGCTTTATGAAAAGCTAACCTTAAGAGAATCCCAAGCAGATAAAAGTTATCGTGTAATTCAGCATCGATTTGGTTGGGTGGATGGAATTGGAGAAGATACTACTAAATACCGTTTTGGCAAAGGAACACTCCGACCATACAACTTAGATAAAATAGAATATGCAGATCCTAAGAGCAAACCAAAAATAGACATAATTCTTCCCGTAAGCAGTTTTAAGGGAACAGACAAAGATAGACCCAAAGGGCCTACTAAACCTCAAATTCAACCAGGATTATATCAGCAAAATATTTGGTTAGCTGAAAAAGCACAATCTCAACAAGGTCAGATGTCTATCTCCCAACTATTGGCATCTTTTCCTCACGGGCTTAAAGATTTTGTAGAGGAACTAGAGGTACAAGCTCAAAGATTAGCCTCTATTCAAGATGATCCAAGAATTGTTGCTGCTTACTATTGTGAAAGATACGAAAAACGCAAAGAATCATTGAACCAAAGTAAATTAAAAATAGGAGAGATCAAAAACCAAGGAATAGATGTTAAAAACTTAGGAAAAAATGACGATTTAGATACAGATGAGGAATTAGATGACGAGAATACTAAAGATGACTTGTTCATGTACAAACTCATTAAAGCTGATTTACTAGGGCATCAGCAGCTTTTAGAAACTGAGAAGGTCAAACAGGAATTAAACCGTTTTGTACAAAGTGAGTGGCGATAAAAAGTCGCGTTCAGTTTATTTAAATACGGGGATAACACCAAAGGGCTACTCACCAGTAGAATTATTAATTAGCCAAACCAATAAATATTTCCAAGAATCACAGTTAGAATCGCGTCCCATTGTCCAGTTTAAAGACTTGTTTCAAGGAGTAGAATTTACACCACAGCAGAAATTTGCAGCGATCGCCGCCAAATACGAATTTGATCTGAAGTTCAATGCTGCGGTTCGTGCCTCAAGGCGGCGGGAAACAGAGTCTGGCCCTAGCGCAATTATTCAAACGAATTCAGGAACGCAACTCGAAATTACCAACCTCACCCGCTACGGGCATCCCCTAATCTGGAAAGCCCAGACACTTAACATTCGCTTAGATGAGATTAAATTCACAAACAGTGAACGCCCCCATAAATTATTAGCAGTTGCACAGATAGATGACGAGGTTGGGTCAGATGGAAAACCCGCTTACCGCAACCTAGGGACAGTTAGCCAACAATCTGTGACTGATCACAACCTCAAGGCGGGGATGACCATGCAGGGAGCTAAACTCTTAGAACTAAAACCAGAACTTACTAGAAGCCAAACTAAACTACTCTTTGCCTTGGCAAATGATGCAGCAGAAGCATTTTACGCTTCTATCCCAGAGTCAGAAAAACTTGCATCTGCTGCCGCCGCTTGGAACATCTGTGCATCCCGCCAGGATGAACTCGAAGTTGCAAGAAAAGAAAACGCAAACCCCCAGGCGATCGCTAAAAAAGTTTCCAATTTCGCCTTCGCTGCTTTCCCCAATGAGATTATTTCTCGCTTAGATAAATTGCAATTTACTGAACCGAAGTTAGTCACACTGAATAATGAAGCGAATCAATTTTTGGATCGAGACTGGAATCCCCACGAAAAACACCCAATAGAAATCAGGGCTAGCCACCACCCACCGGGACATGAACGCCACGTTTCCAGACTAATGTTTGTCCAGGATGCTGACGGGGAATATAAGGAATTCGCCATGCTCGAAACCAGGGCTGGAATGTTACCAATTGGCACAAAGGCGCAAGCTAATTTCATTGGGGTAGAACCTGCTACCGCCAAAGCAACTATTGGGCTACCAGGAAACGAGCCGGTTGAAATTACTATCCGCGAACTCAAGAACTTCTCTTATGCAGGACTTGTTTTTAACGCCGAACCCGTTAACTTAGAATTTGGCACTGTGCCGATTCCTGACAAAACAGTAAAAATCAAACTTAATGGGAAAACTTTGGGTGAGTTAGACAGTGATTCTGCCCAACAGTTAAAACAAATTGATTACCTGAAAAGTGGTAATCCCCTCAAATTAAAACTTACCTCTATCTCCGAAGCTGGAGATCAAGCTTTTGTGCTGGGTGAGTCCCCAAATGGTAATCTCCTCAAAATCAATAAAATCAACTTTTATGATTTTTCTGGTCAGTCATTCTCGGATCGAGATTACCGAAAACTGACTATCGAAACGCCACCTTTAAAAACTAGAGATGCAGTATTTCTCAATGGTGAACCCTTGGGGGTATTACATTTTAAAAAAGACAAAGACGCGCTCAGACAGCTTGGACTGCTCAAAACCGGACAACTAACACCCGCACCCACTATTATTGAAAGTAATTTTTCTGTGATTTGCGCTCAAATTGACCCTAATACCGTTGAATATCCCCAGAAGTGGACGAAGGAATTTCAGGCTTTTGGGACTCAATCGGTTAACCCTCAACAACAAGAGATGATTGAGAGCAGTGCGAAGATTCTACATCAGATTAAAGAGCGTCCTACTTTCTTATTTTCTACAGAATCAAACAAAAAACTTGGAGTCATGGGCTTGGCTGTTGATAACCAGAAAGCTGAGACTGTGACTAAATGGCTAACTTCGCAAAATGTTGAATGTCAGCAAGTACCAATAGAAGATGTTATCAGGGAAACTAAGAAAGGTTTAGCGGTATTTAACTTGGTTGATAGCTCCATCCCTGCCAAAACTTTGTCGAGCATGACCAAGAAATTCGGAGGAATTATTGAGTCTGCTCTTGAGTATCAGCAAAAAGTTAGCTCCCTCGCCACACGACCACAGTTTTTGAAACCACCAGAACAAACAGCACAATCCCCACCTAACCAATCTATAACTCCATTACTCCCCACTACTCCTTCTACACCAGACATTAGTAATTATGTGAAAACCGAACCTCTAGGTGTAGAGAAGCTTCCGACAGTTACTATTGATGACTTGAGAAATTGGTATAATGCCGCAGATAAGTTAGGGAAGTCGGAGAATTACAAAAAACGCATTGTAGAAGTGGCAAATCGGTTTAAAGCTGGTGAGCAATTATCAGCCGAAGCGTTGACAGTAATGAATAAAGATACATCTGAGCTTGAAGCCGTCAGTCGGCTGACTCAAATTGCTCAAAGGATTGGCATGGTCTGGGGTAAGTCTGATGAAAATGGCACTCAAGTTGAAGGAAAGATTTATGACTTGGCTTTCAATACCCAGCAGAGGGATTTAACTATTTCGCAGAAAAATGGAGAGGTAGTTTTAAACTTACAATCTGGCAAGGTGCAGACTAATAAAGTAACTCCACAGATATTGCAAACTTTTGAGGATGCTAATACTCAAATCGATAAAATATTAGCTAAATCTCAAACGCGACAAGTAGACTTACAAAGATAGATTTGAAGAATTCAGCAGCCAGGAGCCATAATATATAAGGAGTTTATTAAAACTACGATACTTATTTATCAAAGCTTTATTAATTTTTTAACTATTCAAAATAGCTGAATTCTTACTCCTGAATTCTTACGAATTATTTAGTCATTGCTCAAGTTGATTTTTTATCTCGGACTCATTCTAAATCCTGACTTTCCCGTTAATTCTTGATTTGATTTTTGAAAAACTAAATAGGCTAGAAGGTTGCGCTATAAAAGGCTACTTTTCAGTTTACTTAGGAAAATTCAACTTTCATCGCTACAAACGCATTTGCAAAGCGTTTGTATAGGAGAATTGCTCCTAGATTTGCTCCCAGACAGATGCTTCCTAGTCCCAATAAAATGTATGTGGGAGCCATGACAACTCCAATCATGAACCAAGCAAATACGTGCAGTATGATTAATAAAGCAAAGGTACTGGCAATTGCAGCACTTCGCCAAATCTCAATAGCTGGACGACAGAATAATGTCAAACCTATTGTTAACGAGGTAGCAATTAGGTTGGCTGGGATTAGAAAAGCACAAATACCAATGCAGTAAGTGCTTGAGAATACCGTCAAGGTGTTAAAGTCTAACATGAATTCTCCTAGATTAAATTGCCAAATTTTAGATGAATATTTGTCCTGATATCCTCAAGGCTAGTCAGACTTTAAAAGATTTGTAGGTTAGCCGAAACTATGGCGTTACTCAGATATTAGTGAAGACATACTAAAAATTTGAACCACCAACTTCTTGGTGGTTCTGAGTTATACTTCGTATTAGCTACTAGTCAAGCACTTAAACAGGAAATATTGTCCGGGTAATCAGTGCGCTGGCGAACCCAGAAACACTAAGACCTAGCAAAATACTAGTAAACAAAAGACCTATTCGAGGGTTAGAATCTAGTTTTTTGTCTTCTCTACCACCTGTAAAGAATAAAGACCAAGCTTGGGAAGCATTGATAGTCTTAAAGCTATTAAAATCAGGTCTGAAAACAACAGAACCAAATAGCTCAGGAGATTTGAAGTCGAAATCATTGTTCATGTAAATAAGTATAACAAATATCTTGTCAAATAGCTACCTTTATGATAATCGGTTACAGATAAAGGCAAGGTAGATATGTCGAGGGTAGCGATCGCCGACGTTGAGTGGTGATTTTTCAGAGGGAGCTTCCACCCCTTTTTGTCCTTAAAACTTGCCCATAAATAACCCTTTTAGGGAATGTTTTCATTTGAATGGTCAAGTTGAGGTCGAGGCTGAAACAACGGTAAATTAAGGTTTTTGATAATAAACTTTACCAAACTTTACGACGTGTCCGATTTTGCACATAGACCTCTCGGCGGATACCCTACTATGCCAAATATGCTAAGTACAAAGGTAAAACAACTGCCAATGCTCGATTACGTCAGTGCAGGGATCGCGTTTTACGTCACAATGCTTCCCGTACAAGAGTGGATATTGGAATTCCGCCTTGGTTATCTCGGTCGCTACTGGAGCCTGATAAGTGTTGCTGGCTTATTCATTGGCTTTTTGCTCTGTGTGCTGATATTTGTGCCATTGATTATTAACATGGCACTAGATCCGTTCAAATATCCAGATAATGCTGCGATGAGTGCGATCACTGCGGTGATTGTTGGTGCAATACTTTGGCTGGGACAGTGGCTGATCCTGCGACAGACTGAAATGACACCAAGAGTTTTTGCGCTCATCAATACAGTAGTTGGAATTTTTGTCTTCTCTGTGCTGGTGTGGTTCAATCAAAAAAGTTTGCAGTGGAGCGGTGGCCCGATTGAAGGCTGGAAAACCGGACTCATTTTTCTAGCAGGTGGTACAGTTACTGGAGCCGCGACGGGTAAGGCTTTAGATTTTTACTGTGCGCGAGTTGAGCAGCGATTAATCAGACTTGAGAGGGAGAGGGTAGAGCAAGAAACCCAAGAGCGAGAAAGGCTCTTAAGAGAAAGGTTTGAGAAGCAGAAATTAGAGCAAGAACGTTTAGAAGCAGAGATGGCAGAACGGAAAAGGATACAGCGAGAGGCGGCTCAAGAGGAAGAACGCCTGTGGTACGAAAAACACGGGAAAGACTATGCTGATTATGAATACGATGAGGATGAAGAGGAGTACGAAGATCAAGGCGAGGAGGAATAAACTCAATTCTCCATTAAATTGTTAAAGCAGGGAATGTTCAAACAGAAATAGAAAAGCTGTCTTCACCACTATCAGGACGATAGCGCCATAAATGCTGTGCAAATTTTGGTTTAATCACGGATTTTAAAAGTCATTATCCGTAAAGGGAACTATGGATGGTAAAAACTTTTGAAAAGATGGGTAAAATTGTAATCTTGCTTCATAGTCATCTGTTTGTGATACTTCTAATTCAATTGTTTGCTGATTTTTTTCATCAAAGAGCAACTGGATTTGATAATTAGTCCAGAATTGCTCGCCAAGTTCATCTTCTAAATCAAAAAGTTTTTCTTCATCACCCCATATATTTGACCAAAGTCCGATCCTATTAGCCCGAAAATGATTTTGACCATTTGCATCCCCAATTACAAAATATGCTTCGACAGTCAAATTAAATTCCAAATCATCGACCTCTGTTTCTGTAATGTTGCAGTTAACGAGTACTAAGGTATCTGGGTTAACGTTTATTACCTGCTCTTGGCGTTTTAATAATTCTTGTAATACGAAATCAGGTAATAGCTCAGAACTTCCCTCAAGGGCTTGTTTTTGAGTTTCTGGCGAGTAACGGCTTTTTAACTCTTGCGTGATTAAAGTTAAAATATCTTCACTAGCTAAATTGACAACTATCTTTTTATCTGTGGGATTAAGGAAACTTCCAACATTCAGATTAATGTGTTTTTTAATTGGCATAATTCTCTAAAATCCTTTTGAACAGTTCATACTCATCTACAAATAAAGCGAAGGCAAGGAAAAATATTACCTTAGCTTCAGTGATCCGTTTTTATCAAGACGTACTTCCGAGTAATTGCATCCTTAAACTCATAATTATAAATGACTGTGATTTGAGAGCCTATTATGTTCATCCGCTAATATTTAAAAATGCCACAGTGCTTGACCAATTAACGGATTGGTTAAGTAAGTAACGAACAAATAAAATTTTAATAATATTTATTTCCTCACTTGTCAAATTTGCAGCTAGACGCTCGGCATAACTTGGTCGATTAGGATTAGCAGTAAATAAACGCTTGATAAAATTATCAGAGATGTGCATAGGTGTCAAATACTGCTCAAGAACTACTTGTACGCAGTGTCCATTTGAGGCAAAAGCGTGATGCAAATCGTCAGCATCCCAGTTAAGCATGGGGTCAGAGGCATCTGTATAAATAGCTTCTTCCGCTAAAACTAATCGCTCATACAATTGAGTATCGAGATTTTGGCTGGGCAGTAAGCGGTAAAACCTTTGGGTATGACGAGGTACTGTCTCAGCTAAAATAAGCTTGGCTGAGTGGGGGAGCAATTGAGTTAAAATTTGAGCAGCAAGTCCCTTATCCGATTCCGAGGCTAGTACATTGCGCCCGATAATAGAGTCAAACTGTACATTTGGTGCAAGAGATGCCAGCATAGCAGGTATCTGTGCAACAGATGCAGTAAAAACTATTGGTCGCATTGTTTCAGGAAGTGCCGCAGTAAGTTCATTTAAAGCATTGGTATCAGAGCTATTGCGAACACAGGCATAAACCCCACCTTCAGGAACTTGTCGAATTGCTTCCCAAGTAAGTAAACCAGTGGCGGCATTTAGATCCAATACTAAGTGATGACGTTGTAATTGGGCGAAAGTGAAAATGCGTTCGCGCACAGATGCTAATTGTGTACTTACCTGAGAAAGTGTGCGTTGCAACCAACGCTCATCTGCTCGGTCAACAGTTCCATAAGTCATGACTTCCATTGGTGCAACACCAATACCTTCTACTATTGCGGCAAGTTGAGCTTCTCGACGACGTGCCACTTGTGTTGCGATTTGATGTTCATAACCTTGGGTTGATGGTTGATAAAACAATTGACCTTGCAAGCTCTTGGGTAAATATTGCTGATCTACCCAATGATCTCGGTAAGCGTGAGGATAGAGATAACCAGCCCCATGCCCAAAACCTTTTTTATCCCGATTGGCATCTTTAAGGTGAGTAGGGACTTCTGCAACATTTTCATTTTCTACTGCGGCGAAAGCATCAAAAAAGCCCATAATGCTATTGGATTTTGGTGCAGTCGCTAAATAAAGTACTGCCTGTGCTAAATGATAACGTCCTTCTGGCATTCCCACGCGGTCAAAAGCTTCGGCACAGGCATTTGTAACGACAATTGCTTGTGGATCAGCCAATCCGACATCTTCACTGGCAAGAATTAACATCCGACGGAAGATGAAGCGCGGGTCTTCACCGGCATAAACCATTTTGGCCAGCCAATAGAGTGCTGCATCTGGGTCAGAACCTCGTAAGCTCTTAATAAAAGCACTGATGGTATCAAAATGGACATCCCCTTCTTTATCGTATAAAACAGCACGTTGTTGAATTGATTCTTCTGCTACTGCTAGGGGAATATGAATAACACCTGTAGCATCAGGGGGTGTAGTCTCTACAGCCAGTTGCAAAGCATTCAATAACGAACGAGCATCACCATTGGCAACATTAACTAGATGAGCTAAGGCATCTGTGTCAATTTGTACTATTAAGTTGCCATAACCGCGTTCCGAATCGAAGAGTGTTTGCTCAACAATTTTGTATAAATCTTTATCAGTTAATTGCTGAAGTTGAAAAATCCGCGAACGGCTTACGAGTGCTTTATTGACTTCAAAAAAAGGATTTTCGGTGGTAGCACCAATGAGAATGATTGTACCATTCTCTACCCAAGGCAATAGAGCATCTTGCTGAGACTTGTTAAAACGATGGACTTCATCGACAAAAAGAATAGTTCGTTGATTATGAAACTTGCGCTGTTGTTGGGCTATTTCAATTGCCGTTCGAATTTCTTTAACTCCCGAAAGTACGGCATTGATAGCAATGAAGTGAGCGCAGGTGCTGTTGGCAATAACACGGGCTAAAGTAGTTTTGCCAGTCCCTGGTGGCCCAGAAAAGATTAAGGAAGACAGTTGATCCAAACTAATAGCACGCCGCAGTAGCCTTCCTTGCCCGATAATATGCTCTTGACCAATAAATTCATCAAGTGTCCGTGGACGCATCCGAGCTGCTAGGGGTGCTGATTCTTCAGTTATTTTTGCAAGATGCTGGTCAAATAAATCCATTATTAAATACGTCTTCAGAAGTGGAGTTTTTCAAGGCATAAAATATGTGCGTATGCTTTTTCAAGGTAAAAAAATATAACGGCAATTAATATCTAAAAAGAAATTACTTTACGATGTCGTTATCAGCGCTGAAATCAGAACTGATGATTTTTGGTTTTGACTCGCTGATACAGTTCTTCCATTGTTTCAATAAAGGAAGCATCATTGTGCCAGAAATCAGGAAAATCCCCTTGTTTCTTAATCAAAATTGCACAGATACTACTTGGAGTCGCCACTTCAATAGTTTGTGGTAATCGCTTTGTACCTAACCAAAATTCTCTGGCATTTGGCATTTGGTTAAGAGATTGCTTTTCTAGCTTAGTGTACAGCGAATTAGAAAGTTCTAAAGGAATTTCCTTAGTATTCAATTCCTCAGATAGAGCTTTTCCCAAAGGAGAATTAGCTAGTTTGGCTTGAAGTTCTGCTTTCGATAATCCCCGTAATTCAAATAACAACCAGGGATTATTATCTAATTGAGAAGCCACTAAATAGTAAACTCCAGCAATGTGCTTACAGGGATTCGCATAATCTGGACAAGAGCATTTAGTTTTGAAATCCTTACTACTATGGGGCAATAAATGTAGTCCCAAATGAGAGAAAGTATCTTCAATATTTTCTGGGACTTCATTTAGCAGCAATCGAGAAATGATACTGGCTTTAGAAGAAAGCTTTTGGATAGCTTCATTCCAATGGGTTTTAGCAATAGGTGTAATCTGAATCTCTATATTATAAGTTGGTTCTTTGTAGACTCCAAAATAGGGATTAACTGAGCCTCTGACTTTGGCAGTAATTTTATTTAAGTCAATCTCAAAGCTTTTGACTTTACCACCGCTAGCATAAGACCGTCCTCTTTTGAGTCGGTTATCATCTGTAAAAGCTTCTAGTGCTTGAATAAAGCGATCGCCCCACCAAGTTCGACTAAATTTAGCCATAATATCTACTCCAAAATTGCACTCTTGTTCAATGAAATCAACCGCTTAAAGGCTTCATTATCTAATTCGGTGAGCCAAGATTCATCGCTACCAACAACAGCATCAGAGAGTTTTTTCTTATCTTCAATCATTTGGTCAATTCTCTCTTCTAGAGTTCCAATGGCAACAAATTTATGCACAAAGACATTCTTTTTTTGACCAATACGGAAAGCACGGTCAGTTGCTTGGTCTTCAACTGCTGGGTTCCACCAACGGTCAAAGTGAAAAACATGGTTGGCTTTCGTGAGGGTGATACCTACGCCCCCTGCTTTCAAGGAAAGGATAAAAACCGATGGTTCTGTATTTGGGTCTTGAAATTCGGTAATCATTTGTTCTCGACGTGGGCGACTAGTGCCACCATGCAAATAGTAAGTATTGCAATGCAGACTATGTTTGAGATATTTTTCAATTTTTTCACCCACTTCCGTAAATTGACTAAAAATGAGTAAACTTTCTCCTTCATCAACTGCCTCCTCAACCATCTCTGCTAACCGACTGAGTTTGTGCGAACGCAGTGGTGAAAAATCGCTCCCATCTTGCAGAAATTGGGCTGGATGATTACAAATCTGCTTCAATTTCATCAGGGTTGAAAGAATCAATCCTTTGCGTTGAATTCCCTCTGCTGATTGCAATTGTTTTTCTACATCTAGTACCACCACTTCATAAAGCGAAGCTTGCTCTTTGGTCAGGTTAGTGTAGAGTTTTTGTTCCACTTTATCTGGCAAGTCATTAATAATAGATTGGTCAGTTTTTAACCTTCGCAGAATTAGAGGCTCTACCAGTTTTTTCAAGGTGGCAGATTTCACACGGTCATTGTCTTTTTGAATCGGAATCTCGAAGATTTTCCGAAACTGGGCTTCTTTACCCAAGTAACCAGGATTGAGGAAGTTAAAAATTGACCACAAATCCAGTAAGCGGTTTTCTACAGGAGTTCCTGTTAATGCCAGCCGATGTTTAGCTCTTAATTTTAAAATAGCTTTAGTTTGGGCAGCTTTCGGATTTTTAATATTTTGTGCCTCATCCAGTACTAAACGTTGCCACTCGATGCCGCTCAATAACTTTTCATCTTTGCGGACTAGAGTAAAGGAGCTAATTATCACATCGTTTTGTTCACAAGCAGCTTTGAAATCAGCTAGATTTTGCAGCCTAGTGCTACCATGATGCACCATAGTTTTTAAATGAGGCGCAAATTTGGCAATTTCTTTTTGCCAGTTGCCGACAACAGAAGTCGGGGCAATTAATAGTGTCGGTAAGGCAGATAAAGAAGTAATCTTTTCTCCTACTTTCAGAGCTTCATGTAACTCCTTCTCTTGCACTAATCGGGCAATCACCTGCACGGATTTACCTAAACCCATATCGTCTGCCAAACAGCCATTTAATCCCAAATTTTCCAGATATTGTAGCCAGGAAACACCACGTTTTTGATATTCTCGGAGTGTGCCTTGCAGATTATCAAGTTCAGAAATTGGTTCTAGGCGACTTTTATCTTGTAGCTTTGCTATCATCTCTGACAAAGCTTCATCATGTTCAATTTCCCATTCTGACCCTAATTCAGCACTGCGTTGTAGAAACTCCAGTAAGGTCATCTGGGGTTGTTCGTTACCGTGGGACTGCCAAAATTCGAGTAACTGCTGCATTTTATCTCGGTCTAATTCCATCCATTGACCGCGAAAATGCACCAAGGGAGTTTTAGCATTAATCAGTTGTTCCCATTCAATAGGTGTGACAGTTTGCTCCCCAATCGCTAACTCATACTGATACTCCACCAGTGAGTCTAAGCCGAAATAGCTTTTTGTTTGCCCTTTCGTTGCAGCAAGTTTGCTACCCGATGCTTTGAGGCGAATTTTGGCGCGACGACGACCTGTGGGAGTATACCAAGCAGGTACAATCACTTTGAATCCTGAGTCTTCCAGTACCCAAGCACTTTCAGTAAGGAAATCAAATGCTTCATCTAAGGTAAGTTGCATTGCGATTGGACTAACTGTTTCCAACCCAAGCCATAGTTTGGGATACATCCTGGCTGCATAACCCAAATTCAGCAGCAAATTTGTTTCAAAATCTTTACCAAAATCTTTATGTACAGCAGTTTTGGAAAATTGATTCATTGTCCAGTAGTCTGCTAACGCTAACTTCAAAGATGGATCTTGTTTACTGGCTACTAGAAATTGAATTTGCCAATTGTCTATTTGTGACGATGAAGGAGAATGTAACTGGAAGCACAGATGAAAAGGTGAATCAGCTTGAGTGCGGGTAATTTTGGTTTTCCACACCAACCATTGCTGATATTCCTCGAGGGCAGTATTTGTTGTGAGTGGGTTATGCTGACGAGGATAAAAGCAAGATTCAATTAGAGAATCAGCAATTTGTTTGTCAAAAGCGGCTGTAGATGGGGTGTGAGTCACTAAATCATCAAGTACATATTCGGAAAAGTGACGCAATAGTGTTTCTCGGTCAAAAAACTCTATAGGATAGCTAACTGTTGCTTTACCTGCCACACATATTAGTGGCATATAGTCAATATATTTCAGAATATTTGCTTCATATTGTTCGGAAATAATTTCCCAGGTGGCATAAATTTCAAATGCTGCTTTATCAGTCTTGCTTTTGCCTTTTTTCTTCGGATTTTCCGATGATAACTGTCGATATTTTAGTGCGGGAATAAATTGGTCTTTGAGGATTACTTGTTTAAAATTTTGAGTGTAATGATACCAAAATAATAAATCTGAACCAATTTGAAACTTCTGGGCATTATATATTGCTAAAAAATGGATATCTTTAAGTAGTTTAATAATATTAAGTGCGGGTCCGTTTTTGGTAGACACTACTGTTTCATAACAATCAATCTGCCAATATTGGAATTCTTCATAGCTGTCAGTCAACTCAATTTCTAAATACTTGGTTAATTCTGGTGAGGGTAGGGGCTGATTATTGGTGGTTGGTAAAGCAAAGTATTTAGGAGATATGCGTTGGGAAAATTCAGTATTGTCTTCTTTAATTCCCAATTCTTGTACTAAAAAGGCGATTAATTCGGATTTAACCAAATGTCCAGGATGAATTTGTTGACTATTGGTGTGACTTTTGTGGGATAATTGAGTTTCTACCCACAAGTAAAAAGACCCTGACTGAATAAAGTCAGTTTCCTCGTTTGGTATCCAGGTGCCATGAAGTATTCTCATAGTTATAATGCCTCTGGATGGTTTAGAAATTCACGCGCCTTAGAATTACTTTAGCAAACAGAGGTGCTAGAATTATTTTCTTTATGCAAAAGAAAGCGATGTGTTCTTGTGCGATCGCTTGACTTATGCACTATAGAGGCAGCAGTCCCATACTTCCCTTACAACTCAAAATCAAGAGTGAAGGTTTGGTCATCAAAATTCTCTTGCTTTTCAATAATAGATACCTCTTCAGTCGGCGGCTGAAATCTGTTCTCGTCAGTAGTAATCGGCGTGAAAGCTACTTGTTTTGTGGCTAATCCAGCCTTGATGAAAACAAAATAGCAATCAATAATAAAGTAAAGCGTCTCCAGGTAACTTTTACCTAGTTGTTGGGACTCTGCAAATATGCGTTCTCGATAGTTTTCTTTGAGCCGAATTTTTATCGGAGCTAAGTCAAATTTTTCTGTCATTGTGATCACTTAATAGATGTAGTAGGCGAATTCTTGGCAGAAATGGCTTTTGCCATCTCTAAAAGCCCAAAGACATTAGCTTCCACCGGGTTGTCCAGTATTTTGAACCCATTCTTCTCTAAAAGCTTCTTAAATCCAGGTAACAGGCAACCTCCACCAATCGCCCAGATTTCATCCCCCTGGTGTTTAGCATCAAGTGTCTGATTCACCACTTTCTTCAAGTATTTTTCATACCAATCTTTTAAGCAAGCGCTGTAAACATCTTTGATATCAATGTCCCGGCTGTATCGAGTATGTCCCATTTCCAGACAAAATCGGATTTTGGAGGCATCCCCAATTTTTCCGCCATTTAAATGCTTCATCTTTTGGGAAATATCATTGATGAGAACTTCTACGCCAGTGGGGTAGGCGGTGTGAACTTCTCGTTTTCCTTGGTTGTAACGAGAATGCAGAGTCGTGCCATTGCCAAAATCTAAAATGGTTAATTTTTTTGGTAGTTGATGCCCAAACAATGCACCCATCCCTTCTAGTACGACTTTCAGTACTTCGATCTTCACATCTGATTGTTTGCCAGCAAGTATTGGCTGATATTCTCCATTGAGTACTTTTTGTAGTTCTTCAGCCAGACCAACGTCATGTAAGCTGACGACTAATTTTAAATGCCAAGCCTTACGGTGTGGAAGATGTGCCAATGCACCGAATAATGTCAACAATGCATTATTGACTTTGTTTTCATTGTTATCAGTGTTTCGGTCAAAATAATTTCCTGTACGGAAGGCTGATTCTCCAACTGTATAAGCACTACCGTTAAAAACTACACGCCCTGGAACATCTTCCATCTCGGCATTAGTTATATAGCTGGGGACACGAACTACTTCAAAGCCTTCGACTAAAAGTTTGAGACTTCCGTAACCGTTATCGAAACCCGCTGGAAAAATTTTTTGTAAGGTGTGAATGTTAGACATATATGGGACGAGTCAATACGGTTTGATTAAAAAAGTTATCTTGATAAATAATAATTGTTAATGCAAAGATTTTCTCTTGCTCCTCGGCTCCAGCCGCAAGAACTTATCATAACCTCTTGGGGGCTAAGTGGGGTAAAATCTCACAAAGTCAAATATACCCCATATAGCCCCCATATAGCCCCCTTGTGGGGGTCAAATTTTGCTCAAGCCTCTAAACTGCTTTGGGGTACATATAGCCCCCATATAGCCCCCATAGAATTTTTTGAAATCTTTTCTATCAACGCAGCAAAAATTAATTTAGATCATTGTTGACCCTTTAATAAAATTCAAAATTCAAAATTCTGTTAGAAAGAATAAGAATAATTTTGAATTAATTCTGGGTACAAGCCCCTACTGATTCAAGAAATCAGTGGTCTGCAAGAAGCGACGCTAGAAGACTCGCTTTCCGCGTTAGCGAGTCCACGATAGCGAGTCTTCTAGCGTCTTGTCTTGTCTAAAATGTTTGAATTCCTTGTTCGCGTAGCGTCTCGCAGATAAGGTGTTGACAGCTTGATTTATACTTTAGTGTCAATAAGATTGTTGAAAAGTAATTCAGTTTTGATCTCTAACTTCTTGCTGAATACGTAACTTAGGGTCACTACTTGCTGACAGGTTCAGCTTTCTCAACTGAATTATCATTCACACCCAAAGTCAATTCCAAAGGAGTTCTTTGGGGGTAAGCTTTTACCACTTGTCGATAAACATCATAATTAGTAGGTAGTGTCTGCTGAGAATTACCTACTCCATAAGTCAGTTTGTACTTTACATCTTTGATCAATTCAGGTTTTCCTATCTCTTCTTGAGGTCTTTTACGTTGTTCAACTTGCTCAACGCTTGGTCGCAGCGCTAAAGTCGGCCACCATAGCCCTCGATCATCTGGGCCAATTACTTCTCCCGGTGGTTTTACTCCATTTCGATTCAGTACAGAAGTAGTAGCAAAGGTTTCAATGCGGGGTCGTGGTTCACTAGTTAGATTATTGGCATATTTAACTTGCCAGGTGTAACTGGTGAGCGCTGTAGCTTCATACTGTTCAGCAGTAGTAGTACTGCAACTAGTTAGTGTCAGTGCCGTTAGTGCAGTTATTATTGAGGGTAAAAATCTCATTTGCATTATCAATCGTAAATATCTTTTACTAATCACTCTTGCTCTTGGTGTGTACCATCATTGCTGCCAAGGAGAAGGAATCGCTGTTGTTGAAACCACCTGACCCGTTGTTAATCTGATAGCCGTCTGCTCACAATTAGGACATTGGACTTTCACATGAATTAGTGAAGGATGTCCAAAGTATTCTCCCATCATAGGTTCCCCATTGTACTTACAGATTATTCTCTGCTGACATTGCCAATACTCGAATACCACGCGTCCCACTTGTTTATCGCAGTCCAAAAACTGGATATGTTGTCAGTGTTTTGATAGTAACTCTTCTTGATTATCTCGAAGTGTAAATTGGGGCTGTTGTAGTGAATTAGATTTTTTCTTGTCAGGGGAGATACGTTTGACTTTGCCTTTTTCTAAATGTTGCGGTTTCTCAGAAACGTTCCTTTTTGACGTGAAAGAAGGCACCGTTTGGGCTTGCTGCTCTACTGATGGTGACTCATCACTGGGAGTTGGGGCTGCCTGAAGTGTAACTGAGGGTTGCTCTACTGGTCGGTAAGCAACAAGTTTAGGCTTTTGGCTTGAGTTATTGGATTTTGGCTGTGGTAATTGTAGTTTGGATGAACCTTGGATAGCCTTCATTGACATTTCTGTTTAACTGAACTTACCCAAACTGTGGAACAATCGTATTTTAACTGTCAATTTATGTATTTTGAAGGCTGTGGCATTACTTAATAAGAAAGTATCCTTAACGTTTTAGGTAAAATAATCTCGTGGTATCAGCCTGTTAGCCAAGACATTCTAATCACAACTGATAAATCATTAGTAGTACGATCACCAGGCTTCTACTTGAATCCGGTTGTTTAAGTTGTATATTGAATGACCCAAAACGTTTTGGGTCAGCAGTACAAATATCTATAAAGTCTCTAATTAAGTAAACAATTCCACTAGAGCAAGGTAGAATCTTTTCATTCACGAGTAACGGAAACAGAATTTTGGCGACCAAATTTGTAACACTAACTGCTTTTAAAGGGGGTGTGGGCAAAACTACCTCAGCAGTGTGTCTGGCTTGCCTGTTCGCACAGAAAGGATATAAAGTTTTGCTCATTGATTATGATCCTAATCGTTCAGCATCCGTTTGGGGATCTCGCGGCTATCTACCCTTTCAAGTTGCTACAGAAAATACAGCTAACCGAATAATGGCAAAAGAGAACTTTGATTTTATTGTCATTGACACTCCTGCACGACCAAGTTCTGCTGAGATTAAAGAGCTAGTTGACGGATGTGATTTGCTTTTAGCTATTACAACTCCTTCTGCTCTCTCAATGAGTGCTTTAAATATGATGGTTCAAAGTTTTCCACCAAAAACTAAATATTCTGTTTTATTAACTGTTGTACCTCCATCATCAGAGCCGGATGGGGAAATCGCTTTTCATACCCTTAGAGAACAAGGTTTACCTGTGTTAGAACAAGGGATTCAACGGTTGAAAGTTTATGAACATGCATCTGCCGAAGGGAAGCCAATTTATGAAATTAAAAGAGGAGGAAAAAAAGCATGGGAAGATTGGAAGGAACTAGCAAAGCTGGAACCAATCAAAGACTTGCTAACCTAAAACAGATTTTAAGCTTTACTCCTGATAGGGACGAGAGCGAGATCATTCCAAATGAATCAGGCAAAGATTCAGGAGTAGTATGGATACCCCGTAGTAAAATTCATCTAAGTTTCAGTTTTGTGCCAGGTGGACAGCCTGTGCGCTACTACTATGACCAGGATGAACTAAAAGCTTGGGCGCTAAATGACCTGAAACCGAATGGTATTCACTCTCCATTATGGGTTCGTCCACTAAGCAATACGTTGCCTGATGAATATGAACTTGTTGCTGGAAAACGCCGCTATCATGGTTCTGAGTTTGCAGAAATAGATCCACTTCCTGTCAGAATCTTTAACTGGAATAACCTTGAAGCTTTCAAAGCATCACTTGCAGAAAACAAAAATCGTCGAGATTTTAGTGCCTTAGAAGATTTAGATGGTACTTTGAAACTCCTTTCTTTAGCAATTGAAGCAACTGTTGAAGAAGCTATAAGTCTGCTGTATCAAATAGATAATCTCAAACGTCGCTCAGGTCTTCAAAACGTTTTAGATCATCCTCAGTTTGACAAAATTCAAGCAGTCTTTGCATTTTGTGGTGGAATTACCTGGGAATCTTTTGTTAAAACTAGGCTTCCTTTGTTAAAAAAACCTCAAGAAATTCTGGAAGCTGTTCGTCAAGGGAAAATTGAATACACTAAAGGATTAGAGATTGCAAAAATCGACGATCCTGGTATCAGGCAAGAACTTTTATGGGAAGCAATTGCCAACAATCTTTCACTTGCTGAAATTAAAAAAAGGGTTAAAGCTCTTAAACCAAGTTCAGAAAACCCTATCCGAACTAGATTAGATAGTGCTTACAAGCAATTCAAAAAATCTCTAAAAAATATTGAAAAAGATCCACATCAGCTTCAAGAAGCGGAAAGCTTGCTAGTTAAAATAGAAGAATTTTTACAAGAAAAGTGACCCAAAATGTTTTGGGTCATTTAGCAAGGCAGCTTACAGTTGGAGTTTTAGAGAGAGCCCAAAGATAAAAGCTCTCTTTTGAATTAGGTAGGAGAGTTTGTACACTTTTTTATTTCTGGGGATGAAAGCCCGTTCGCCCAGTGTCCGGTGGATAAGGGCTTTCATGGATGCCTGAAGATTTATTATAGAAACATCCGATAAAAAGATATGTCTTAGTACTTATGTACTATAATTAATAGAATTGCAGGCTTATAATAATGTGTGGCATTTTTAAATAAGCAATGTCCACTACTCCAGCCCACTCCCAACAGCAAGTTAATGCTTCTCTCCAACATGAAACCATTACTGGAGTAGTTGAAAGACTCACCTTTTATTCTGAGGAGTCAGGTTACACCGTGGCAAGGCTGACTCGCCCGCGTAGTACCGAACTCACAACAATTGTTGACAGCTTTGCTAACATCCAGCCAGGGCAGACTTTACAACTAACTGGTTTCTGGCGTGACCATCCACAATTTGGGCCACAGTTTCAAGTTGTTAACTACAAGGAAACCAAACCAGCCACTCTCACCGGAATTGAGAAATATTTGGGCAGTGGACTGATCAAAGGTGTTGGCCCAGTCACAGCAAGACGCATTGTTGCCCACTTTGGTTTAGAAACCCTGGACATTATCGAAAACCAAATTGACCGGCTCATTGAAGTTCAAGGCATTGCCAAAAAGCGGATTAAGTTAATTAAAAATGCCTGGGAGACACAGAAAGCCATAAAAGAAGTAATGGTATTTTTGCAAGGGCACGGTGTTTCAACAACATACGCAGTCAAAATTTACAAGCAATATAAGGATGAGGCGATCGCTACAGTAACCCATAATCCTTACCAGTTGGCAGCCGACATCTACGGTATTGGCTTTCTGACTGCTGACAAGATTGCAAGAAATATTGGAATTGCGCCTGACTCAGAATTTCGTTACCGTGCAGGGATTATCCATTGTCTAAGTGAAGCTGCCGAAGATGGTCACTGTTACCTGCCACAAAGCGAACTGATTGAGTCGGTAATCAAACTGCTGACAACCGAATCTCATCAGCCCACAGAAGAAGCGGTTGCGATGATTATTAAAGATATGGCTCTGGTAGATGACCTGATTAGAGAGCGGGATGAAGAGAAAACACTACTTTGCTACAAGCCAACTTACTTCCATACGGAACAGAATTTAGCTCAACTGATACGCCAACGCTTGGAAAAACCTGTTGGCACTGACATTGAGCGTGTGCGTGATTGGATTGAGCGCTTTACTGCTAGCCGTAAAATTCAGCTTTCAGAACAGCAACGCCAAGCTGTAGAAACAGCAGCCTATTCCAAAATCATGATCCTCACTGGTGGCCCTGGGGTTGGAAAGACCTTCACAACTCACACGATTGTCAGCCTGTGGAAAGCAATGGGTAAATCCATAGCCCTAGCTGCACCCACTGGACGTGCTGCTCAACGTTTAGGTGGAATGACGAAACAATTCGCAATTCGCAATTCGCAATTCGCAATTATAAATCAGCAAAAGCTTGGACTCATTATGTGATTTAAGACCATGCTCATCAAAGATAAGCTTGTTAGCTCTGTAATCCAACGGTTCGGTTTAGAATTTTATCCGTAATTGCGAACTGCGAATTGCGAATTGCGAATTGGCTTAATCCTTTACCCCACACGGCAATTATCGCTGACGAAGCTTCGATGCTTGATTTGTTTCTGGCTTACTCCTTAATTAAAGCAGTACTAGCTGGCGCTTTACTGTTGTTGGTGGGTGACATTGACCAGCTACCATCTGTGGGCCCAGGTCAAATACTCGCTGATTTGATTAATTCTGGTCGTGTGCCAGTAGTGCGGTTAACTCAGGTATTCCGCCAAGCTCAAACAAGTGCAATTATCACTGCTGCTCACCAAATCAACCGGGGCCAGTACCCAACAATTGAGCCAATCTCCGACAATCCTGTGTCCGACTGTATTTGGCACGGCGGCGGACATCAGCCCGAACATGGTGTACAGGCAATCTGCGAGTTGATTACCGATTTGATTCCACGCTTAGGTTTTAATCCTGCCACTGATGTCCAAGTGCTTTGCCCGATGACACGGGGAGTAATCGGGACTCGTAACCTGAACACAGTATTGCAGCAGTTGATCAACCCACCCAGCCCCAACAAGGTGGAAATTAACAGAGGTGGAAATTTATTACGCGAGGGCGATCGCATCATCCAGCTAACCAATGACTACAACCGTGAAGTTTTCAACGGCGACCTGGGGATTATTCAAAGCATTGATACTGTCGAGCAGGAAGTTACAGTACTGTATGGTGAGCGGACTGTGGTTTACGATTACGCTGACCTGAATGAAATTGCCCTTGCCTGGAGCATTTCGATTCATAAAAGCCAAGGCTCAGAATATCCGGTGGTGATTCTGCCAATCTATATGCAGCACTATATGATGTTGACCCGGAACCTGTTTTACACCGGGCTGACCCGTGCCAAGAAGTTAGTGATCGTAGTTGGCGCAAAAAAAGCGATATCTCTAGCTGTGCGCTCTACTGATGACCAAAAGCGCTACACAAGGTTAAAGCAGAGGTTACTTCAGGCAGGGCTGAATTGCTAAAAATAAAAAAGTTTATTGAATTATACTTTTAAATCCCCTAGTTAAAAAAGCCGAAAAGTTTATATGTCCAGCCTGAGTTCCGACATGGTTCGCATTTTATTCATTTTTTGAACTTTACTAATAATGATAATGATAAAAAACTTAGAATTGTTTGGAATTATTTTTCTTCGTTAGGATACCAACCTGCCGGGATAACTTCAAAATTCCAAACATCTTTGAAGACGTATATGCGTCCGATAATTTCTGATGGGGAAAGCAAATTTTTGTCGCCTTCCTTCCAATCTTTTTTATCAACTGTTCCCATGACTAGATAGTTATTACTCCCGGTTCGCCCATTTTTTCGGGAGTTAGAAGAAAGGCTACTCAGGAGTAAAAGATTGACCACCAAGTTGAGTGTAAATAGTAGTTGGGAACCCAAGTAAAACAAGAATACGTTGCTGTAAGGGTGAAAGGGCAGTCAAATGAGCATAAACTTCGTTTTTAACCTCAATTAAGAACAGGGTAATCTCCTTAAATGCAGCAAGAAGTATCTCAGCAGTAGGACGTGCAGTTTCTCGTTTAGGATTACCAATATAAAGTCCAGTTAGCTTTTCCTTATTTTGCTCCAGATTGCGACGAACCTGAAACTCTAAAAGGGTCAAAATACGCAACCCAATTGAAAGTAGGCGAATTAATCCTGTAATATGATCTTCACGCTGCAAATAAATTGGAGTTAAAGATAAAGGAAAGCCTTTAAGTCGAGCAAATCCTCGTTCAGTTAAATACTCATCTCTATAGGCACGAACAGCTTGTTTCAAAGATAACAGAGATTTTGTTTGATTTGTAACGTAGACTCGCCAGCCTAACAACTTAATTTGTCTTAAAACTGCATCTTCATCAATTTGAAAATCCAGGTTTATCGAAGTTTCTTCTACTATTTGAGAAGGTGTATCAAGATATCGCCTCTTAATTTTTCGAGAAATACTAAGTTGAATGTCTTGTTTAAAAAGTCCACTGGTACGATAACGTTTGAGAATAGCATTAACAGCAGACTGGCATGAGTCAATCGTGGTTAACTTTTTCTTGCCACGACAAGGTATTTTAAGCTGTTCCAGGGCATTATTCGTTTTTTGTAAGCGGTCGCGTAAAGATTTTTCTTCTGTTTCTGCGATTGCGAAAGAACGTACAACTATTTGTCGCTCATTCCAAGTCAATTCATTACCATCAATCTTTGTTGTTTGAGAAATATTTATTTCAAACCCTTTAGCAATTTCTTTATTTTTCCCATCAGCATAATCATAATCAATAGTTGTTAATTCTTGTTTACCATCCCAAACTGGTTGAAGATATTCAATTAATTGTTTAGATGGGACTTGTTTTGCATTCAGAGGACAAAGATAGAAATCCCCACCAGATACAATATGAGTTCTCGTCGCAATTGAACCCATTTTACAGTCGCCAATATATAGTAACTCTGACTGTTTTAGCGTTGAACGTACTCTTTCAATTGCCGGGATGTATAACGGATCGTCGGCTTTTTCCCCTGATAGTATTTCAGCTGCAATTGGCATTCCTAAAGGGTCTAATGTCGATAACATTATTTTCACTTGTGCCAAGTCTGGACGATGATCTTTGCTATGGCCCCATTGGAATAACCCTTCAGAATTAATCCCACAGTGACTTGAAGCTGTTGTACTATCCATACGAACTCGCTCTGGTTTGATATCGTACACTTGTAGCAAGTTACCTCCAAGTTCTGACTCAAATGAGTACCAGTCGCTATCCCTGTCAAGATAACGTAATAGGGCTTCTAGACGATCATCCGTCAAGTCAAGTTCACCTAACTCTTCTCCAAAAAATGTTTTCAATGTTTCTAACCGCTTAGAAGCCCAGCCTTGGACGTGATTTAAACGGTGATCTGCTTGCGATAATATGTGTGCTAACCAAATTACTGCTACACTTCCCAGACTTAGACCTTGCCAATTTCCGTGTCTGGGAAAATGTTTATCGATTAGCGATTGTACGCCCATACGCTCTATTTGAGTTAGAAGTATAGGTATATCATCGACTCGTTCGTTTGTGATTATGGGTTCAGTAGTCATAAGTGCGAACATATACCTAATCTAGTCTTTTGGGGAATATGTCCTTCGGTATACTTTTGACTATCTACTTTTCCTAACTCATTAAAAAATGGGCGAACCGGGAGTTATTACCTAAAATTTGAGGATTTGTTTGGACAAAAGTAGCAGCCATCAAGGGCTCAATTTCCTGTTTTTTAGCAATAATTAAGTCACAGCTTGGGCAATATTTACACTGTTTATTTAGTAAAAATAGCTGTTTAGGTTCAATGTGGATTACCAAAGGGAACTTGCGTAACTTAGTTTTAGTATCGCATTTGGGGCATTTAGTGAACGCACAATCACTATAAGGATTGAGAAAAAAGCGATGCCGCTTTTTAATTGTTTTATCTGGCTTTTTATTAACGCTATTTTTAACCATGCTACGATGAAAGCTTGATTAACTACATTTGTTTTTGTAACATAAGGTTAACTATAACAAGCGTGAATAATTAACACTTACTCCTCACTAAAAATAGTGAGGTAGGTTGAGCTATTGCTAGATATTAAATGGTTGCTATCTAAAGTTACCAACAGAGCAGAAGGAGCTATAGATGTCTTCTGAACATAGCCGGATACAGATGCTTCAATCACACCATCGTGCAATTTGGTTGCGGTAAGGTATTCTCAGCTTACCGCAAATTCACACTACAGGACTTCATGTCCCAACCACGCTTAAGCAATTCTTCATCTTTTCGAGACGATCTGAACAACAACCGCGTTGAAGCTACCGTAGCGTTTCCGTGAAAGCCTTGATGGTTTGCTGTCCACGTTGTGCATTTCCCGTAGCCAAGAAGTCTAAGATTGCGCCTTGAAATAAGTGGAATAGCAATAAAGCAGTAGTTTTGTCATTTGTGAGATTAAACAGAGAATCTATCCACTTTTGGCTCTCTTGCTCTACGAAACGTTGTGTTTCTGAATCGCCTTGTATGGCACGTTGATTTAGCTCCATCGTCAATTTCAGCAAGCCCAGCATGTCTGGTGAAGTCAAATGGCTCCACATTTCGAGTAATGGTTCTGCCAGACAATCTGCTCCTACAAGCGACACGCTTTGAAATGACCATAGCTTTTGGCGCAAGCGAGTCTCTAACAGACCAATGAGTTGTCGCTCGAATTCTTGCTTGGAACCAAAGTGGTAAACAAGCATTCGTCCGCTAGTCCCGATTCTCTTAGCGAGCGCGTTAATGCTGGAGTCGAATGCTCCCACTGCGATCGCAGCAGCTAGACATTGTTCTAGAAGCTCTTGCTTCTTCTGAGGTTCAACAGGTCGGCTCATGAGTTGACAGTTAACGTAACAGCTATTACACTAACAATTAACGTAATGACTATTACATTAACATCCCATGAGTACAAAAGAGAGGCTTGGCTTCATCTCCTTTGGTTTCGTTATCTGGGCAGCAGCAACGTTAATTTATCGCATGGTTGGTTCATCCTTCTTTGAAGGTTCTGCTGCTGGGTATTGGCTCAACGTAGGTTTGACGGGCATTTTATATGCCGTCGTTTCTCTGGGGCTGATGAAGTGGCGGAAGATAAAACAGCAAGATTGGTTACAAGGTGCAGTTTGTATTGCTTTGCCAGGAATGCTGGGCGAAATCCCAATTCTTGCTGGTTTTTCAAAAATTATGAGCAATATGCAGCCTGAAACAGCAGGGCGATATGCAGCTTTTCTGTTTGGAGGATACTCAATATTAATTGGCGCTGCTTGGTTGCTGTCTGCAAAAGCCAGTTCACAATCTATTTCTAATACTCCATTTGTAGGTACAGAGTAATAAGATGTTTAGTGGCTTCAAATTATACTGATTATTTTTGCAAGCGTTCTATCATCAGACGGGAAAATCTTGTAGAAAGCTTGTGTTACTTGTAACTTGCAATGATTTCAAGTATATGTGTGCAGCCTAAATTTTCTCAAGAGCTAGAAATAATTTTTTCTAAGCCGTGTTGGGTATTAGAGAAGTAGGAAATAAGGTATAGCGTTCAAATTGACCAGAAAAGGGATTCCAAGCGATGTGATGTTTACGGCGATAATCAGCAGCGATATCAGCCCAAGATTTAAATTTTTGCTGCATTGGGAGCTGGGTAGCTTTGGGGACGAGGGATTGATCATGCTGCATCTGGTCTTCTTGGATGACAGCGCCAAAATCAAAACGCCAATTTCGACGGAATTTCAAAAATCCGATGAAAGTGGAATTGAAAAGGGCTACAACATTTGCACCCATGTGAGGTGGAAGGATAGCTGATAAATTAGTATGACCGAATTGATCTTGATGACGAGCGCTCAATTCCTCTTCAATAGCCTCATAAGCTATGAGCATCCGTTTATAGTTAATTTGGGTAATTTCAGGTGTGTTTCGAGTTTTTTGTATTCCAGGTTGGTAATGAAACAGTGAAAGATTAGTTCTAAAGTACTCACGGACTCCCCGGAAACTAGCGCGACCACAGAAACCAGCACCCCAATAAGTTTTGAGATATTTGGTGGCGAAAGTACTGGGGAAAGTGCCAGATAATAACCCAGCATCTGAGAGGGCAAGCATTTGACTCAGAGAGTGTGAATCAATGGAGTAGGCAACTGAGTCTTGATTATTGATTTTGGTAATAGCACCAAATGAAGAGTTTGCGGCAGTGCAGTAAATGTAAAAATTGAGTACACCGAGCATTTGCAGCAGGCGACGCTCTCCGTGGTTTTGAATAATTTCTCTAACTTCGACTCGCTGACGATGAGCCTCGGATATGGTCAAGATGGGAGGTAGAGGTTTAAAAGGTGAACGTTCGGATGGGGCAGGGACTCGGAAAATGTAACGTGTGGATTTTTTTGAGGTGGGAGTATTATGCAGTAGTTCTGGTTCTTCGCTCAATATTGGCGATAAATAATCAATGGGCGTAATTGTTGTCATTTTTTGGTCAGTAAACTCTTGGTGGCGGCAAAAGCAGAATCTGATCTTAAGCTATTTGAAATAAGGGTTACAGCTTTTAATGCCAATTGAGCATTAAGAGTAATGAGGGAAACCGCTAGATTTGACCTAACATTTAAGTAAAGAAAGTAACTAAAGCTACAAAATGCGATGTTTGAGCCAAAACGATAGAAGTGGTAATGCCAGTCGATACCCGCCTTTGGCTCCATAAATTAATCCTTTCTGTTCCAATCCTGTAAGAGCGCCTTGAAAACCACCACCTCGTGAAAATTGGTGTTTCTGAAGATAGGTACGTGAATGAGGGCTATCAGTAGGATCGATGGCTAAACTTTCCAGTACCCGTGCTTGAATGGGAGGTAGCAGTAAAAGGAGAGATTCAAAGGTAACAGACAAATCTTCAACTAATCGTAACGTGCTGCAATATACGTGATGAAGTTGGATGAGTTTTGGGGAGGATTGGGGCAAAAAACTGGTTTGTTCATCCTGATAGAAGCAATGATGGTCGCTCCAAATTCGCCGCGCCAAAGCGATGGTATCTCCAACATGTCCTTGTGAATAGTCCAAGAACAGTTTTAAGGCATCCACTTCAAACTTTAGCCCTGCTGCTGCCATTGCTTCAACAACCCAGGTTTTAATTTCTCGGTCTGGTATTGGGAGCAAGGAGACAAATTGAACCGAGCTATCTTCCACCCAATCTTCTGGAGTTGTAGCCAAGATAACGTAACTAACCCGGTTTTGGCGTTGAATTTCCTGCCGCAAATATGATTCCCATTGGCCTGCCCGATCCCAGGAGCGAATATGGGGAAAATTCTGAAAGACAAAAACTACCCGACAGCTTAACTGTTCTGCCATCATCTGAGGTAAATTTAATAAGGCTTGTAGAATCAGCCATTCATCATTTGGAGGAACCTGCCAAACCAAGCGGGTTTGATGTACGGTTGGTTGCTCCAATTGCAAGGGATAGGCACAAGCCCACTGCTGAATAAAAGTTCGTTCTTCCGATGTGCCAAATATCTGCACAATCCCTGAAGCCATCAACTCTAAAAAGCGAGAAGAGGTAGTGGCTCGCAAGCAGTCGATCTCTAAAATCCTGGCTCCCATTTGCTGTGCGGCATAGCGAATCAACGCTCGCCGTCCACTTCCGGTCACGCCTGTGAGCATCAAATCTTGGTCAGCCGCCAAAATTTTACAGGTTTGCTCTAGCTCAGGCTGTCTGCCAATTAACCTTTGTGGCTTAAAAGCATCGTTCATCATTGTCAACCAATTCTCCTCACTTTGAGCCAACCTGAACTGAAAAACTATCTACTTTTCTCTAACAACGCCAGAAGAATTTTCAATGCATCTCTGCTTGCACTATTTTCTAGTGCGGTGCGATGATATAAGAACTATTTTTTAGTGCGATCCATTTTACCCATGTCTGCTAACCTATCGCATCCTCAAGTTTATCAACCGGTTGAGAACCATGCCTGGCATACTATTGAGGCTCAAAAAACTCTTTGGCTGCTCAAGAGCGATCGCACGCATGGTTTAACTCAGGAACAGATTGACCAGAATTTACAGCACTACGGTACAAACGAACTGGTGGAAACGAGTGGGCGATCGCCCCTAGAAATTTTCTGGGATCAGTTTAAAAACATTATGTTGTTAATGCTGATCGCCGTAGCAATTATTTCGATGGTTCTGGATGTGCGCGAATCTTTGGTAAAGGGACAGTTCATTTTTCCCAAAGATGCGGTGGCAATTTTTGCGGTGGTGTTGCTGAATGGATTATTGGGGTACCTTCAGGAGAATGGAGCCGAAAAAGCACTGGCAGCCCTGAAAAACATGGCATCATCCAAAGTGCGGGCGCTCCGTGAAGGTAAACTAGTGGAGGTAGAATCTAAAGAACTGGTTCCTGGTGACATTATGCTGCTGGAAGCGGGAGTTAAGGTTGCAGCAGATGGGCGCATCGTAGAAGCAGCGAACTTACAGGTGCGAGAAGCAGCCCTCACCGGAGAGGCACACGCAGTTGAAAAACAAGCCAATGCCATCTTAAGAGAGGATGCGCCTCTAGGAGATCGGATTAATTTAGTCTTTTCTGGAACAGAGGTGGTGCAGGGACGAGCAACGGTGTTAGTGACAAACACCGGGATGCAAACCGAATTGGGCAAGATTGCAACCGCGCTGCAATCCGTCGAGACAGAGCCAACGCCTTTGCAAAAACGCATGACCCAGCTGGGCAATACGCTGGTTACAGGATCGTTGATTATAGTAGCGATTGTGATTGTGGGGGGGACATTGTTCAACCCCTCGCTGTTTGAGGAACTGGTCAAAGTCTCTTTGAGTATGGCGGTTGCGGTTGTGCCAGAAGGCTTACCCGCCGTTATTACCGTTACCCTGGCATTAGGCACTCAACGCATGGTGAAGCGGAATGCTCTGATCCGAAAACTGCCTGCGGTGGAAACCCTCGGTTCTGTCACAACTATCTGCTCGGATAAAACTGGAACTCTAACCCAGAACAAGATGGTGGTGCAGGCAGTGCATACCGCTAGCTACGCCATTCGTGTAACAGGCGAGGGATACAGCCCTGAAGGTGCGTTTTATCACCAGGTCAATCCCAGAGCAGAGCAAGAAATTTTATTGGAGGCAGCGCCAGAATTGCGATCGCTGCTTCTGGCGTGCGTGCTTTGTAATGATGCCGTATTGCATAAGGAGAATAGCGACTGGGCAATATTAGGCGATCCGACCGAAGGAGCGTTACTGGCAGTTGCCGGAAAAGGAGGGTTTCGCAAAGACCAAGAGGAGCAAGCGTTCTCGCGTATTGCTGAGTTTCCCTTTTCATCCGAACGCAAAAGGATGAGCGTTATCGTGCAAGATACGTTCAATAAACTGGGAGAGGGCCTGTCGATCGTGTTTACCAAAGGCTCGCCCGAACTCGTTCTGGAACTCTGCACTCACATTCAGCAGGGCGATCAGCCTCAACCCATGACAGCACAACAACGGCAACAGATTTTAGAGCAGAATAATCAGCTTGCTAGCCAAGGGTTACGGGTCTTAGGTTTTGCTAGTAAGAACCTGACAAAATTATCAGACCGCGATTTTGAAGATACGGCTGAAACTAACTTGACCTGGTTGGGATTGGTGGGAATGCTGGATGCCCCCCGCCCCGAAGTGCGCGATGCGGTGGCGAAATGCCGTACCGCAGGCATTCGTCCGGTGATGATTACAGGCGATCACCAGTTGACCGCACAGGCGATCGCCCAAGACTTGGGCATTGCAAAAGTAGGCGATCGCTGCCTGACTGGGCAAGAACTCCAAAGGCTCACCCAGCCAGAACTGGAAGCACAAGTGCAACAAGTTAGCGTGTATGCTCGCGTCACACCAGAGCATAAGTTACGAATTGTCCAAGCTCTCCAGCGCCAAGGACATGTCGTTGCGATGACTGGGGATGGAGTTAATGATGCTCCAGCTTTGAAACAAGCAGATATTGGTGTGGCAATGGGTATTACTGGCACGGATGTCAGTAAAGAAGCTAGCGACATGGTACTACTGGATGACAACTTTACTACAATCGTCTCGGCAGTTGAAGAAGGTCGAGTTGTTTACATCAACATTCGCCGCTTTATTCGCTACATCCTTGGCAGCAACATTGGTGAGGTATTAACGATCGCAGCTGCTCCATTGTTGGGGTTGGGTGGTGTACCGTTGTCTCCTCTGCAAATTCTCTGGATGAACTTGGTAACTGATGGACTTCCGGCTTTAGCACTGGCAGTAGAACCCGGTAGACCAATCGTCATGCAACAACCTCCTAAAGACCCGAAAGAAAGCATTTTTGCCAGAGGCTTAGGCTCTTACATGGTGCGGATTGGCATTATTTTGGCAGTGATAACTATCTTGATGATGGTCTGGGCATACGGCTACACTGCTCAGGTACAAAGTGAATTGTTAGATCGCGATCGCTGGCAGACTATGGTGTTTACTACGCTTTGTTTAGCACAAATGGGACACGCACTGGCTATCCGTTCTAACACGCGGTTAATGTTAGAGGTGAACCCCTTCTCAAATCCCTACCTGATCCTATCCGTTGGTGTCACCAGTATCCTGCAACTGATGCTTATTTATGTTGAACCATTCCGTTCATTCTTCAATACTCATTACTTGAGTGGATTAGAGCTATTGGTTTGTATTGGATTTAGTTCTCTAGTATTTGTCTGGATTGAAGCAGAAAAGCTATTTATTCGATGGTATGCCTCTCGTAAATACTCTAAAATATGAACAAAATAGCTTCAACTCTGGGTGTTCAGACTTACTCCCAAGGTAAAATCGCAATTGATCTGGAACCATGCATTTATGAGCAATTACAGAAACAATCTGTCAGCCCTTCTGAATTCATCCGCAGGTTAGTTCATTTGATTGCTACGCTAGAAAACAATAAAGAGAAATACAATATCAATCCTTACGCCGAGAAATTCCATAGAGGAATCCACATCTTAGGTTGCCATGATTCTAAATTAGGAGTGTTTCCTGATTCAAATCTGGCATTGAAATGTTCTGAAGCTCGCCCTTGTACAGAAAATCCCAGAAAACAATTTTTTAGGAGCATACAATTAGCCTGGGAATTTGAAACCAAGTTAAACGAGCAAGAGAAAGTGCTACTTCAGATTTGTCCTGCTTACTTGCATTTCCAAACTTGCGTCAAGAGTGCCTTATTTAAACGAGTACTCTTTATGCCAAAAATTGAGGGTATTCCATTGGGGGAAACAGAAACTGGATTTAGTCCTGAATTCTGCCAGACATTCAACATTCCTGATTTTCCAGAAATCCTTCGCAAATCCAGGTTCTCCTTGCATCGTTTCCTCGACCCCGAGCAAAAGCGTCAACTGCTCAAAATTCAGACCACATACTTATTTCAACGTTTGTTTCAAAGAGGAATTAAAATTTTTAGCTTGAATCAGAAAAATATTCTAGCCATATTAGATATTAGTGGTAACTCTGTTCGATACGTCATTATCGATCCGATCGCAGATTATTATTTACCAATTTCTCCTGTCTATAATGTCTTAACTTCTCAACTATGCAAGTTTAAATAAATTTACAACATCTTCTTAATTCCCCACACTCCAATACCTGTAACCCCACACCCGAATGGCACTAAGAAAAGCTGAAAGGTTTGCCTGGAGTGGGTGTGGGGAGTGTGGGGAGTGTGGGGAGTGTGGGGAGTGTGGGGAGTAAGATTTCTTCTCCATCCTCCCTCCCCTCCCACACCTCCCACACTCAAAAGCCTTACAAATAATGGATTCGCCGTTATCTTAGTGCCATTCCCCCACACCCTTTCATCCAGCTATATCATGGCTTTGTGCCTATTCCACAACTGAAGTTTTTTATCTTACTTGCGACTTGCGACTTGTTTTTGTCCCTGTTTCAATCAAATGGTGTATGAATATATTGCTATCTAGAAACTATCCTTATAAATAGAACACCAAAGAAAGAACCGATGCCCAGCAAAACTATTGAAGTCCGAGAGTACACCGTTAGAGCGCACAAGCGGGAAATTCACACTCGCGTTTTCAACTTCGTATGTAAGCAGTGCGAACAACCCACACAACGAGAAACCTTTGGTGTTCGACCACTCTACTGTGAGCAATGCCGTCCGCCACAAGCGCCCAAGCAATCGAAATTAGTCCCTATAGGCAAGAGGAAACCTAGAGCGATGAACTATAAGAGTGGGAAGGATATAGCTGGGTGATTTTTTGTTTTGAGGTAAGGGCGATCACCAACAGAGGGCAGTTACGCCATCGCACGAAAGTGAGTGAAGCAGGTAGTTATGTGGGAGGTTACGGCAGTTGCATGAAGTGGCTAGCCGTGACTCTTCTGTGGATTCGTTGTTACAAGGGTTGGGGATTTTATCAAACCGTATTTGTGATCCTTGCAGCCAAAGCTGCTGGCGGCTGTTGAGAGAGAGTACAAGCTTGTATGGAGACAGTCAAAGTCAACTTAATTATTAATATAACAATTCAAAAATTAACTCATTGTTATGAAAGCAATGCTGAATCTTGTTGGTCTTCAGTGCTTGATCTTAAGAGACGTTGCATTGCAACGTCTCTAATGTTGGGTGCGAAATGGGAAATTGCGTAATTCTAGGCATTTACAACCTTGGGAAATACCCGATTCAAGTCTAATAAAATATCTTCAAACCCAGGAATCGCTACTGACTGATGTGGTAAAGATATCTGCTTGCTGAGATAATTGAATTCACCTTGAGCATTTTGATAGGGTTGGCTATAACGCTCAAGTTGGCGAACATTTAAGTTGACAATCCAATAATCAGAAATTGCGGCTTCTGCGTAGATTTTTAACTTTGTTGTTTGGTCGTAATCTAGGGTTGAGTCCGAAATCTCAATCACTAAAAAAATATCTTCTGGATAGGGATGATGGGCGAGATAATCTTCGTCTTTGCCACGTGCTACCGCCACATCTGGTTCAGGTTCACTTTGCGAAGGCAAAGTAATCGGATCTTGTCCGCGAATCACGGCGCGATCGCCCAACAACCGATCCAATTGGCGGCATAAGATAGAACCGCAGACTGTATGAGGTGTGCCCTTGGCTACCATCTGAATTAGTTCTCCGCGAATCAACTCGATGTGATCGCTCTCCTTTAGAAATTCCAGTTCAATCAGCCGATGATATTCGTCAATAGTAAATCGTTTTGGTGTGACAACGTTCATGGGACATCATCGATTTAACTGTTATGTACTTTCTAGCTTACCATCTGTATTCATTCGCTGTTGCCCATTTTGTAGGCTGAAGGGCAGTTGCGAAATACCCGTAAGGCTTGCCTTGAGCGTAGCCGAAAGGGAAAGAAACAGAAACCTAAGTCGTGAGTCTTAGGAATCCCCGACCATTTACGGCGGGGTGGATGTCAAACTGTAGCTGTGAAAAAACGTAGTTTTTCATGCAGGGCAATCGGTGGCAGTCCAGTTTTTTGGTATCTTCTCTTGGTATTACACCCAAGACCTTGCACCCTAGTTTTGGTTAACATAGAAATTCCCCTGACATTGCAAATATTGTATGCCCAAGACTTGGAATATTAAGATAGATAACTATTTTCAAGCCAACCCCAATTGCATCATCGCCACCGCCCATGTAGACAGCTTCCCGATAGACCTGCCGCTAGAACCGAACATCCGGGAACCGAACCGCAAAAGCGCGACCTACAGACAAATGTTCGACTCACTGACAACCGAACCTGCAAAATTCTTCTCTCGTCATAGTGGAATCGTTCTGTCGGCTAATATTGCTAAACCTGTCAAAAACAAAACTGAACTGGAGCTAGAAATTTTAGAAGCCTCGGAGGGCGGTAGCGATGGCATTATCAACGGTGGGCATACAGTTTTAGCTTTTGAGCAAGCGAAAAATTACAAATATGACCTAACCGAAGCCAGAGTAAAAGTTACGATCCACATCGGATTGAGTGAAGAATCAGCCAAAGATATAGCCCTAGCAAGTAATACTACAACGCCAGTAGATTCTCGCTCCAAAGTCAACGCCAGAGGTGATTACAAATTCATCAAGCAGTATTTAGCTCAGTTAGAACAGAAAGAAGATAGAAAATTCCGCATTGCCTATTACCAAAATCAAAGCGGCGCTCCCAGAAATGCCCAGTGTAATGTCACCCATTTGCTCAAGCTCCTTTACTGCCTCGACAGAAATAAATACAACCCGGACGGCAATAAACGAACCAAGCACCCAGCAGGGATGAGTCTTCCAAGTAACATCACAGATGCAGAAAGGGAAAGATTAACCGCCTTACTGCCTCTCTTGACTCATGCTTTGTGGATAGAGCAAAGACTCTACGAAATAATCCAAGACTATATAAGCAACCCCAGAAGAAAGGGTGCTAACGACCTAGCATCAATTGATATACGTAAAACTACGTTATTGCCTGACAGCAAGTATTCATTCGGGTTTGGTGCGCCAACCGACTTAGCACTACCGATAATCGCATCATATCGGGTATTTCTAGATAAAGATTATAAATGGATTCTGCCGTTTAACGAATTCGCTGAAGATTTCCTGCAACACCTGTGGAATAACTACTTCCGCAAATACTTGGTGTCGGAGAAAACAGCAGGGAATACAGTCGGTACAAAAATCAGCCGCAATCAAGAGATTTGGGAAAGTTTGTACATTTCGGCGCAGAGTTATCTAAATCAGCACTTGGTTAAAATGGTCAACTCCAGTAAGTCAGAAGAACCGAAGGCGACACAAGGTAGAAAAAGGCGTGTGCAAGCAGCTAAGAAATGATGAAACCCTTAATAGGCAATAGTTAAAGCTAAAATTTCTTTAAATCTTTCACTGTCGGACCGTGTAAAACTTCCCCTTTGCAACTGAAACGTGAACCATGACAAGGACAGTCCCAACTTTTCTCGGCACTGTTCCAAGCAACAACACAACCCAAGTGAGAACATACCGCAGAAACAGCGTGTATTTCTCCTGTTTGATCTCGGTAAGCGGCAACTTTATCCCCATCGACAGTGACTAGTTTTCCTTCACCGATAGCCACATCTTGCAGAGATTTATTCAATCCCTTGAGGCGATCGCCTACCCAATGAGCGCCAACTTCCAAGTTTTGCTTTATACCTTGTGGAGTGAGAAAAGGAGTGGCGCGGGTTGAATCGTACAAATCAGCCGCAGGATTTTCAATGCCTAAAATCTGGTCAGAAAGTATCATTCCAGACAAGGTTCCTTGAGTCATGCCCCACAGACTAAACCCAGTTGCCACAAAGGTATGCTTGCTTAGAGGAGTTAATTTTCCTACGTATGGTATCTTGTCAGGTAAGATGCCTACGCCTTATAATGAATTTGCAGAAAGATGGGGAAATATTGATTTTACAAAATATGTAAAACTTTTGTCACAGCAAGCTGATGAGGTTTTAGAAACGGCACAGGAAGATATTCAAAAACAAGCTGAAGAATCTTTTTTAATGGTGGCAAAATTTGAACATAATTTCTGGCATATGGCTTTTCACACAGCACAGCATGAATCAAAATAGTTTTTAATGGACGAGTGTGAAACACCGGCAAATTCTTCTTAATTTCTTACAGCCGAACCTGCAACCCCAGACCCAAAAACCAGTAATATCAAGGGTTAGCGCTTTTCAAGCGTGCCATTCTATGATCCAACATTTGGAATCAACTTAACCGAAACATGATTTTAGCAAGCTTCCGAAACCCTTGAGTAAAGGCATATTCAATCTCTGCGGGATCACAAATCTCTGTTAGTTTAGATTTGAGACCAGGAAGGTCTCTGACCTCAATACAGATATTTACATATACATCCTTAGTTTCCACATGGAAGAGTCCAGCATTTATGTTTAAAAAATCGCCTGTTAGCATTGAACAGTAAGTTAAAGATTCTTTCCATTGTGATTTATACTTCATTTTAAAATAATTATCGCCTAAATTCTTTTTGAACTTAGATGACTTTTCCTGTGGTTTGGGTTCCCAGAATATACTATTCTCCAACTGCCCAAGAGCTTCTATTGTCGTTACATTAGTCGCCACATGCCTACTGCCTTGTTGTTTTAGCTTTTTCTGTTCAACAAAAGACATAGCCAAGATGCGGTTCTTATGTCGTTCAAAAGCTTCCTTATACAGTTCCCATGCTTTTTTGGTAATTGCTGATTGGGATGGCTCAACCATTTTAACGATTTCGCGCCAATCACCAAGAGTAAATCTAGTAATATTTTCAATAAAAGCGATGAAAATGGCGCTATAAATTTTAGTGGGACTCGCACCCCGTAAACCTTGCCTTCGGATCGTATCAGTAACTAAGTCTAATCTGTAAGCAGAAACAGAAAGGTCAATTTCTGTAAGCTCAAGGCTAAAACCCTGTCTAAGTCTGATTCTGCTAAAAGTTGGCTTTGCAGGATTTTCAATAGTTGTAAAATCAATCGTTTGACCACAGCTTGGACAAATAGCTTGGTGATGTTGAATCAGCACTCCATTCTCGTCAACTTCGGCATTAAAATTAGCTAATTCTTCAGTTAGCGGTTTAAAAATATGGGTGCAATGCTCACATTGAATTAAGCCTTTGTTTTGTATTTCTGATATAGTTTCAGGCAATAAAGTCCATTTGCGGGCTTCATCAGGAAGCCCATGCTTTTTCCAGTTATCGGTAATATCAATGATCACCGCCGTTGGTTTTAAAGTGTAAGTTCTTAGAACCCGCCCCAGCATTTGCAGCCAGAGAGTAGAGCTTTCAGTCGGACGGACACAGTAGACGCACTCAATATTAGGACAATCAAAGCCCTCGGTTAAGATTTCATAATTAGTAATTACTTGGGTTGTGCCATTGCGAAAACGCTGCAATATTTCTAATCTCTCTTGTGGGGGAGTTTTCCCATCCAAATGTTCGGCACTAATATAATTACGAGAAAATTCCGCAGCCAGGGCACGAGAATGTTCTAAGCTACAGGCGAAAATAACTGTACGAAGATTTCGTGCATATTTAAAGTAATTCTCAAGGATTTCACTAACCCCAATCTGGCTAGTGACGGCAACTGCTAAATCTTTAGCTCTAAAATCCCCACGAGATTTTGCAACTCCAAGAGTAGAAATAGTTTGATTCGTTGCAAATAATCGAAACTCACTTAAATACCCAGCCTGGATTAAGTAAGCCGTGTCAATGCCAATAACCAAATCATCAAATAAATCAACAAAACCTTGACCGTCAATTCTTTGGGGAGTGGCAGTTACACCTAATATCTGGGCGTTTTCATAATGTTCAATTAATCGCCGATAAGATAAAGCAGTTGCATGATGCGCTTCATCTAATATCAAAAGTCCAATGTTAATTGGCAACTCTAATACCTCTCGTCTGCTCAACGTTTGAACGCTAGCAACTTGGATTCTCCGTTCCGGATTAGCCAGAACACCTGCTTTGATAATCCCAACTGGTTCACCGATAATTTGTTCTAGCTTTTCGGCAGCTTGAGATATCAACTCAATCCGATGGGCAATGACTAAAACTTGCTTTCCTTGGTCAAAGAATTTATGAGAAATATGTGCAAAGCACACCGTTTTTCCGGCGGCTGTCGGGAGTTGTGCAAGCACTCGCCTATTACCATTCTCCCAAGAATTCCAAATATCTTTTATCCACTGATGTTGATAATCTCTAAGTTCGTAGGTAACAGGCATTTAATCTACCTCAACAATGATTTTTCTCCCGTGGGAATATTGCTTATTATGCCACAAGCCCTTAAAATTAAGATGCCGAAAATCCCAATTCTAAAAGTAGTAAAGATGCTTTGGGTTGAGTTGATGCGATGTTACTTCATCAAGAGCTTTTGAAGTTAAAAAGTGAGGAATGCACTTTGATAAATTCTAATTCCCTACTTTCATGGTAAATGCTTTATTCAAAACAGAGCGCCTAGTTATGGGATGTTATATGCCAAAATCGCAAAAACTAGAAGAATTTTTATCTATTCTTGCCAAAATTAGAGAGCATCCGACAAGTGAAGAAGGGATCATAATTTTACGTCAAGGTCTTAAGAGTAAATATTCTATAGCTGTTGCTCAAGCAGCCAAGATAGTCGGCGAATCCACTATCACTGAGTTGGTTGCTGATCTTGTAGAAGCATTTGCTCGAATGATGGTCAAACCCGCACAAGTAGACCAAAATTGTCTTGCCAAGAAAGAGATAGCACAAACACTGTATCACTTAGAATACAGCGATGAAAACCTTTTTCTGCAAGGGATTCGACACATTCAGATGGAGCCAGTATGGGGAGGAGTTGAAGATACTGCTGCCCATCTGCGGGGTATATGTGCTTTAGGTCTGGTGAGAATGAACTACTCAGATGTAATGAACGAATTAGCCGATCTACTAGCTGACCCCAAACCAGAAGCAAGAGTTGCTGCTGTAAAGGCGATCGCCTACACAGGAAATCCCCAAGGTGTACCTTTACTTCGTTTAAAAACCCGCATAGGCGATCAAGCACCACAGGTGATTTCGGAGTGCTTCAGTGCTTTGTTACAACTAGCTCCAACTGATTCACTTGCAATGGTTGCTGGTTTTCTTTTTGACCCAAAGGAGCAAATCTGTGAGTTAGCAGCATTGACGTTGGGTGAATCACGATTAGAGAAAGCATTTGATCTTCTGAGAAATTGCTGGCAGCAAACAAGAAACGTAGAACTTCGTCGCACATTGTTATTAGCAATAGGGATGTTGCGACAAGATAAAGCAATAGATTACCTGATTTCACTAGTGGCTCAAGGAAAAGATATTGATGCAAAAGATGCGATTGCAGCGTTGGCTATTTATCGAGAAGACCGTGAACTGTGGCAGCGAGTTGATCAAGCTAGTAAACAAAGAGCCAATCAATAGGGAGTTCAGAAGCATTGAGGATGTAGGGGAACTGCGAAAGTCTTAGCTGATAGAAACTACTTATCTTATATCCGGGAGCTTTGGGACGAAAGCTTGTCAAGATTCCTCGAATAGGCAATAGTCTTTATGTAACCGATAAGCAATTTGATAGGTTTGTCCAAGCGATCACATTGTGGGAGAATAGGCTGCTAGATACCAAGTAGCAGTCAACTAATACAAAAATAAAGCTAAAAACTAAAAACAAGAAAAAGATGCAAGCACAATCTCGCCGAAAAAATCGCTCCCCCAAAAAATGAGTATTCAAAGACCCCACGTTTGTCTAGTAAAGGTCTTAGGAAAAAAGCTGCTCAAAGACAAGTATTGAGTTAATAGATTGAATGCCGATAAAATACGACAATAGAAAAGGACAGACGTATTATCTCTATCAAGGCATAACGAAAACTGGTAAGCTTAAGTACTTCTTTTCCATGAAAAGTGAAGGATATTTGGTTGAAACTATGCCTGATGGCTATGAAATTTATGAAAATCCTAACGCTCAGGTTTTTCTAAGAAAGGTTCAGCCGAAAATTATTACCGATGAAGAAAGGGCAAATGTAGAAGAAGGAATAAAGAAATTTTCTAGCTTACAAGATTACCAAATAGATATAAAACAGGAAATCATCACTGTATATACAGCAGACCAAGACGTTAATCTGTTGTCCGAACTATTAAATTTTTCTGGAAGAAATGAAATGAGAGAAGGGAAAACTAAACTCAGGCTTTCTATTTCATATTCACCGATGCTTCGTTTCGTATTGATTGATCGGGCGCAACGGACATTTCTGACTCAAAGATATTGTTTTTTAGGAAGAATTGATGACTGGATAGAAATCGGCAAGCAAGGTAAGCTTCAGGGACTAGTAGAAAATTATGTAAAACATTTGGGACAAGAGTCGTTCTTTGAACTGCATTGATCTTAGTTTTTGGCTCAATCAACTAGAGGCATTGGCAAAATGGACTTGTTCTTGGCTGACCCTTGTCTAATAAGTGATCTAGAGTCTGAATATGGTAAAAGCAGAACAGCTAAAACCGATAATTTAAGATGACATAGCCGAAAATAAATCTTAAGGAACTCAAGCGATATCTGAATAATGACTCTCAATAAGAATTGATTTCAGAAAATAGCGAGCTATTTTTGGCATTTGTTAGTTTTGCAAGATATCCAAGATATCTACTAAGCAATAAGAAACGACCCCGCAACGCTGAGTAGAAAATAAACGCTTGGTAAAGAATGAGACTTGTCTCGATTAATAGCGAATGCAAATATAGACCGCCCATTGATTTTTATGCAAGCAAATCGCAGTTGTGTTATTATCCAGATGAATCTCGGTTCTAGTGGGGAACAGCCGCTAGAGGAAACGGGGAAAGTCCGGTGTAAATCCGGCGCTGTCCCGCAGCTGTAAACAAGGCTTGCCTTGTGAGTCAGAATGCCCGCCGAAGTTGACTTGTAAATTTTGTACATCTGCGAGGCACAGATAAGTATTTTTATGAAGGTTTATACAACTAATCAGCTTTACGTTCTCATAGTGCCACATATCAAGACGCTACAGATTACGACTTTCTATGAGAGGGTAAGCGGTTAATTTTCGGTACAAATTGTGTCTTGAGATCCAGCGATCGCTATAATCTACTCCAGACGAGAGTATCGTTTGTAAATAGTTATTGCGACAAAAAATGCTGTGTTAACTAACAGGTGGAAGTTGTTTAAAACAGGTAGAAAATGGCAATGTATGACGTACATATTCCTGTTTGACCACTGAACAAATACTTTCCCAATCACGTATAGAAATTGCTAAGTTACTAAATGAATACTTCAGTTAATTATCATGTCGAAATTCTATCTTCACCGAACTGGGAAGATTCCTACTGCTATTCACCCCTTTGTCAAACAAACGGGTATCCCTCAAGGCAAATACAAGCCCAGTCTACTGCAAGGGAAAATTATTCAAGATGTTCAAAACATTGCAATATCGATGTATCGGATGATTTATATTGCGATTGCCGACCGTGGGCAGTTACAACATCACTCCTCTGATTCAGGACGAGCAGCAATGAGTAAACCGTTGGATCGACTCAAATAGGTGTACAAGATCGTTCAAAAAAATGCCAACTTTATTATATTCTGTAATTGTTTTTTTTCTGCTATTAGTAATTGGAATTGCGGCTTATTTCCTAACTGCCCGCAAGTATCAATCCTCATCCACAGTCGCCAATTCCTACGATGAATGGACACTTGACGGTATCCTAGAGTTTTATTGGGGAGAACACATTCACCTTGGTCACTACGGTTTGCCGCCACGACGAAAGGATTTTTTGGCTGCTAAATCTGACTTTGTACATGAAATGGTTAAATGGGGTGGAATAGAAAAATTACCCCCTGGTACTACCGTCTTAGATGTTGGCTGTGGGATTGGCGGCAGCAGTCGGATTTTAGCGCGGGATTATGGGTTTGCTGTCACCGGGATTACCATCAGTCCTATTCAGGTGAAACGCGCCCAGGAGTTAACACCCCTTGGGCTAAACGCCCAGTTTGCGGTTGATGATGCAATGGCATTGTCGTTTCCAGATGCCAGTTTTGATGTGGTTTGGTCAATCGAAGCAGGCCCCCACATGCCAGATAAAACTGTTTTTGCTAGAGAATTAATGCGGGTGCTAAAGCCTGGTGGAGTGTTGGTTGTAGCTGACTGGAATCAGAGGGATGATCGCCAAAAGCCGCTAAATTTTTGGGAGAAACGAGTAATGCGCCAACTCCTCGATCAGTGGTCTCATCCAGCTTTTTCGAGCATTGAAGGTTTTTCCGAGCTTTTGGCAGGGACAAAATTAGTTGAAGGGGAGGTAATTACGGCAGACTGGACGCAAGAAACCCTTCCTTCTTGGTTCGATTCAATTTGGCAAGGAGTGGCTCGACCAGAGGGATTAGTGCGTTTTGGGCTGTCTGGTTTCATCAAGTCTGTGCGCGAGGTACCGACGCTTTTACTGATGCGTTTGGCGTTTGGTGCAGGATTGTGTCGATTTGGAATGTTCCGGGCTGTGCGGGTAAATGGAAGCACAGAATCCATGTACAGAAACTTTGCCAACCAAAATCCCTCAAGCTTGGTTAGGTAGCGATCGCAGCTATTTATGAATATTTGGATTTTAACTAAGTTTGGGGGGTTTTACTCCCTAGTAGTTCGCCAAGTGAACTTGGCGGGGTAAAGGGTAAAGGGGAAGGGGGAAAGGTTTCAAATCCCTTACCCCTTACCCCTTCCCCTTTCCCCAGCCATCACGCAGCATTTTTGGGTTGGCAGACTACTAGTTCTAGAGGTAGAACACAATTGAAGTCTAGCTAAATCCCCGTCACAAAACGTAATTATGAATTATCGAATTAAGGGATTTGTACCAGTTCCAAACAAACCTATCCGTCTGGTATTTCAGGGTGTTGGTAATCGATTTGACTACTTTTATGACCGTCTTTGGCAACCCCAGGAACCCCGTCAAACGCGATTAGTATTGATTGGACGAGAGCTTGAGCAGGTTCGCATAGAATCATTGGTGCTGGGGGAGGAAGTCAATGCGACCATCCAATAGTGTTTGGCAAGGAAATTTCGGCTACTGGCAAAACAACTTTATTCATAATAATCTGCTGGTAATCGGTTACACAGGATGGAAGGGATTTCAGTCATTTGGGCGGGGAATTGTTATTTGTGATGTGGATACTAAAGTTACTCACCCTACAAATACAAGTCTTGATACAGTTCCCTTTACTCTCCAATTTCTCCCCTGGGATCTGATTGGGTTTTACTTGCGATCACAATCACTTAACTCATCTATAATCTCATCCATTTTCCCAGCAGTCGCAACATACAATCCCCATCAAGATATTCTTCTGGTGCTAAAGGCAGAACCTCAGATTGAGGTTAATTTTTTACACCAACTAAAAATTACTCCACCCGATTGCTACGAACAAGTTTGCAAGCGATGGTCAGAATTTCAACCAAGCTTAATGCCCTAATACTTACTTTATTCCTCAATGCTCAAACCAAAATTAAGCAAGATTCCGAAACCTACTTGCTACCAAAATGCGGCGATAGATTATTACATGGGACTCACAAATTCCGACTATCTCAGTTTGTACGAGGTGCGCTATGCTACATTAGGCGGCGCTGTCAAGTCAATACTACCAGTTATTTCAACTTAGCCCAAAAAGAACTTCAGCCGCTAGGAGAAAGTTTTATTTAATGGAAACCGCAGTGAAAAAGTCGGATTTTGTCCTGAGTCCTTACATGAACAGCAGGGACTTGCGGGCAACTTATCAAATTCTGAATACGGTTGTGCCTTATGTGGTTTTATGGTTTTTAGCACACAAAGCAGCTGCTATTTCTTTTTGGTTGCTTGCGCCTACTATAGTTTTGATGACGCTGTTTTCAGCACGTTGTTTTTCTTTAATGCATGATTGCGGACACTATTCACTCTTTCGTTCAAAAAGGGTTAATCAAATTATCGGTTTTATTCTGGGGGTGATCAACGCGATACCTCAATATCCGTGGTCAAGAGGACATGCCTATCACCACAAAACCAACGGTGATTGGCAACGCTATCGTGGTCCTAGTGCATTACTCTCTACTGAGGAGTTTGCTCGCCTCAGTCCATCTGCCCAAAGGCGTTATGAATTACTGAGGCACCCATTCATGATCTTTCCGGGAGGTTTTTTCTATGTCGCGATTAAGCCAAGACTCGCCCTGATTGCTGGAATATATGATTTTATCACTCATCTACTGACTTGCTTGCAGCAAGATCCTTTTATGGATTTACCTCGAATCATCTCCTCTCATAAGTCTAGAAATTGGTACACTGCGGCTGAATTCTGGCATCTGTTGTTCAACAACATTTGTGTAGTCGGCATCTGGATTTTTCTGGGGTATTTACTTGGATTTGGCTTTTTCGTGAGCGTTTACTCAATTACGCTAACTTGTGCTGCGGCAATCCTCATCTGCGTCTTCTTTGTTCAGCACAACTTTGATGGCTCTTACGCCCACAAGACTGAAGGGTGGGACTATCTCGAAGGAGCAATTAAGGGCAGCAGTTATCTGGAGTTACCCACCGTTTTAAAGTGGTTTTCCGCCAATATCGGCTACCATAACATTCATCATCTTTGCGACAGAATCCCCAATTACAACCTCCAAGCTTGCCACAATCAAAATATTCACCTGCTTAGAAGTGCAAAAACGCTGCGAATGGTAGATATTCCTGATTGCTTCAAATACATTCTGTGGGATTGTCCCTCCAATCGCCTCACGTCGATAGCATCGTTTCGTCAAGCGGCACAATCCATCGAGTAGAGAGAGCCAAGGAAGCGTAAAGCTTCTATGTTTGCTGGGGTAGTTCCTTTAGGTGAGGAAATACTACAACTAAAATCTCAAATTAATGCATTGATGGCTCGCTACAGCTTCCTCAAGCCAGGGATGTTTTTTGTGGATTTAGAAACAACGGGTAACTATTTTGATATTAGTGGCGACAAAGTATTTCCCGACCTAGCGCAGACTACCTACGGCAACTGCTCGATACTGACTACTTCATTGCGATCACCGCATTGAAAGAAGGTGAGGTCGTTGGCGGTCTTACAGCATACGAGCTTAAAAAGTTCGAGCAGGAGCGCAGCGAGATTTATATCTACGATCTAGCTGTTGCCGCCGCACACCGACGGCAGGGGATCGCAACGGCATTAATTCAGAAGCTGAAGGAAGTAGCAGCAGCTTATGGAGCTTATGTCATTTTCGTCCAGGCGGATATCGGTGACGATCCAGCCATTAAACTTTATACAAAGCTGGGCGATCGCGAAGACGTGTTGCATTTCGACATAGCAGTTAATAGCGGCAATGACAATGCCTAATGCTTATCTGGTTGGTTCATGATCGAGATTTGTGGTGAGCGATTGTCAGCCTTAGCATCAGCCGAGATTCAAGACTTGGAGTTTAATGGCTTAGTTGTATTTGAAGATTTGTTGATGGCACTGGGCAAAACAAATATATCGATAGTGAAAGAGAGCGACTTAACTATTGAAAATTTGCGGTTACTAGATCAAGTTTGGACGGGAGAAAATATGCGAGTGTTTGAATTAATTTCCATCTTGGAAAAAGATGGCGAACGAAATTTTTAATCAAGATGCGCTCGCTACGGCAATTGTGCGGATTCATGAAGTTAGCTGATTAATAAGTCCCGCATAAACACGGATTTATTCCTGCTGCCTTTCAGTAAAACTGCATTATACAAGTTTTGAAGGTGCATTTATGGCTGATACTACAATGTTAGATAACCGTATAAATAAGCAAATAAAATTTGAACCATTAGAAGCGACAGTAGCAGCAACAGAAGAAGAGTCAGTAATATTAGCCGAAAAGCTCACACAGGTGGCAATTCCTTTAGAGGTATTGTTACAAGCACTGAATATAGCGAAATACGATAAGGCAGCAGCTTTCCGCTACGCTGACAAATATATAAACAATATCAAAAAGTCGAAATGGGTTATTATCAAAACGGCTTGAAATTTTCCGATGAAAAGCTCGGTTGAACATTTTTCTCCTGATGTAAATTCTCAGTTTTCATTATTCCAAGCATTGAACTTATATTTAATTGGAGAATTTTGGAGTAATTTTTCAATTCCTTTTCGGATCAGCTCTGGTGGAACTCCGTCTAATTTCAACTCGCTTTGGATGAACTCATCAATAGAATTGGCTTTCGTCTTCTCTAAGAGCGCCAACATTTGTTGAGCTTGGGTTGTTGATGTGCAAGACTCCTTAGTTTCAGCTTGAGAGGTTTGCTTATTACCTGGTGCAGAGTCAATAAAGTTTTTGGTATCCCGGTCATAACCAGAGAAATTCTTTAACAGAGGCATTGGTATCCATTCATTGATGCCGCCGTAATAAACTGCTCGACCGATGACCGACTGGTGATTGTGCAGCAATCTCCATCACTTGAGTTGAAGTAATCTTGCGATCGCTGGGGATGAGTTGAGTGGCAATCATAGCATTGTAAGCTGGGACGTTATCAGGATGAACTAACGCCACAGACGTTAACTGCGATGGCGTAACCGCCCGCCGGAGGCGATCGCAGTCCGCCAGAGTTAAAACAAGCAGCTTATCAAGCAATTGAGGCAGATGTTAACCAATATGCCATTACTTGGGGAGACAAAACATTTCGAGAAGCGATCGCGCACAAAGTCCGTTGGTATCTAGGTTTAGATATTAATCCAGAAACACAAATCACAGTCACTTGTGGGTCAACCGAGGCAATGGCGGCTGTGATGTTAGCAACCATTGATGCAGGGGATGAAGTGATTGTGTTTGAGCCGTATTACGAAAACTATGGCCCCGATGCAATTTTAGCTGGTGCGACACCCCGATACGTCACACTACATCCCCCTGACTGGACATTTGATGAAGCTGAGTTGCGTCAAGCTTTCAACAACAATACAAAAGCTATTATTATCAACACCCCACACAATCCCACAGGCAAAGTTTTTAACCGTGAAGAACTTACCCTAATTGCCGAACTATGTCAAAAGTGGGATGTTCTCGCATTTACAGATGAAATCTATGAACACATTCTCTATGATGGTACTCAATATATTGCACTAGGCACCCTTCCAGGAATGGCAGATCGTACTATTACCATTAACGGTCTTTCCAAAACCTACAGCGTCACTGGTTGGCGAGTCGGTTATATTTTAGCAACACCTGAATTAACAGGAGCTATCAGAAAAGTTCATGATTTTCTTACTGTGGGTGCGCCTGCACCATTACAACAAGCCGGAGTAGCCGCCATGCAGTTGCCGCCATTTTATTATCAAGAACTAGCTAGACTGTATGATGATAAAAGAAATAGCATTCTCCAAATTTTAGATCAAGTCGGAATTCCTTATTTTGTCCCCCAAGGTGCATATTACATATTTGCGGATATTTCTAAATTTGGCTATAAAACTGATATTTAATTTACCAACTATTTAATCAAAGAAATTGGTGTTGCTGTAGTTCCAGGTTCTAGCTTTTTTAACCAACCAGAAAATGGAAATTCATTTATCCGCTTTTGCTTTAGTAAAAAATCAGAAACATTACAAACAGCAAGTAAAAAAATACTAAAGCTACAGTCAAATCTCAAACTTACATTCTGAAATTAATTTCTTTCTTAGTGCTGAATTTCAACATCCCTCAATCCAACAAAAAGAAAGATTCATAACTCTAGAGGGTAAATATGACTACTTACGAAAATATCTTGCAAGTAATTGGTAAAACTCCCTTAGTCAGACTGCATCACGTAACTGAAAATACCCAATCTCCTATTTATGCCAAAGTAGAATATCTGAATCCTGGTGGTAGTACCAAAGATAGAATTGCTCTGGCAATGATTGAACAAGCTGAAAAAACAGGTGAACTACAACCAGGGGGAACTATTATTGAAGCTACCGCAGGTAATACTGGTGTAGGATTAGCATTAATCGCCGCAGTGAAAAAATATCAATGTATTTTTGTCATGCCTGATAAGATGAGTCAGGATAAAATTAATCTGCTCAAAGCTTATGGCGCAGAAGTAGTTGTCACACCCACATCTGTAGCACCTGATTCTCCAGAAAGTTATAACGGTGTCGCTGAAAGATTAGCTAAAGAAATACCGGGCGCTTATAGACCAAATCAATTTGAAAATCCCCACAATCCTTTAGCTCATTACTTAACTACTGGCCCAGAAATTTGGTCAGATAGTCAAGGTAAAGTTGAAGTTTTTGTTGCAGGTATGGGAACTGGCGGCACAATTTCTGGAGTGGCAAAATATCTCAAAGAGCAAAATCCTAATATTGTAATTGTTGGTGCAGATCCAGAAGGGTCTATTTTATCAGGAGATAGCCCTAAATCTTATAAAGTTGAAGGAATTGGGGAAGACTTTATTCCTAAAACTTTTAATCGTCAATTAGTTGATGAAATGATTCGAGTTACTGATAAAGAATCTTTTAATATGGCGCGTCGTCTAGCCAGAGAAGAAGGCTTACTAGTGGGAGGTTCTTGTGGTACAGTAGTAACCGCAGCTCTCAAGTATGCAAATCGACTATCACAGCCAAAGTATATTGTAGTTTTATTACCCGATACAGGCAGAAACTACATTAATAAAATCTACTCTGATGTCTGGATGCAGGAAAATAGTTTTTGGGAAGGTAAAACTGTAAAAACTATCAAGGTTGAAGAAATTTTACAACAAAAAACTGATTTCCCTTCTTTAGTAGCTATTAGTTCCAATGATACTTTAATTAATGCCACAAATCTGCTGCAAAAGCTAAATATATCCCAGTTACCTGTTATTGATCACAATCAAGTAGTAGGTAGCTTGAATGAGGCATCGTTAATGAAATTTCTGCATGACGGAATTAATTTTTCTAACCAAACAGTTTTAGCTGTGATGGGTAAGCCGCTACCAATCCTCGATGAAAATGTGGATGTAGCAGAAGCCTATCGAGTGCTTTTATCTGGAACTACAGGAATTATTATTACGCGGCATAATACTCCTATTGGATTAATTACCAGAGCAGATTTAATTAGATATTGGATTAGTCAAAACTAAGACGAGAAAAAAATGGAATTTGAAACAAAAGCAATTCATGAAGGACAACCATCAGACCCAGAAACAGGTGCTGTGATTGTGCCGATTTATTTAACTTCTACATACGAGCAAGCCGCAATAGGTCAACACAAAGGATATGAATATTCTCGCACGGGAAATCCTACCCGAAATGCTTTAGAAGAAGCTTTAGCTGCTATTGAAAACGCTAAATTTGGTTTAGCATTTGCCTCTGGATTAGCTGCTACTAGCACAGTTTTAAGTTTACTCAAAAGTGGCGATCATATTGTTGCTGGGGATGATTTATATGGTGGTACTTATCGTTTGTTAGAAAAAGTAGTGAAAAATTGGGATGTAATAACCACTTATGTAGATATTGATGAGATCTCTAACTTTGAGGTTGCTATTCAACCCCAGACTAAATTGATTTGGGTGGAAACTCCAACCAATCCCTTGTTAAAAATAATTGATATTGCTGCGTTAGTAAAAATTGCTCGTCAACACAATATCATTTTAGTAGTTGATAATACCTTCGCCAGTCCTTATTTTCAAAGACCACTGGAATTGGGTGCAGATATTGTAGTCCACAGCACCACCAAATATCTAGGAGGACATAGCGATGTTATTGGCGGTGCAGTTGTGACATCTAATCAGCAACTATACACCGAATTGAAATTTTATCAAAATGCAATTGGGGCAGTTCCTAGTCCTTTTGATAGCTGGTTAGTACTGAGAGGAATTAAAACTCTAGCTGTGAGAATGCGAGAACACGAAAAAAATGCTTTAGTATTAGCTAAATTTTTAGCACAACATCCCAAAGTCGAGCGTATTTATTATCCCGGTTTACCTAGCCACGAACAGCACCAATTGGCAAAATCACAAATGTCTGGTTTTGGTGGGATGATTAGTTTGGAATTAAAAGGCGGTTTTGCAGAAGTGGAAAAATTTGCTGCTCGTCTCAAGCTGTTTTTGTTAGCAGAAAGTTTAGGAGGTGTAGAGTCATTACTTTGTTATCCTGCGAAAATGACTCATGGTTCTTTACCAGATGCAGAAAGATATAAGCGGGGAATTAATGATAATTTAGTCCGTCTTTCTGTGGGTATTGAGAATGTATTAGACTTGCAAGCTGATTTAGAAAATGCTTTGTCTGGGACATAAGCTGGTAAGACGTTGTGGTATTGCCAGAATTGTCGCGTCATTTAGATTAAGCCTAGCTGAATACAGTTGATTTCAATTGGATAATTGTAAGAAAGAATGTAACCGAAGCTGCGATCGGTCATAGTATTGGCGAGTATGTAGCCGCAACTCTTGCAGAAGTTTTTTCTCTAGAAGATGCCTTATCTCTGGTAGCAACACGCGGACAGTTGATGCAGCAACTTCCCACTGGAGCAATGCTTTCAGTTCCTCTGTCCGCAGACAAGGTACAATCTCTGTTAGGTTCAGAACTTTCTGTTGCTGCGATTAATCAGCGATCGCAGTGTGTAGTTTCCGGTTCCATAGCAGCAATAGAGGTACTACAAAATCAGCTTGCTGCTCAAGGGATTGAATCTCGACAACTGCATACTTCCCATGCTTTCCATTCGCAAATGATGGAACCAATTTTAGAGGTATTTACAGAGCAAGTAAAAAAAATTACTTTAAATCCCCCAAAAATTCCTTATATTTCCAACCTAATTGGTACTTGGATTACAGTCACCCAAGCCACAAATCCTGACTACTACCCCATTAAGTATACTCCAGACACCCAATTAGATGCTTGAATTGCACTAAAACCTGAAAGTATTCTCACAGATACGGTTGGAGAAAGTATCCACAATTTCGGAATTTCTAATTCTTTAATAGAGATTTTATTGCGGTTAGCTTCGCGTTGTAAAGCACCTCTTACTTCCAATAGTTTCAGCAAACAATCACAGATTTCCTCCTCAGAGGCAGGATTGCGAAATGGTGAGCCAGCGCGCGCGGTCTTCTCCCAAAGGGAGAGGCTAGCGCCAAGGGGGTTTCCCCCATGAGCGACTGGCGAACCCGTAAGGGTTCAAAAATAGCAGGTGTAGCTGCAAATATTCCTAAAAGTCCTAGCATCTCTAAATTATTAGCTTCTTGGATAGGAGAAAATAAAACATCGATCTCTCTAACTTCACCAGCTACACGGCTAGAAGCTTTGACTTCTCCATAAGGTTTTAGTAACTCTTCCAAATAATCTTTAGCAAATTGATCGTGAATAAAACGAGTCATTTAAATTACTATGAAAATTATTGATTCTAACTAATATCTTATCTCTTTTAAGAGCAGATTTAAAAAAGATATATTAGTGCCTTACTATATTTATATCTCACCTAATCCTGGAAAAAACTTACTCCAAACACTTTGCTTTTTTGAGGCTAATTCTTTTGAACCTAAAACATTCTCTAGCCCTTGCTGATTACTCTGAATTTCCTGCATATTGAGAGCGTGAATAGTTTGAGCTAACTCTGGATTGTCTTCTAAAAAATCAGCCTCAAAGCTTAACTCCTGCTGTAACAGTTGAGCATTTCGCCGCAAGAACATCTGCTGATTATGTCGCTGTCTAATAAGGGATTCAGTTAGGTGTAATTGTTCTTCAAAACTCAAATCGTCGTATTCGTTATACATTTTATTCAACTCCAATTAAACCAAAGTATTCTGCGGAAAGTTCCATCAAGTATTTGAGAGCTAAACAGTCGCCATAAATAGTGTATATTTGAGCAATAGTTTTGAAGATTTCTAATATATTATCAGGCGTTACTTCAGTAAAACGAGAAGCTAAATTAAATGCTGAGTTTTCATCTTCTGGCTCTAGTGGCGGTGCGTCTGTCCAGACTATTAAACCTCGCTTGTCCAGTTCTGCTAAAGAAATATCATTCACAGCATCCACAACGGAATCAGGCGCATACTTTATTAATAGCTTAATCACCAAATAACACCTCCATAAAGTAGCTGATATCCCAGCCTCAATCTCGTAATAAATTCATCAGTATTACGATTACCCCAAACAGGATTACTACGGCTTTTTATCCAGTTAATCGAGCTATGACAAATCTCTTGATGACAACGGTAGCACGTAGGAAATGTAGATTGACCAATGATGTCGTTGCCGTAGTAAGCGTGATGGATTTCTTCACTTTTCTTAGTCAAGCAAACGACACAATAATTGTGAGTTTTTCTGTGAGCGATTGCTACTTGTTTCCTATACTCTTTGGGATTACCATATCGAGCATTCCAATTTAGTTGTCTGGGTAGCCGAGATTTTCTAGTAATAGAGTCACCCCTTTTTCGTTTAACTCTTGCCCTGTTAATTCGTGCCACTTTTGTTTGATTTCCTGAAAATGTGGTCTTCTCCCTAATTCTGTTACCCATTTTCTAATTTCTTGATACCAGTCAACCTGCTGCTGTGAGGATTGCTGATTATTTTTAGAACTATTAACAGTGTCACCATTCGGCTTGGAATCTTGTTTTTGTTCCAGACCTTTGATATCAAATTCCGGGATTAGGGCAACGAAGGGATTAGACCGAGTGGGAATTACTAAGGCATAACGTACACCAGCTTTATCTAGTAGTTCGCAAGCTTGGCGTAACATCTCCAAAATCTCTTTTTTGACATTTACAAAGTCTTGGGGATGGTCAAGAATATAAGAGGATGTTTGCCCCATCGCAATAAAGCAAACATTTTTCAAGGACGGGCGGCTAAATCCGGTTTCCCCAGAGAGTGGGGACTGGCCCATAAATAAACCATGACCCTTTAACCCAGCAGTGAATTTGATGACATAGTTCCAAAAACCCTGCAAGTCTTTGGCGGTATCAGCATCAACCATTCCCGGAAGTCCTTTACCACCACCATAAACACTATCAACTTCATCCTGGGCAAATAATAATTCTGGGACACCGTGACATTCGCCACCAACAATTGATACTCTGGCTTTTTGTTGATCAATCATGCCAGTTGCAAAAGTAACCCAATGTTTTAGTTCTTTCATGCCGTCAAACTTACGGCTGAACTTGCACAACCATCTGGTGACATCATCCTTTGGATCGCTGCCAATCACAATTGCTGGTGTTTGAGATTTTGCAGCAATTTTGTTAATAATCACTCCAGCCAGCGTAGACTTCCCAGATTGTGTGCCACCAGAAAGGTAAAAATGGTGATTACTGCGAAGAGTCATATTTTGATTAGATGCAGCATCACACAGTTCATCAATCCAAGCACCATCAATTCTGATGTACTCAGGATAATTAGCAGCGATCGCTTGGAGAACTTTCATCGCACCCGGATTAATCACCGACTGTACCGACTCTTCATCAATGTCAGCAATATCAGGATTAGGAATACCAGTCGTTGAAGGTGATTGTTGTGCTGGTGGTTCTGGGAGCGTAACCAACCCCTGCAACTGATATTCAGCAATCCACCGGGGACGCTCTTGCATTGGTAGCCGATTCACATAATCAGCAACTCGGCGTTTGGCTGCGATCGCAGTGGTGACATAATCATAAACAGCTTCACCTTGCAAATGCTGTTTGAGTGATTTCAGGTCAGCTTCTTCTAAAGAGCGGTATACTTTCTGTTTGCCTTCACTGATTTGGGCAGATACTCCAAATAAGCCAGCACTCACTGTTCCAGCACCAAGTAGCATCCCGGTTGTTATTCGGTCAGTATTTAAGAAAAAAGGAGCAGACAGGCATAATACAGCACTCGCTCCTAAAGAACATAAGATAGTCCGTTCTGCATGAATCACCCCACTGGCAGTTAGTCGTTGTAATTCAAATGGCATAAACTTATCTCACCCCCAACGCAACACCAGCTGCAACTAATGTCAAAAAGACAAACAGGAATATTACTCCAGGCATCAAGCCGATGGTGAAAGTCTTGCGGTTGAAACCGAATCCTTTAATGACTAAGCCAGCAAAGTTGAACAAACCTACAGAGATACCGCAAATACAAATCATGCTGATGATCCACAGTACAAACTGACTAACTGGGCTGGCAACACAGAGAAATCCCATTAACATTGACAGCCCGACTCCAGAGACGGCATATCCAACAAAAGACAGCTTGATTTGCATAATCTCAATAAATAAAAAACGTAACTGATTTGGGTTCGTCACCATCAAATGAGGTTGTCCAGTTTAGAGTTTTTCCTTCTGTGTTCATCTGCTCTTGGATTTCCTGAATATTCTCTGGCATTTCCTCTAAAGTGACGGATTCTTCTGGTTTGAGGTCTTTGATATTTTGTTCTTGTTGATTTTTCATATTCTTCTCCTTTAGAACCTAAAGCTGTCTCCCACTTCATCAAATGCTTTCTCGTATCCCCCCAACTGGCGCTGCTGTTCCTGGGAACCAAAAGCATGACGAATTACCGCCTCCCCATGTAATCCCCTGGTTCGTTGCAAATCCTCCTCAACCTTCATGGCTTCTTGAGAATATGCCAATTGGTTTTTATACATCTCTGCCAAGGATTGCAACTGCTTGAGCTTGTGTCGGGAAAATTTAGTGTGCAACCACTTCTGTGCTTTTAGAGTGCCAGCCACTTCTGCTTCATCAAGAACCTGCTTTGCTGTAGTGTAAGCTGGCAATGTGTAGCGATCGCGGATTGATGAAGGTAAATTACCCTCAATTTGGGTAGCATCCCCAACTCTTAAATCCGTTGATACTACTCCATCACCTTTACCGCCAAATAAACCAGGAAGCCATTTACCTAACATTGCTTTCTCCTCTCTAACTACTAATTAAAGAATCCAGAAGTCAGTAGTCAGGAGCCAGAATAAAGAATTGTAGTACTAATTGAATAGGCTATAAAACATTAAATTCTACCTATTCAGTTCTCCTGAATTCTGACTCCTGACTCCTGTGTATAAGTCTGCTGAACTTGTTGAACTTGTGATCCGATATATCGGGTTATGCCATATATGCCCATGAACGAAAACATCAATACTGTTATTGCTGCGATCGCAGTTTGAGCCATCATTCCCCGTTGCATCAATTCCTCAATCTGTCTATTGGACTGCGATCGCACTCTCGACTCGTCAATAATTTGCTGGACTACCAGGAATTCTTCTGTTGTCAGATTTTCTAGTGTCAGCCCTGACAGATTCAATTCCCCGTCCTTCTTCAGGTGAATATTTAATGCTTTGCGATGGGTTTGGTCTTGTTGCTCCATATATTGCCACGCCCAAAACGAGGGTCAATAGCAGCAGATTTAGTACTGCTGCTACCAAGATTAATTTATTCGGTCGCATCTGCATTGCTAGCAGAGAGATAGAGCGATGCAATCTCCTGACCGAAACGAAAAAAGGCTTCTGGTTCCCCCTTATAATCTCTGGCGTACTCCGCGATTTCTGCTAGATATTCGTTAGTTACACCATCTAAATCTTCAATAGTTTTTTGTGCCTCTCTATGAGCGAACTCTCTGACTCCTTGGTTAATACCAGTGCTAAAAGCAGAAATTTCTTCTAACTTCTGTTTCGCTTGGTTGGCAAGAGCGATTTTGTAATCATTCATGTCCTCTTGCACTTTTTTAGTCTTGGCTCTTGGTCTTTTCGCTGCTTTTCCATTCGAGGCATGGCTAGTAGCAAGTGTACCAGATTGCCCACGCTCAAGAATTATCTGGTCAGCGAGACTCATAGCATCATCATCACTTAATGTATCTGAATCAAGCCCACGCTTTTTTAACTCTGCCAGTAAGTCTTCGTCTGAGAGATTAATGTCATTACCTTGTAACAAAGAACGTAAAACTTCCATCATTGACTCCTAGCTGCGAATGTTCTTATTTTCAGGAAACGTAAATTTCGTTTGAGAAACTAATTTGACAATCCATTTTTGAATTTCATAACTTGTGTAAACTCTATCAACACTAAAAGGGCATTTTATCTCCTGCCCCCAACGGTAAATAGTGGCTACAGAAGGATGTGGCTTTAATCTCTGGAGGGCAAGTCGTAACTCATCACCTTTACAAACCAACTTCGGAAGATTGTCCAAAAAGAAACGATAGCGATTTACATCAGCGATTCTAATAGCTTTATAAGGATTGCGTTTCCTCAATTCCCCATAAGCCTTGACTTGCGACATGAAAGAGATATCATTTTCGTCTTTGATGTTCAAGCGCTTTTTAACTCTTTGCCAAGTCCGGTCACACACCTTTCTACCAAGCGATCTCTGGTACTCCAATCTCAATTTAGATGCCATTTCCTCCTCTTTTGCGACAAACGAGATTTTTTTTCTCAATCGCTTCTATCCCTTGCTGAATCAGGAATAGGACTCGCCGTGAGAACCTCTAATTGGATGTAATGATGAGAATTTTATTGGTCATAAACCCCAAACCCCTTTGATGCCGTAAAATTTTGGTTAATTTTGGCGACAGATTCTCATGGCTTGTCGCTTCATACATATAAAAATACCCGCTTTTGTTGGGCGGGTCATTACTTGATTAACTAATAGTTAATAAACAGGAGTTAGGAGTCAAAATTCAGTAATCAGAATGGTATCAGAGGTGGATTCAGACCTGCACTTTTCTTGTTGACCATACTTCTACCTTGTTTTGTTACCACCAACTTTTCTTACTTTGTGGGTTGCTAGAATATCGGTTATTCATCTGTCTGATTCCTGACTCCTGACTCCTGTTTCAACAATTAAGCAACAAGATTTCGTTTAAGTTCATAGAGCCGAGCTATTAAAACGAATTTAAGCATATTTCGTGTTCTCTCAGGCATCTGAGGAAATTTGATGCCGGGGCCCCATTTGATCTGCACTGTTTTGAACGGTACATCCAGTTCTCTTGAAAGAATTGAACAGTACTCTTTGAAAATTCCGCGTTCGCTTTCAAGGCATTCTACTGACTCCAGAGACATTCCAGTATAAGCAGATTTTATTTGTCTACAAAAAGTTAATGGAGATATATCTGGAATGCGCGTTTTTGGTAACATCTATAAATCCTCCAAGGTTTGTTGGGGGTAGTGCTTCGGCACGAGCGATCGCAGTCTTAACGCGATGCGATCGCTTAATAAATTTATTGAAACAGAATTCAGCAATCAAGAGTCAGGATACAATTCGTTTACTCCGACCGGAAAAGCTCATTTTTCGCCCACATTAAAGAAAGCATATTTAGTGGTCAACTTTTCCAGTTGTGGATCTGGATTCTCCCTTTTTAATTCTGATTCCTAACTCCTAACTCCTAACTCCTAACTCCTACCTCCTGACTCCTGACTACTATTTTATTACCATACCGTACCATACAAAAATTTGCATCTATGACGTAAACTACCGTACCATCAGAAAACTAATTGCTCTGCCGAATATGCCGAAACCAGGATTTAAAACCATAACAGTTCCTGACTGGATTATTGAGGAAATTAAGAGACAGCCTGACTATAAAGGCAATCAAGCTGCCACTTTGGGGGCGCTCGTTAGGGATGGTGTTGCGGCTCGTGGCGGAGAATTGGAAAACCCAGCAATATTCCTTGCACAAGTACTGAATCACTTACCTAATTGGGAGCGGCACGAATCCTGGGAGTTGGCGCTGGCTATTTTGGGTTGGTTGCAAGAAACAGAGCGCCCTTCTAGTTAGCTTTGATGATATTACACAGGTTTTCAGTTGTATGATTTTGCTGTTACGCGAACGCGCTACCCCGGAACAACTTGAACTTTTGCTCCAAGAACACAAGTTCTACATCAAAACCGCAGTCGATATCGAGCGTCGGGTGTTGGTTGGTGGTGGTGATTTGCATTATGACTGCGAACAAGCTCTTTTGGGTGATGGTAGTCGGCAAAAAACTATCTGGGCGGCAAGCTTTATGCCTGTAACTCAAAAGATGATTTTTGAATCAATTGTCAATCTTCGTCCCCCGCAAAATAGATCAATGGAGATATTGGACTCTAATATTAGAGAAAGGGTTGCTCAAATCATTATCGAATTCCTGGGAAATTTATGATCGAATTGACACCGAGACAACAAATTTTTATACAAGATGATGTGCCTACCCGTTTACATCATCTTGCTGCACACCTTGAGCAAATTCAGTCTTTCTGGACTGGGGTATCATCTCAGGAATTGATGCTGACTCTGGTCAAAGAAAGTCGATACTTTATCGAGTGGACTGTACCAGATATGGTGAAAGCAGATGACATTGATAGAGCAGCAGAGTTGGTTGACTTAGGTCGGATGTTGACTCGATGGCTGTTTAATTGGGAGAATATTTGGTCGGATGCCGAACAAAAGCAATCTGCATCTCTTGAAATTTCATATTGGTTACATCGGGTTTTGGAAATATCTGGTACTGAACCGGAATCAATGAGTGCCTGACCTCTATGAATTCTGACTCTGTTTGACCAACACCGAACGCAAATACCGCCGACAAGCTGCTTCTCCCCGATAAATCAGAATCCGCAGCGCCTGTACTTCCTGGATCGGAGAAACACAGATTTCGGCGATCGCTGGAATTAAATTCTGTTGCTGATGCACATAATCTTGATGCTGCTGCTCTAACACAGCAATCTTGGAGTTTAATTGTTCTATCTGCCGTAATGCTTGAGTTAAGGACGATTCTTTGTTTTGAGAGCGATTATCCAAAGTGAATGACATATTATTGCTCCTATGTACAACATTAGATTGATCGGCTGACCAATCAGAACATTTTTCATCAAGTAGCCGTGGGGATGAAAAGTATTCAGTACTGCCCGTTGATAAGGAAGGCTCCTTTTTGATTGTTGGTTTTTTCGGCGGTTCGTGTTTGGATAACAAAGCACTGAAGTCGTAAATTGTTACTGTTGATTTGAGTTCTACTTCAGGTTTTGGTTTCGACTCTATGGCAAGTTCAGGAATGCCTAAACCAACTGCATTTTTAATTTCCTGTTCCATGACTGAATTCTCCTTGTTGAGAAAATTGCTCCACCTGATCAATTGCGTCAACTATTTCTCCCAAAATACTGAAAGCATCGTTTAGCACAACATTATTTGAGGTAGAAAAGTGTTCTGACGATTGAATTTTACGATAATCTAGACTACTCCCCACAAGCTGCAACGTATATTGACAACCCTGCAATATAGTCCAAATCTGTGATGTGGCTAACTTGAAATACAATCACTGTTTCTCGTTCTAAGACTTGTCTTGACAAATACTAAGACTTGTCCCGTTGCCTAAAACTTTTCCAATCAGGGCAAGTTTTCCCTTCTACCCCGTTAGGATGTATTGCACAAACCAGCGTTACTCCTTCGTATTTAACACCGTGAAAATTCCGGCATCCTCTACAATTCGTGGGTATTACCTTGCGTCTTTCAATTAATACTTTGTCAATCTCTGACTCGATTTGAATTTCATACAGACTCTTGACAGCAAAACAAGAACCACCTAATAACAAACACGTTCCTGCAAGTACACTTCTTGCGCTTGCCCCGCTAGTTAGCCCTTTGAATACAATTGTGCCTCCCAACAGTACTGCTGTTATTCCCATTGCTCCAGCACAAATATTTAAGTACTTCAGTTTTGACATCGGCTTATAATCATAGATAACTGTTATTAGCAAAGCGTTCTGCTAAGGGTAGTACCATTACTAGCGGATTGCTTAATCCACTAAACACATAAACATTGTCTAATCCTGGAACAGCACCAATTATAGGAAATTGATTTGCACTAAATGCCACTAAGCAATGATGCCAAATTCCTGGTAAATTCTTCAAAGTTGGTAACACTTCCCCGACACTTTCTCGCAACCATTTTTCACTTGCTTGTGAATTTACCTTGGCATGAGGATCTGTGAGAATGCGACTAATTTGACCCAAGCGTAAAGTGCCATCTTGAAATTGAATTGCGCCAGCATCTAAAATCGCTGTTACTGGTTCATTACCTGGCTGCTCCCAAACTTCATCGACTTGAGCAGATTGAGCTTCTAATTGAAATCGTTGCACATTTGCTGGCATAACTAAGGTGCTTAACTTGATATCAACTGGTGCAGTTTCAATTATTTCTGCGTGGGTAAAATATATTTTAGTGGAAATACCAGATGCCTTTAATAGTTGGCGGCTAAGTCCACCTGCACAAATGACAACATTTGCACTGTGGTAAGTTACAGTAGTGGTTTTTACACCACTTTCTAATATTTGCAATACTTGGGTAATTTGCACTTCACCCCCACCACGCAAAAAAGCTTGAATGTAAGCTTGTGCTGTTTTTTGTGGATGAATATGACCGTGTTTAACAGTTAAAGCACCAGATATCGCCTGTTGATTTAGGAGTGGTTCCAGTTCAATCGCGGCTTCTGGGCTAAGTAAATGTGGTACATCGGCACAATTGTTATAGGAGGCAGCGATCGCTTCTGGGTCACTAGAAACTGGAATAGTCAGTAATAAATCTAATTCCCGAAACTCGATATCAGCGTCTAACTCAAGAGATAAGATACGATAGCGAGCGCTTGCTTCTTTGCATAATTGGCGAGTAAATGCTGTAGTACCCGACCAATAGGCAAGGCCACCATAACTATAACGAGTTGCATTCTGTGGTATTTCATATTCTTCCACCAGAAGTACGCCAAAGCCTGCTTTTCCTAATTCATAAGCAAGTGCAGCACCCGTAATCCCACCACCAACTACAATCCAGTCGTAAGTTTTCATCTCGAATTTCCACTTAGCAACAACCATCTAATATGTTGCTTGTAACCGTTGTAAAAGATATTCTCTTGCTAAAATAGGCGGATAAATAGGGGATTTTCCTTTTTGGCAACTTTGTAAACAAGCAATTTCTACATCATCATTAGGATGACAGAAAAAAGCAATAGAATACCGAGATTGGTTTACCCTGTCGTCATTAGGAATCATCACCCGATGGTGAGTTGAACAAAAAACATGATTTGTCCACCTCTGCATTAAATCACCAGTATTAACTATAACAGTATCAGGAATTGCAGCTGCCTCAATCCATTCTCCTGCTGTTGTTCTTACTTCCAGCCCACTAACTTCATCTTGGAAAAGTAAAGTAATGCTGCCATAATCAGAGTGTTCCCCAGCACGGACTTGTCCGGCTTTGGGTGGTGTCTGCAATGGGGGATAGTGGAGCAAGCGCAAGGTATGATTATATTGATTGTGCTTTGTCGTCAAAAAATCTTCAGGCAATTCCAACGCCAAAGCAAAGATTTGCAATATTGTGTTAGCTAGTTTTGTGCAACTATCATAGAAAGCAACAATACAAGCATCCATCCCAACAGTACCTTCCTTGTTGACATTAAACGCCTCTTTTAAGTCACCTGGTTTATTGGGGGCAAGACGTTCTCTTTCAAGAGCAACATATCCTGTATTACAAAATTCATCACTCCAAGCAAGCTTTTGCTTAACTTTTAAAGGTTGTTTAAAAAAAGATTGATTGTAGCTGAACACTTGCTCTATTAAGTCTTTTGAGATTCCCGAATTTTGCAAGTAGATGAAACCGATTTCATGGCAAGCTTGATAAATTTGTTTCACGACAGCTTGCCGATTTGTTGCATTGCTACGAGTGAAAGCACTTAAATCAATTATTGGAATTGTGACCATTGATTATTCAAGATATTTTATTAGGGAGATCCAAGAAATAAAATGCCCAGCCGTCGCTTTCGCCCCGAAGGGCGAAAGCGCCTATCTACCTCGGTTTTGCCAAAAATATTATTGATACGGCTGGGCATTTTATTACTGGTAAGGGCCTTAATAGTTAACAAGTTGTAAGAACTCAGGTTGATACTCCTGTAAAGATGTTGCATTTGTCAATACCCTCAGACCAGAATTCTTACTTAATTTCTTGCTCCTTGACCTGATTCTTTTTGTTGAGAAAATTGCTCTACCTGCTCGATTGCTTCAACTAACTCAAACAAAATATTGACAGCATCATTTAGCACCACATCATTTGATGTAGAAAAGTACTCGGATGATTGAAGCCTGCGATAATCCTTACTACTCCCCACAAGCCGCAATGTATGTTGACATCCTTGTAAGATAGTCCGAATTTCTGATGTGGTTAATTTGATTTCCATTGGTGTGTTTTAACCTTGGAAAACTGAATCGATTTCGCCGTTATCAATAGCATTTTTGGCATGACTAACAGCTTGTGTATGATTGTCAAAGGTTTGAGTTGAAGGTGATGCCCAAGTTGTTTTAAAAAAGCCCTGCTTCCCAACATGAACATCCACAGCACCATCTGATAATTCGGTAGTCTCGATTTTGTAGCCGCCATGTTTGGTTTTGTACTCTTTCATTGCCGTTAACTCAACTAAAATTTATCTCGTTGAATGCTGAGGCTTGCTCCGACTAAAGAACTGCCCAAGAAAGCGGAAAAACTGACCAACATTGCACCTAAGCAGATATTTTTCTGTTGCTCCCAACCAGAGATGATTATATTGGGGTCAGCATTCGTTTCAATAATCTCCATTCCCCAGCACCCCATTGCTCCAACTCCCGAAAATCCAGTCAAGAGCAGAGAGATAATTGCAGTTGTTTCTATGGTGCGATCGAGAAAAATCCTGGGGTTGAATCTTCTCCTAGTACGGCGACGAAGAACCATTTTACTCTTGTGGTCTAATTGAGATTGGGGAACAACTTGTTTGTAGTTAGTCATTTGGATTCCTCCAACTGAACATAAAAACCTGCACCTGTATTCGCAATCTTTACCTTTCTTTGATTGACTAAGGTTTGAATCACACTAAGACTAAAGTTGATATTGCATAACCGAGCGCTGCCACCGCAACGACTGAGGTACTGAAGGCAGAGTGAGGACTGGTCAGTAGAGGTGGGATAAGTTGATTTTCTCGGCATAATATTCTCCTATTGGTGTTATGAGAAGATATGTTTACTTCAATTCAGTTCAGGCAATTGTGCAAGCGCTCCTTCCATCCATGCTTGAATTGCTTCCATCTCAGAAACACCTCGTAATACAGCATCGATTACCTGTTTTTGATAAGAGTTAGCAGCATGATTCGGATGTCCAAACTTATTACCAGCCCAAGCCAAACACATAGTCTTCACTAGCTCATCAATCTTGGTAGTATCAAGCTCACTTGGACTTGTAACATTTCGAGAATGCAGCCACTCTTTGACTAAATCAAGTGGATAATTTAAAAGTGTGCGAACTTCTTTGACTCGCCAATCTTTTGGGTTGATGGATGGTGGAGTTAAAGCTTGTTTTGGTTGCTGGACTCTATACTGTTGATTGTCTTTGCGGGGTCTAATGTTATTCTGGGGCTGTTCAGCCTTTTGAGGAGTAGTTGCGCCTTCAGCATCATTATCTTCATCAGCAGTTACCGATAAAATTGCACAAACCGCATATCGTCGTGCATAAGTTAATGCTGCACCAAATTTCTGAGAATCACTAATTTCAGGTAGAGGATAAGTGCTGGTGATACTCTCTCCAGATTCATGAAAAATATGAGTTCGTAGCACGGTTTTACCTTCAAAGATTTCGGTGGTTTGAATTATTACTAATCCATGTTTACTAAGCGCAGGAGTGACAGCATCTAACACAGCATCTAAGGTTGCATATTTGCGCTTGTAGTGAGGATTAGTCCCGTCTTTTTGAATGGGGTTAAACTCTGCCTTTGCTTTGATTAAAGCTTTGATTAGTTCTTGCACTGTCCGGCTCCTCTTTACCAGTAATTTTCGTTAATATCACCAGACACTTTTTTACTAGACTTAGCCTTATTTATCTGAAACTCTGAGGCTTTCAACACAGGCATCGCAGCTTGTTTGACTGAAGCTTTGGCTTGGTGATAGAGGAATTGGGTTATTCCGTCAGCGTCTTCCCCATCCTCGACTTGCGCCCAGAGAGAACAACCTAATTCCAGTGATTCGTAATCGCCGAGATTGAATTTTCTGGAATAGCTAACAGAAACAGTTGTGAATTTCATTTTTTTGGTTTACTAAATTTTGGCTGTCAATTATCTTCGTCAGTATCAACCATTTCAATACTGAGTATTTGACATAAATCTCCAGCTTTTACACCAATAACTCCTGGCTCAATTTCAGTAGCTAATTCCTCTAAAACTGAGTGAAAGCTTGGGGATTCATCATTGATTTCAACCTCAATTAAGCCTGCATTATTCGATATAACAGTTGCCCAACTTGGCAAAATTTGAGGAATACTGGTTGCATAGAGTTTCATGATTTTGATTCCTGATTAAACTTGATTTCAACAATTTCTTCCACGCACCCCATTGCCTCGCCCAAGTAATGCAATGTATCGCCTACGTGAGTTGCTGCCTCTGGGTCAATCTTCTTGTCTGCAATCAACAAAAGCCAGTTTTCATCTTGGGCAACCGCTTGAATCTTGAGATAGCACGAGTTGAATTCTTTCAGTATTTCTATGGGTGACATTGTTATATTCAATGAATTGTGTTGTTGCATTCGGATAAACTAATAATTTAGTTTTGCTCCCTGCCACACAGGTGGGTCTTCCTGCCCACCCGTTTCCTTACGCTGCTACTAAATCGCTAGTTTCTGGGACGTATCTCTTTAACCTTTCCCACTCCTCACTTGTGAGCAAATCAAATTCCTTATCTAGCAACTCTTCTTCCGTGAGTGGTTGTTCTGTAGTCGCTGTAAAGTAGCCTGTCATCGTCATAAATTCGTCTAGTCCAACTGCTGCATCAACCGACTTGGCGTATCGTAGAGAATCCACTCCGTTTGACCAGTGGGTAATATACTGAAATATCACCCCAATCATCGAATCATCTGTGTACACTCGATAGTTTCTGGGGCAAGCTCCGTCAGCGTAAACCAGCTTGTAGCCAGGAATTTCTTGCACCTCTGCGTTCGGGTCTGTTGGAGGGAGGAGAATTTTCTCTAGAGGATTATCCAACTGGTCTTCTTTAAGAGAAAATGAGTTTATCGTGTGTGCCATGATAATTTCGTTTGTCTAATTTCGTTGTAGAGGCGATCGCATTTCCTTTGAACTGCGATCGCTTTTCTTACTTCAGTAATAAGGATTTCTTACACCTGTGCGTTCGGATCTGCTAGAGGACGCATAATTTTCAGTTGATGGTTATCGAAACCCGAATCTTAAAGTATGAGGTTACTTGCTGTATTTTGTGCCATCATTGTGTCTGCTTAGTGATTAAACTTGTTGGCGATTGCAGTTGTCTTGGTGTGCAATCGCCTTTCTACCTTCAGCAACTTACGCCGCTACTGCCGTTCGGACTCCCAACAACGCAATCACATCTTTGGCACTGCCAGCAACCCGATTCACCCCGTACTGTCTTGGTCGAGCGTACCAGCCCTGTTGATTACACCCGACGAAGCCGACAAAGCGCCCGTCTTGGTAGAGTTTGGTGCTGAATGAGAGCCAGTCGATCTCTCCGTGGTACAGACCGAAAGCAGTGCAAGCTTTTTCCAGTTCATCGCTTAATCGTTCGTTGCGCTCCAGGGGTGTTTCCGATAGAGTCGCTTTAACCTCTGCAACTCTTGCGGCGAACCAGTTTCTATCAAATGGTAGCCGTCCAGCACCGACTAACTGCACCCAGACTGTGATTCCGCCTTCGATCCAGATAGTGCGGATTGATTCGGGTTCGACTTCAATAATCTCACCAATGATGCGGCGATCTCTGCTGGTGAGAGGATCTTGGGTTGGGGCTACAGCTTCGGCTTGGGATTCGAGGTGGGTGTACAGTTCCGCTTGGGCTGTGGCTTGCTCGTCACGAGAAGAACTAGGAATTGCTTGCTGTGTATATGTTGTATAAGGCATAATATTGATCTCCATTCAGTTGGATAAAAAGCGATCGCATACTTTCTCAGGGTGGGCGGTCGCTTTTGTTATGTGTGCAAACAACGTTGTGGTTCAGCACAACGCTCTCATAAAAATTTGGCGTAGCCATATATTTGTGACTCAAAGCCAGTGCCACTTGAGCAATACCAAAACAGGAGATACAGCGTATCAGGCGACGTGTACGACTCTTCAAAAGCTTCAACTGCCGTCGTCCTGCTGGTACTTTCTTATTGAGTGCAAATCCATTTCCATGCTGTGTACCCCTCGCCTTCTCTGGTTGTGCCAGTGCCTCGGTTGCTCCTCAAGCAGTCACTCTGGATTGTGCTGTCAAAGTTCAGATAGTGCAAACCCTTTATTGCGTCCGGGTGCAGGCAGTTTGCTTTCCCTTGCCCCTTATGATTAATAATATAAAGTTTAAAACTGGATTTGTCAAGGCTAAACTTGTATTTATAGGGCTTGTTTCTTGATTTATATAGTACTAAGCTTGATTATTTGTGGTAAGGTAAGGATAGAAGTAAGCTTAAGGTGTAGAATTATGAATCAAGCCTTGATTAAGTGGAAGTTAAAAGAAGTAATGGCAAGGCATAACATTAAAGCCCGTGACCTTGCCGCAGAAATGGGGGTTAGCGCTAACTCCGTATCGAACTTACGAAACGCTAGAACTATGCCACGGTTGGATGGTGAGATTTTAAACAATCTTTGTGAATGCTTAAATAGACTGGCACAAGACTTGGAAGGAGAGATTACCCCTTCTGACTTAATTAGCTACGCCAGAGGGCCAAACCCAGTTGTTGATGAGAATTATGAAATCAAAGGAGCCAAAGCACCAACCCAGCAAAAAAAATCTCGTATAACGAGTTCTAAAACTGAAATAGAAAATACTTCGTTATCAACTGCTGCCTAGTAAAAGCGACCGCCGCCGACCAAAGCTATGCGATCGCCTGCTCAATCCGTTAACGACAAAGTGAGCTAACTATAATGCTGACACATTTTTGGAAAAATCCCCCAAATCAGCTGCTCTTGTTCACTTTGGTTAAACTGCAACACCTCAATTTTTAAGCATTTACCATAGTGGGCAATAAATATGCTGACACTAGACAGAGAACAAACAACAGCACTCGATTACAGTGTTGTCAACACCAGCATTCAGGAAACTTTCGCTGCTATCGACCGATTCGAGTGGCAAGCGGTAGATGAAATCCTTCAGATGAGGGAACAACAGCTTTACCTGCAAGCTGGCTATAAAAACTTTGAAGAATACTGCCAGCGTGAATTATACGCCTGGGGTGGATACCGACGAATCAACCAACTGCTAGGAGCCAAAAAGGTCATAGACGCGGTTGGCGAATTGGGCGGACACATCAAAAATGAGCGTCAGGCTCGTCCGTTACTTCGCTTAGTCAAGGAACCAGAGAAACTAAAACAAGCTGTAGCGATCGCTCTCAAAGATAACCCTTCTCCTGGTGAATCAGACTTTGCGGCTGCGGCAAATATTGTGGTTCCTCAACTTCCACGCAAAAAGCAATCTATTCAGGAACCACTGGTTCCCAAAATTGAAGAACCAGTGGTTCCTCAAAAAGCCATTGTCACAGTTTCACAACAGTCCCACCCAAGGTATGGAGATGAGGGAACCATTGAGGCAGATGCACCGAATCACTGGCAACAGATTGTCACCTTTGCTGATGGCGAGAGGTTGTTGATCAACAATGCTGATTTGGATGCCCCAAGCGTTCCACTTCCTAGAGGAAGATCATATCCCGCAGAATATACAGAAGCGATCGCTCAAATTAAAGAGCAACATCAGCAAGAGTTAGAGCGACTTTCCCAGGAATTGAGGATTGGTTTGCAAACAGAGGCCACAGCCAAAGCAGAAGAACAAGTGCAAGAGCAAATCCAATCTCTGCAACAACTCTTCAAACAACAGAAAGAAGAAAATATCCAGTTACAGCAGCGCCTCTTGGAGATGGAAGGATTACGGAAACTGGAGATTGAGAATCAACAACTCCAGCAGCGCATTCAGGAACTAGAACACGCAGTACAACAGCGTCCTCAACAGCAGTGGGAAAATACCATGACTCAACAGGCGACTAAAGCGTTGAACAAGCAAGTTAAACAAGCTCTGGAGAAAACCATTGATCTGCGATCGCTGGCACAAGAACCCCCAAAAGAGAATGCCCAAGAATGTCTGCGCTTGATGGGTATGGCTTTGAAAAACCTTGCCAGTGCTATGAACAACACCCAAGCCTTGGAAGCTGCGGCGATAATTCTGGGGAGTGAACCTACACCAACTGCGATCGCATATCGAGCCGAACAACTGGAAATGTTGCCTCAAGCGGTTAGTGATATTAGGTCAGTGCTAGCTAAACCTGGGTGTACGTGGCAGGACTATTGGGCAGTGGCGCAAGAGTACGAAGTGATTAAATCAGACTATTGGGTAGAACTTACCACCCAGGAAACAGAATTAATTACTGCACTTCAAACGACATCTACTGAATCTCCCATAATCGGGCTTGGTTCTATCGTTGCCCATGCTGATCCATACCGCACTTTGTATGTAGAAAGGGGTGAGGTGGTACAGGATTTGGGAGAAGAAGTGTTGGTGGCTTGGGATTGTTGGAAGGAGCAATCGAAAAAGACTGATAGGTATTTCCGAGACGAGTTGCGAATCTGGCAACCTCAATAGGCTTCCAGTGTATCGGTGACTTTTTAGACAACCAAATACAAGTACCTAGCCTCGCATCACAGTGGGGGAAATTTCCGTGCGCCAATATAAACAGGAGATTGAAAGATGACCGCAACTATTACCAGACCCAAGCCCAAAAAGGCTGCTGCTAATAAACCACAGTCACCATACAAAAGACTTCATGTGATTATTCCAATCGAAGATATGCTCTGGGCATCGCAGCAAAAGCCTTCAGTTACGCAACTGTGGCAGGAGTGCTGGACGGCTGATCCTTATGGTTCCCGGTGGATGCCGCTAACAAGTGTTTTGGGGTACAGTACTTTTATCTCTGCAAAGAAAATTCTCGCTGAAAGTGGACTGTTCATTTTCAAGCCTGATAAGTCTATTCAGGATGGCAGGGAAACGGCTAGCTGGATGGTGAAGAATTTGCATGGTAGCCGGATGAAGGAGTTTTGGGAGAAAGCCAATTCTCTTAATCAGCAACCAAATTCTCTAAAACAAGAACCAAATGCTGAGATTTCAGAGATAGATGCTGGCTCTGAAGAAATGGGTGCTTTGTATAAAGCATCTATCTTAGGTAAAGACCAGTCAGAGCAAGGGTTTCAAAAACCCTCACAAACTGGTCAGAAACTCCTCACAAACTCTTCAAAAGAGATTGTGAGGAGTGTCTCTGACACGCTTACAGAAAATTCGCGTGAGGAGCAGACGGCTCATGCGCCCTTGGGGGGCGCGTCGCCTCAGACTGTTCAAGGCGTGTCAGAGAAGGAGGAAGACTCGCCTACGGCGAATGACTGTACATCGCTAACGCTTGTGGATGCTGTACTAAGTCAACCTGCTCCTTTATTGGCTGAAAACCAGAATTGTGGTGTTGAGGCGGCAGTCTCTCATGAAGGTGCTTGTTCCGCCGCGTCCGTTGCCCAAAATGAAAAATCTTTAAATTCAGCGATCGCAGATCAGAAAATAGAACCGAGTCGCCCCTCTGCTGAATTGATGACTGAAAATTCAGTTTCGGGCGTAGAAATCAAAGCAAATCATGAGGGTGAAAGTTCCGCCGTGTCAAATCCTGAAAAATGGTCGCATGAGGCGATAGTTGCGAGGTCAAATATACGACCTGTAAGAAGAGAAAAACTGAATCGAGCAGCGAATTCGGGCGAGAATCCGGGGTTGGACTTCCTCCAACAATGCTGGAATGATGACCCTGCTTTGCAGATTGTGATCAAAAAGCTTTTGGCGAAGTTTCCGCAATGGGGGATTGCTTGTGTGGATGGTGCGTTGGTTGATTGGGACAAGTAGCGATCGCGGAATTATGGCTACCTGAATTTGAATAACTCAACCGCTTCATGATGCAAGCAGTTTGTAGGGTTGAGCAACTGTTTGGCTGTGACACTTACCAAGCTACCCAACCCTTGATTAAAAAAAATTTAGATCGTTCCGCTTCGCCTACACTCAACAAGTATAAAAAAAACAAGAGTAAAGGGCTACTAAAGAATCCTCCCGGCAGCGTACACAATACGAAAACCAAGATAGTTGCCGAGGTCGTCGCGCGTGAAGTAGTAGTTGCGATACGCGGAACGGCAGTAGCCTGGATCGTTGATCCAGGAACCGCCCCGCAGCACGGCACTTCCTTTTTTTTGATAAAGATCATCATTCTTGCTATCAAAGCAAGGGCTTCCATTTGTTGGCGCACCTTCATAATTATCATGCCAATCATCTAGACACCATTCAAAGACGTTTCCGTGCATATCGTACAGCCCAAAAGCATTAGCTACTTCAAAGCTGCCCACAACTGTAGTTTCTTGTCTGTAAGTTCCTTTTACACCCGCACCGTAAGTTTCGGTAGCACGATAATTAGCTAGATCTGATGTAATTGTCTCGCCAAAGTGAAATGGGGTGGTTGTTCCCGCTCTACACGCATATTCCCATTCTGCTTCACTGGGTAGCCGATATTGTCTTTTTGTATGGGAGGACAAGCGATCGCAAAACTCAACGGCATCGTACCAGGAAACGCACTCTACAGGTCGTTGATCCCCTTTGAATCTCGATGGGTCAGCTTGTAGCTCTCTGTTGACTTGCGGTAATGCTGCTACGGCTTTCCACTGTGCTTGAGTCACTGCATACTTACCTATACAAAATTGCTGAATAGTTACTGAATGCTGAGGACTTTCTGAATCCCTGCGCTCTAGTTCGTCCTCTGGAGAACCCATTAGAAAACTGCCGCCAGGAATTAGCACCATATCTAGCGTAATTCCGTTGCCCAGGTCTTCTACGTAGTATTGGGCTTTCTTCTGTGTTTCGTTTATAACTATTTTTACCATTTATTCTTATTTCTCACTCGATCATCTCTTTACTGCACACCCTTGATTTCAAAAAAATTAGATCGAACGGACATCCTTACACTCAACAAGGGTAAAAAACAAGAGCAAAATGCAAAATAGCTAAAATATAAAGGGCTACTAAATAATTCTTTCAACCGCGCACACTACACGAAAACCAATATTGTCGTTGCGGTTGTCGCGCCTGCCGTAGTTGCTGCGGGAGGCGGAACGGCAGTTTTCAGGATAATAGTACCAGGAACCGCCCCGGAGTACAGCACTTCCTTGCTTTCGATAAAGATTATTATTGTTATGAAACCACGGATTACCATCTGTTGGCGCACCTTTATAGTTGCTGTGCCAATCGTCAAGACACCATTCCCAGACATTCCCGTGCATATCGTATAATCCAAAGGTGTTAGCTATTTCAAAACTGCCCACAGGCGTAGTCTCTACTCTATAGGTTCCTTTTACCCCTCTGCGATAAACTCTACTAGCATTATAATTTGCCAGTTCAGACGTAATTGTTTCCCCAAAGTGAAATGGAGTCGTAGTTCCAGCGCGACAGGCATATTCCCATTCTGCTTCACTGGGGAGACGGTAAGTTTTTCCTGTATATTGAGATAAGCGATCGCAAAACTCAACCGCATCGTACCAAGAAACTGTTTCTACAGGTCGATTTGCACCTTTAAAATTAGATGGGTCAGGGTTAAGTTCTTGGTTTATTTGTGGTAAAGCTGCTACAGCCTCCCATTGTTCCTGGGTAAGAGGATATTTACCCATAAAAAAAGTTGAAACTGTCACTTTGTGTTGAGGACGTTCATCATCGCTGCTTGCTTCTTCATTTTTTGCAGCACCCATCATCAAACTGCCTTCAGGAATAGACACCATTTCTAGCCCAACGCCATTGCCTAACTCTTCAACAAAATACTGAGATTGCTGATGATGACGATTAATGGTTAAATGGCGACCAGCAGCCAGCCGTTCGAGAACGGTTTTTAGATTTTTTTTAGTGACTTTTTCACCAACTACTTCTGATAAAACTTCCCATAGCTTAATCGCAACATTCTTTAGGTGACGCACAGAATATTCTGCTAAAGCTGCAATTTGCTCATAAGTTTGATTGGCTAATATTCCTTGTATTAATAACTGCTCAGTATCGTTTAAATGTTTTGCTGTTTTAATAAAAATAATCTCATCTGCAATTTCTAGAGGATTATCTGTAGTGATTTGAGCAGATTGATTAACCTCTATAAGTGCTACGTCAAATTCAAAAGCTTGCAGATTAAATGGTTCTATCTCATCAACCAGGGCAATAGTTTTTACTTTAAAATCAAAAGTTTGTATTGCTGGAAAATTAGGAATTACTTCAGAATCCTCAGTTAAAACTGGAGGTTTTTGTTGTAATTGCTCTACTAAAGCAGCATAGTCTTCACCTAAGTAACGCAATACCTGGATAGCAATTTTAGCAAAGGGAATAACCTCTTTTTGAACAGTGATATCCCAATCTGGGTTAGGAGTCAATAATGCAGCAAAACTCTTGATTTGTAACCCTGTTTTCCTTGCTATGTATTGCGAAATCTTTTCCAGTACATCATCAATTTCTGTGATTTTGACAGAACCAAGCAAAATTTCACGCACACCTTCCACAAATTTATATTGCCAGCGAGATACTTGAATCTGCTTGTCACCTTCAATCAACTGTAGCAGTCCACTCATAAAAATTTCAGCTAGATGGATTTGCCGAGATTCTGGCAAGAGTTCTTGCTGAATTAGATTAATCACAGGTAAACTTACAGGAGCAGCAGCCATGAATCCTGCTAATCTTTTGGCCAAAGGGGAAGCTGTAGCATGAAAACGTTTGATTAATAATTCTGGATTTAATAGCGGCTGCGAAGTTGGGGACTGAAATTTTGGGATCAACTCTTGCCAATTTTTCTGAAATAATACACCTAGCCTCTGAACGCTACCTGCTCCTGCAACTACTCTTGCCCACTCTGTTAAAGACTCAGGCTCTAACGTCACCACAGGGAATTGCAGCGCCATTTTTGGTTTTTCTTCCAGCCAAATGGGTAAACCACTGACAACTAATTGCGAATTAAGAACACCAGGGGCTATTGTACCCAAGCTTACTGAGTTCCCTAAACCTAATACTGTCCGCTCCCATAATTGCTCTGGCAACAATTGCAGCACTGCAACTGGAACATGATTCCCCCAAATTTCTAATAAGTTGTGTATTTCTCCTTGCCACCACAGAGGTGAGATACAATCGCTAATCAGCAATATTAAGCGTCTACCTGTAGCATCCAATAGCTCTTTTGGACTGTGAGAACGTTGTTTTCCTGTGATTTTTTGCTGAAACGGAAAAATCTGAGGTGTTCCGTCTGTTTTTGTTTGTAGACTCCAGGTATATACATTACGAAATGCTCCATGCCGTTCCATTAATTTTTGGAATTCTGCAATGGTTTCTTGCCAAACAATTGTTGTACTAGTTTCTTCTACTACCAGCACCAACTCTAACCAGCGTTCTTTTGCTGGCTGTAAAACAGGCGACCAAAACTGATATTCTGCAATTTGTCGAGCTGTACTTTCTTCATCCAAAACAAATTCTATTCGAGATGGCACTTTTCGCATCAGTGGACGCAGCGCTCTAGCTAACGCCAAAGAATTTCTTAAAGCAGGTGCAGCAGGAGCCTTAAAGGGAAGTCCTTCTGGTGTAGGCGATGATTCTCCAGAAGAACCAGAGTCAGGAATTACATCTGATGAGTAAGCAGAAACAGTAGGCTCTCTTTTAAGTGGAATAGAAGATGAAGACTCAGTTGATGCGGCATTTCCTGAACTAGGTGATATGGGTGTAGAGGGTTGAATCGGTTTTTCATGCGGTTGCTCAGTTTGTCCAGGCTCAGGGGCAACTTGTTGCATCTGGTTTGCTAACCAGAGAATATCACCAATTTCTTCGGCATTAACTTCTAGTCCAACCTCTTCCAGACATGCAATCAGTTTTGTGATCATAAGTCCTCTGAGCTATCCAAATACTTCAATACCTGCTCAACTAGTTTTTCTTTAGTATCGCCTTTGGGGAAATGTTCTCTTGTTACCAAGTAAACTGCATTTAGGAGTTGATCGGTGGCTAACTCTCCATTTTGGCGTTTTTCGAGAAATTTAGTGATTAAACTATCCGTTTGTTTGATTAGACTATTAGCTTCTTTAGAAGGTGTTTTCTCATTGATCAGATGTGCAGTGACAATCCGCTTTAATTCTTCCTTGTTAGGTTCTCTGATATTCAGTCGCAGACAACGCCGCAAAAATGGCGGGGGAAAATCTCTTTCGCCATTACTAGTTAAAATTACAAACGGAAAGGTTGTACAACGAACTCGTCCATTCTGAATTTTTACTTTTGTATTAGTATGTGCGGTCTGTATTTCTACTTCATCTAATTTACTAACAATCCGCCTGAGTTCGGGAATTTCAAACTCTCCTTCTTCAAATATATGTAGTAAATCATTAGGTAAATCAATATCACTTTTATCAATTTCATCAATTAATAATACTCTTGGCTTTTCTGAGGGTAGTAAAGCTGTTCCCAATGGGCCAAGGTCAATATACTTACCAATTTCTTGCAAGTTATCTTTATCTTTTGCATCCTGCAATCGCCCGATGGCATCGTAACGATAAAGCCCATCCTTAAGCGTAGTACGAGTTGTGACCGACCAGTGTAATACTTCTCCCAACTTCAGTTCATGAGCAACTGCATACGCTAAGGATGTTTTACCTGTTCCCGGTTTACCAGTTACTAATAGAGGTCGTCGTAAATATAAGGCTGCATTGACTAACTCAATTTCTTCAGGACGTGCTTGAAATGTTTCACCCCGTCTTTGCTTTTTTGCAGTTCCACCATCATTATCGCTACGGAATTTTCGCCAATTTGGTGGATCTGGAAGTTTCCAGTTATCTTTTTCCTTTCCATCTCCCTTAAATACTTTCCAGTCATTCATAATTTAAGATGCAGATTGTGGTGGTGAATAAAAGTAGCCTACATCAGGGGTCAGACGTTCCGGGTCTTCCCAAACTAATGAAATATGATGTCCTATATGATCATTCTGATTTTCTGGAGCATCAAGACGTTGTTCTTTAACTTTATCAGGAAGTTCCTGAATACAACAGTCTAGTAAGGAATTGATTGCACATCTGTGAGCTAAATTTTCATTCTCTGGCTCTTTTCTTAGCCAAAATACAATGGGAGTAGCAGTAATTAGAATATACGAAAAAATTGCTTCAATGCTAGTAGATTTCGGAATATTTATCAGGATAATACCGTTTGCTTTATCTAACTTTTTGCGAATAAGTTCTTGGCTATGATTTCCTGATATTAATTCTTGTTTACATTGTGAATTATATACCTGCTTAATTTTTTGCCACTTATCAAACCATATTCCTTTATAGGGATAATTTTTTTGCAGTCGCTCATTTGCACGCACAACAACTTTATATTTTTTTCCAATACTTTCTGCTATGCCAAATTCTTCTCTTATAAAAGAATCGACTGTGTGATTAAGTAGTTTACAAGGCAGGAAAAATTCTATAGTTAATTCTCCAAGGAACTCAGAACTTATGTCTTCTAATAATAAATTGACTATTTTTGGTATATTCTGAAGTGTAAAACTTTTCTGGGATAATTTAGATACAGATACTTGTTTAAATCCATTTCCTACTTCCGGTTTATAATGGCGAATATCGGGAATTAGCCAAGCGTAGATATAGAATTTATCTAACTTGTTTGTTTTAGTCGGTTTAACTTGAATCAATAGATATGATTTAGTGTCTTGATTATTTGAATTATAATCTGATTGAATATCCCGTATTTTTTGATCAAAATTGTTAATATATCTTTTACCCCATTCCTGGAGTTGTTGAGACAATGATTGCGGCACTTGAGAATCAACACATAAATGTACTATAAATTCCTCAATATAGGTAAATTCCTTATTGCCTTTTGGAATATCTTGTAAAGTCTCTAAGATGTCTTCTAAAGTATCAGCCTGTTGAATAAACCCTTGAGGGCAGGAAGCTTGGTAAGCTTTTGTGATAGAAGGTATTGCTTTTTCATACAAGGAAGTCAGAATTTGAATTAGAGTCTGTGGAATAATAGACGGAGTGAGGCTGTTTAAGTCATTCTCAACATCTGTCATCTCTGCCTCTATTTCCTGAATTTGCCTCTTCAGTTTTCTTTTATCTCCTTGATTTAGTGTATTATCTAATTGTTGATTAACCGTATTGTATTGTTCCTTTAGATCGTCGAAACGTTGTTGAAGAATCTTTTTTTTTATTTGCTGGACTTTACTTTTTCCCATGCTCTAATTCATTAAGCTGTAATTCAACATCATTTATATCTTGTTCAATAGTCTTAAGCTGTCTTTGCAGATAATTACGACTCCCAGCGTTTTCTGTATAGTTCAATTGGTTATATACTGCTTCAAAATCACTTGACAAAATTTCTAACCGTTTGTTCAATGCTTCCGCTTTAATCGCTTGCACTCGACTCAAAGGTTGGGACAAACTTTTGGGTTGCTGTTGAACAGCTTTATTTAGCAAATTCCAGGTTTGCATAAGCACTTTTGTAGGAATCATAAACGCCGCTTTTACGCCTTCTCGCTTTCTCTCGGCGGCGATCGCCATACCCACTACTCCTAGTAATGATTCATCCCACACTGGAGCGCCACTAAACCCAGGCTCAACCTGATATCCAGTCACTTGAATAGCTTCCATTTGTATCCATCCGCTAGCCTGTACATCACGGAGTTCACCTGTTGCCCATACACCTACATCATGTCCTTGGGGAAAGCCAAATATCCGAAACGGATGTTTCCAGTAATCTGATGCAGTGACAAGCTGTACAAAACTCACTCCGTTTGGCGGGGCATCTTCTAAATGTAATCCAGCAATATCTTCTCCGATTTGTAGGGGATTTATAGGCTGCCAAAATACTACTTTTGCTTTGAGTTTTTGCCCAGGTGCAATCAGGGGAAAATCAAGCTCTATAATACCAATTGGCAATTCTTGAGTATTGCTTAAAATGCCCAGTGCTTCTGTGATTACATGGGCGCAGGTAAGGAGATAGCGATCGCCAACTAAAAAACCAGCACCGACAACTGTGATTCCATTATTATGGTATATCCGAGCAATCGCTGCCTTTAATGTATGTGAGTAGCTTTCAGTTGACATAAATTAAATCGCTATCCTATTTTTTACTCCACTTCACAGTAATCTCAAAATTAACTTCTCCACCCACTGAAGTTAAAATCGCTCCTGCTTCTGCACTCAACTTTATACCAAACTTGATTTCCATTTCTTCTGGACTTAACTCTTTGAACTTATTAACAATACTTGCAATTGCTGGCTTAATTTTATCTATAGCTTCTTCAAAAGTTTTTGTAGCTTCAGATACTATGCGACCTGATGGAAGAGCTATTCTCCCAACTGATGTATTGTTAGGTTCTTCTACTTCCACTAAAAACTTACTACCATCTTCTAGTGAAAACTCAACAAGTTGTTTTTCCAGCATTTTTTATAAGTCACTTAGGATACTAATCTGCATAATGGTTAGTGTCGTGTCTATACAAAGCTACAAATGTACAGAACGGCATTCCAGACTGACTATAGCAGTCTCAGTAGATTTACCATAGAGTTTACTTGAATAAACTCCAGCTTTTTCACCAAATGCTAGCTTTTTCCCGCATTCACCCTGGATTTGAGCGTTTAAAAGCAATTAATCGCTTGAATTAATTTGCTGATTAGTCATAGTTTCATCACAATCACACCCTAGTTATGGGGATTCAGGAGTAATTGAGGCAGACGCACCAAATCATTGGCAGCAGATTGTTACCTTTGCTGATGGTGAGAGGCTGCTGATCAACAATGCTGATTTAGATGCCCCCAGCGTTCCCTTTCCCAGAGAACGCAATTACCCCGCAGAATATTCTGAGGTGATCGCTGCTATTGAAGAACGCCATAAACAGGAACTAGAGAGACTTTCCCAGGAATTGAGGATTGGTTTGCAAACAGAGGCCACAGCCAAAGCAGAAGAACAAGTGCAAGAGCAAATCCAATCTCTGCAACAACTATTCAAGCAACAGAAAGAAGAAAATATCCAGTTACAGCAACGGCTCTTGGAGATGGAGGGGCTAAGGAAATTGGAGGCTGAGAATCAACAGCTTAGGCAGCGTATTCAGGATTTGGAAAATGCTGTAGAGCAACGTCCCTCGCAACAGTGGGGGAATACCATGACCCAGCAAGCGAGTAAAGCGTTGAACAAGCAGGTGAAGCAAGCACTGGAGAAAACTATTGATCTGCGATCGCTGGCCCAGGAACCCCCTAAAGAGAATGCCCAAGAATGTCTGCGGCTCATGGGTATGGCGTTGAAAAACCTCGCCAGCGCTATGAATAACACCCAAGCCCTCGAAGCTGCGGCAATCATTCTGGGAAGTGAACTGACACAATCTGCGATCGCTTATCGAACCGAGCAATTACAGATGATACCCCAAGCGGTTAGTGATATTCGGCAGGTGTTGTCAAAGCCTGGATGTACGTGGCAGGACTATTCGGTAGTGGCGCAAGAGTATGAGGTGATTAAACAAGACTACTGGGCGGAATTGACCAGTGAGGAAACAGAGTTAATTACCGCACTCCAAAAAGCATTCTCTCAACCAAACATCATTGGCATCGGCTCTATCGTTGCCCACGCCGACCCATACCGTACTTTGTATGTCGAGAGAGGTGAAGTCATAGAGGATTTAGGCGAGGAAGTGTTGGTTGCCTGGGATTGCTGGCGAAACCAGTCCAAGAAAACTGATAGGTATTTTCGAGATGAGTTGCGATTCTGGCAACCTCAATAAGCTTCCAGTGTATTGGTAACTTTTTAGACAACCAAATAAAAGTACCAAGCCCCGTGACCGCAATGGGGGAAATTTTCGTGCGTCAATATAACAGGAGATTGAAATATGACTGCAACTATTACCAGACCCAACCCCAAAAAGGCTGCTGCCGCTAAACCACAATCACCATACAAAAGACTTCATGTGATTATTCCGATTCAAGATATGCTCTGGGCATCGCAACAAAAGCCATCTGTTACGCAATTGTGGCAAGAATGTTGGACGGCTGACCCCTACGGTTCTCGATGGATGCCTTTGACCTCTGCTTTGGGGTACAGTACTTTTATCTCTGCGAAGAAAATTCTCTCTAAAAGTGGGTTGTTCATTTTCAAGCCAGACAAGTCCATAGAAGATGGCCGAGAAACTATGAGGTGGACTGTCAAGAATTTACATGGCAGTCGGATAAAGGAATTTTGGGAAAAAGGGGATTCTGCGAAACGAGAATTAGATGCTGAAAAACGAGAATCAAATGCTGGGGATTCAGAGAAAGATGCTGGCTGTGAAGAAATGGGTGCTTTGTATAAAGCATCTATTTTAGGTCAAAGTCAGTTAGAGCAAGGGTTTCAAAAACCTTCACGAACTGTTCAGGAACAGCTAACGAACTCTTTTGAAGAGTTCGTTAGCTGTGTCTCTGACACGCTTACACAGATTTCGCGTGAGGAGGAGACGGCTTACGCGCCCTTGGGGGGCGCTTCGCCTCAGACTGTTGAAAGCGTCTCAGAGAAGGAGGAAGACTCGCCTACGGCGAATGACTGTACATCGCTGGTGCTAGTGGAAGCTGTACCAAGTCAACCTGCTCCGTTGTTCGCTGAAAACCAAGTCTCTGCTGTTGAAGCGATATACCCTCATGAAGGTGCTTGTTTCACCGCGCCCATTGCCCAAAATGAAAAATCTCTAAATTCTGCGATCGCTCATCAAACACAGGAGGAAGTAGAACAGGCTTTCCCCACTTCGTTGATGGCTGAAAATTCAGTTTCGAGTGGAGAAGTTAAAGCGGCTCATGAGGGTGAAAGTTTCGCCGCACCTGCCCCCAGTTATGAAAAATGGTCGTATGAGGCTATAGTTGCGCGGTCAAATATGCGACCGGAGCGTATGCAGAAACTCAAAGTAGCAAGCAATTCGGGGGAGAATCCGGGGTTTGACTTCTTGCAAGAGTGTTGGAATGATGATCCGGCTTTGCAGATTGTGATCAAGAAATTGCTGGCGAAGTTTCCGCAGTGGGATATTGCTTGTGTTGATGGGGTTTTGGTGGATTGGGAGAGGTAGCAATTAGTTAAAGGGTAATGTTAAAAGTAATCACTCGTGTAAGCTATGCTATATTTTACAACTCGCAATGCGAGAAAAGACTGAAAAACTAAGAGTAACAGCACTTTTTGTACCTAGCCAAAGCTTGCTTTCTGGTAATCCGAAAATTATAGGTAAACCACCTTGACCATAGGAAGGTTCATTTCTTATTCCTTTCATAAACACATTATAATTCACCCAATCTACTTTCTCTCCTCTCTGTTTTGCTATCCATCCAACTGCTTTAGCAAACTGATAGTAATTATTTACATCTTCGGAAGTCCAGTCATCGGCATTTATTATATCTAATCGATTTCCTGTTTCTGTATAAATTCTTTTTTGGATATTAAAGCCAAAACGGTTGTCTGCATCAAACCAAAGCTGGTCTATTTCTCGCAGGTCGTCACAAGAGAAACGATTGAGAGTTTCAACATTTAAATATCCTTCCTTTTCTTCTTTAGCAATATTAAGTATGAGTTTATATGTTTTTATGTCAGCCGCTTCCCAATTTTTAGCCTTTAAATAATATTCAAGTTGAGCATATAAATGTTTAGTAAGAGATACTTCAACTTCTTTATCTTGAGGATTTAGCTTAATTAAATCTCGATGAACTAATTCAATATTCTCACCTGTGAGCAACTGATTAGCTTTAGTAAAATCAGTTTCGTTGGGATGAGCCTTTAAAATACTAAATGCTTTTTGATAAGATTTTATAGCTTCTTGAGTTGTTTTATTCTGGGCTAGTAAATCACCTTGACTTTTTTGGAATAATACTTGAACTTGTAAGCCTTGGTTAGATTCTAAAATTTTTTTATCCGCTTCAATCAATAACTTATGACTTTGCTTAATTTCTGATTCCGCTTCTTTCAGTTTTTTTAACTGTTGATGTGTTTGCGCTCTAGCAGCAAATACTAATGCTTGTTTAAGTTGGTGATTATTAATGTTAAAAGATAAAGCAGAAAGCCTTAAAGCCTCATTTGAGCTAAAGGTAAGCTCTTCTGAGCTAGAGTTTCCCTTGCTTTGTAGTTCTCCAGCTAGTTTATTTAATTTCTGAACAGCTTCAACTTCTGCTTTAGTTTCATTAAGTTGCTTTCTAGTGGATATCCCTAAAGTTGCTGCTCCCAAAACGGCCACAACCAAAACAACAATTCCAATACCAATCCTCCGTTGAGCCTTCTTATTAGCCTCACTGAGCAGTTGATTTCTTCCCTCTGCTGCCTCCCTGTCTTTTCTCTCGCGTTCCAAAGCAGCTTCTTGTTCCTTCGCAGCAATTTCTTCTTGAATTTCTTTCTCTTTACTAGCAGCTAAATACTGTTTATCCTGATAACTTAAATTCTTATCTCTTGCCCATTCTTCTGCTTCTTGCAAAGCCTTGCCCCGCAGTAGCCGTGATTCATCAACACCTCCAGAATTCACCCAAAAGCGAAAATTTTCAGAATAGGGACGGAGGTTGTTTAGTTGATTTTCAATCCAATTGAAGTTAAATATTTCCTGGTATATTTGATTATAAATTCTCAGCTTACCCTGCTGCCTAACTACTAATCCTGAAAGCTGCAACTCGCTTTGCTCTAATGTTTCATCTGCTGTTACTTCAGCTTGTTCCTCACTCAATCTGACTTTCTGATACAGTTCTAGTAAATAACCTGCCCGTTGTTCATCCCGCAAAATTCTGGCTTGAATAGTTCGGAGATGTTCAGGCTCATCAAGTGATTCCCAGTTTTCAATAATGCGTGACTTGACAACTTGCTCTACTGAACGAGGGTTATTTTCTTCAGATTCTTCAACCATGAACTGACACAACTTTTGAGTCAAAAATGGTTGTCCCCCCGTCCACTGCAAGATTTCTTGCATTACTGCTTGGGGATTATTAAACTTCCCCTGCAAACCCTTTTCTAATGGTTTAGCTTCATGCAATTGAAAACCCTTGAGGGAGATAGCCTTACCAATGTTAAATGGGGTACGGTTCTTATCTTGTATTAAACTGGTCGGTGATGCAACGCCTAGTAAACAGAAAGTGAGGCGATTGTATTGGGGGTTATCAACTCGCTCATTATAACAAGACCTAATAAAAGCAAAAAAGTCATCTGTAGGGAAATTCAAACTCAGAACACTATCAATCTCATCAATAAAAATTACTATATTTTCTGAGATTTCTGCGAGAAGTATTTTTGTCAAAAAATTACTAAATCTTAACAATGGTGAATTTAATTGATTCTGCTCCCACCAAGCTTTAAAATCTACATCCAAGGCAAAACTATCGATGAGCTTAACAATCAAATCTGCATACCAATTTTCTTGAGTTGCTGTCTGAATATTAATGGAGGATAAATCAATAGATGCACACTCTACACCAGCCTCGCTCAAACGGCTCATTGTTCTTACACGCAAGCTGGACTTTCCACTTTGTCTAGAATTTAGTACATAACAAAACTTTCCTTGTAATAGGGCTTCATTTAATTCATCATCAGCTTCTCGTTTGACATAAGTGCTGGCATTTTCAGGTAGACTTCCAGAAAAAATGTACTGGTCAACCATAAACTACTCCAAACGTGCCAAAAAATACTGACGGTACAAATCGCAACTAGCAATACAGTCATTACGCACTATCTTAACTAGACCCAGACTGTGCAATTTAAAAGTAATCTCAGGATTAAGCTGTACTGATTTATCTACTGTTATCACTTTTGCATAACCCTCTTTTAGTTGAGAATCACTTTGCAAAGATTCTAGTTGTTGCCGTAAATGATAGCTGAAAATTCCTTGTTCTGTTGGAGCTAGGCTGATTAATTCCTCTAAAGAGGTTTCCTGGCTTTTGAGGTTAGCTATTGCCTCGTTTAGGAGATAAGGATGTCCACCTACTAACTTGATTAATTGACTTAATCCCTCTTCCCGAAAGTACCCCTCTAGTTCATACAATTTCACTATTTCTTGCACCTGTTGCTGATTAAACTCAGGTAACTCAATAGCTAGTCCAACGTTAAACGGTGAACGATTGATATCCAGAGTAGGGTAAGCTTCTGTGGAATTAACTACCACCAGTCGGAGTTTCTTCCAAATTTTTCCCATCCTGTCTCCTTGTTTGGCTGTTTCATACCAACTCCGCAACAGGAGGCAGAATTCTGAGAAAATATTGGTATATTCAAATAGACGTTCAAAATTATCTATCGCAAAGACAAGAGAATTATCTATATTCGATAATAAATATCTTTGAAAGTAACGAGTGCAACTTGTATTTAAACCCAAACTTTCTTGCCAATATTCATCTACTTTATCTGACACATCCAAGCTATCAGAAACATTGACACATAACCAATGCAAGAAAGTTTTTAGGTCAGTTAGAGTAGAATTATCAGCAAGTTTTAAATCTAGTTTGACTGTCTCATATCCCTGCTGTCTAGAATAGTCTAGGATTTTCTCTAGCAGCAGAGTTTTACCCATTCTCTGCGGGGCTTTGATGCGAATTAAGGCTCCAGGCTGCACGATTGCTTTATAACATTTCTGTTCAATGGGTGGTCGTTTAATATATATTGCTGTGTCTGCCGTTAGTCCAGAGTTCTCAGCCGCTTGCAACTGTTGCTCAACTGCATCTAACTTTTCGCCAAGCTCCCCCAGTGTGCGTTCCTCTGCCTGAAGCTGTTGTTCGTATTGAAACTTACGGGACACATCGGTTTCAATTACCAACGCTGTTCGTAGATTTGCAACTTTCTTGCTTTGGAGGGTGTAAGCTTTTTCGAGTGAGTCTCTTTCTTGTTGCGATCGCTGGCGTTGATTCTGTGATTGGACTGAATTACCTGATGCCACCGTCTGCTGCTCAAGGTGAATATTGTAGATGTCGCCGCCAATTTGCCCAGCATTCACTGTGCCAGCGTTAATCAACCCGCCGCCAAACTGGGCATTGCGTAAGTCGTTGTTATTGACTTGCTTTGGGTCTTGTGAATCGGGCATGGGTCAATTTGGGCAGGTTTAAGCGTTGTTGTGAATATTACCACCTATTCGTTCTGAGTTAACAGTGTTGACGTTGACCTTGCTACCTGTATATGACTTGCGATCGCGTGCTTTGCTTCTATCTGAGACTCAATTTACAGGCTAACAATTACCTTGAATCGCGCTTGAATTCCATTTGGGCAAAGTGGTCTTGCAGTAGTTTATGGATAAAGCGGTAACGACCACCAACACGCTGGATTAACATACGCTCAGTGCAGTAGTTGAGGAAACGGGCATAGTCCCAGGGGATGTAGCCGTTGAAGTAAAGAATGAGGCGTAGGGTGAAGTGTTGGATACAGGCTTCACCACAGAATAGTCCTGTAATTAGCCCAAACATTACCCCTCTGTGCAGTCCAAAAATTAGCCATCCAATTACCCCAAATAATAGGGTTAATAAAACAGCATTGATACTAGATTTCCAAATGCCTTGATTAGGAATTAATTTTGTTTCTATAAACGAACCAGACTGCTCTCCAGCAAGACCAAAAACTAGTCCAAAAAACAACCCCAAAACTAATCCTAAAACCAACCCAAAAACCAATCCTCCAATTACCCCAATAATCAACCCAATAATCAGCCCTGTAATTAGTCCTGTAATTAGTCCAATGAGCTTTCCCCCTAGTCCTCCAACTACTCCTAAAACTAATCCTGCAAGCATTCCTCCAGCTAATGCTCCAACTAGCCCAAAAACTAGCCCAAAAAATAAAATCAAATCTAGCAATTCATAATTGAAATTAAACCAAGTGATATTTTCTATAAGTGTAATTTCTTGCAAATTGCGTACATAAATAGAATTAAAAAATATTTCCAATATTAGTACTCTTGTTACTCCCCAAAGTGGAATCCCAATTACTCCTCCAATCAGTCCAAATAATGGAATTCCACTTAATCCAGCAATCAATCCAAATATTAATCCAAATATAAATTTGTATAAATTTTTACTGTTTTTGCTAACTAACCAATCTGGCTGTATTTGTTCAATCAATAACTCAGTTTTTGAATCTTTTTTAAGTTGTTGAGCTAGCCGATGGAGCCAAAATATAGTTTGTTCTTTTTTCGGAAAGCTTAACTTTGCGTATGTTTTAATTTTAACTTCACGCTCTAACATTCTTGATACATAGGTATTCAGTAAATATTGTAAGCGTGCTTCCGTATTTAAAAGATACTGCCATTTTTCAAGAGATATATCTTCCATAGCTAGTACAGTAATGCTTAATAATAAAGGTGTTTTAACTAGCTCTAGTAAATCGGACTCGTTGCTAATAATTGCCCATAAGTCTATTCGCTTAATATTAAAAAGGTAATTATAAATTTGGTTATTATTAAAAGGCTGTAAACAAACAGCACCATTGAGTTGAACCTGAGTAGAGTAATTATTGTATTCTTCACTTCTACTACATATAACCATATAAGATGGACGCTCTTGGCTTAGTAAAAGCTGATTAATTCTTTGAACACAGATTTCTTGACGCTGTGGTTTTAGTTCATCGAGAGCATCTAGAAAGAGTAATAGCTGATGGTTTTCTACCCACTGTTTACCAAGTTTGGTTGAGACACCGTATTTCAATTTAAGTTCCGTCAGTAACCAATCAGTTAAAGTTTGGCGGTTATCTTTCCAAGAGGATAAATTAAATAAAACTGGAACAGGATAATCAGGCTGTTCTTCTGCTCGTTGAATTAAAGCTTGTGCTAGTTCTAATTGTGTCGTTGTTTTCCCAGAACCTGGATTACCCAGGATTAAAAGTTTACCTGCTATTTCTTGAGAATCAAAAATATCTAAAATTGTTGTGCTATCTGAGAGAACTTCAGGAGGCTTTAAACCAACTTTTATTTCTGTATCCCAAAGTCGCTTTACTTGTTGCGGTTGTAACTCCTTTCCTAAATTAATTAGTAGAGTATTATGTAGAGACTGGCTTAACCGCGCTGTAACTTCTTGTTTGACTGTGGCTAGTAGTAACCGCTCATTCTTTGGTCTAGCAGGATTGCCTACTGGTGTTACTGTTGGCTGTCCCAAGAAGATATTCCAAATATCTCCGCCAACTCGTCCAGCATTCACTGTCTCAGCATTAATAAACCCACCGCCAAACTGGGAATTGCGTAAGTCGTTGTTAACTTGCTTCGGGTCTTCTGAATCAAGCATGGGTTTGGCTTGAGCGTTTTTAAACGTCGTTGTTTTGAATGTTACCACCTATCTGGTCTGCGTTGACAGTGTTGGCATCTACTATTCCACCTGCAAACTGGGAGTTAGGCTGGTAGTAAATCGAGACTTTACCAGAAGTTTCTGCTAGTTGTTTATTTAACTGGTTAATTGAAGAAAATAACTGATTGATTACTTTATCTTTATCCTCAAGTCTTGCTTGGTACTGCGCCTCTAATGCTTTATTTGCAAATTCATAGCCCTGCATGAAGTCGCCGTGGATTTTCGCTTTGTTTGCATCAGGGGCAACAGTTACTCGGACTACAAGAATGCCGTCGCCTTTCTTTTCAATGCTTTGGACATCCAATTGTGCGCCTTGGTTTTCGATTTCTAATTTTTTGAACGAGTAGGCGAAAGCATCCCAGTCGATACCATTGCGGAAGATTAGGTCAAGTGTTTCTAAGGATTTTTGGAATAACTTAGTGAACTCGCCAGGGGCAAAGTTACCATTGTTGGGACGGCGTTCTTGTTGACCTTGGCGAAGGTAGATGTGGTCACAAATTACGTCAGTGAGGTTTGTTACAATGTTTGTATGCCAATCTTCTATGCAGGCTCCGGTAAATATTGCTGCGGTAAAATCTGTCCATAATACTTGAGAACGACTAAGGTTTGCTCCAGTTAGATTGGACTCAATAAATTTAATCCAACTCAGATTTAAGTCATTAAGGTTAGCATGACTAAGGTCTAAACCACTTAAATCTAAACCTTGAAGTTGCGTCTGCCTGAAGTTAGCTCCCCTAAAATTAGCTGCATTAAGTTTGGCAAAACTTAAGTTAACATAGCCTAAGTCAGCATTATCAAAAATCGTGCCATTGAGTTCAGCCTGAGTAAAATCGCAATGACTAAGATAAGCGTTGGTAAAGTTAGTGTTAGTCAGGTTGCAAAAACTAAAGTCAGATTTGATAAGGTAAGCTTGACTAAGATTTGCTTCATGAAGATTAGTATATTGGAAGTAGAAGTTAGTTAGATTACATTGACTGAGATTAATACCGCTAAGATTTAACTGGCTCAGGTTATCGTTAGAAAGTTGTGGAACTATATCAGGGTTGTCTCTTCTCCACTGATTCCAGTACTCTACTCCTTCTTGCAATAATATTGCAGAATGCTCCTCATTCGCCATCACCAGTTACCCCTCTGCTTCATCTGTAGCGACTGAACTATTCAGCATCCTGCCACCCTTCTAAAGTTGCCAAAAGTATGTTAACAAGAGGATGATCCACTAATTCCTTCAATGCCTCAGTTCCACCAGATTTCAACGCTCCAATTACCCGCGCTTTCAAAGTAGGATTACTATCGATTTTCTTGAGTGCTTCTGTCACCGCTATCTGTTTTTCTAGTGGAGTGCTAGTAGGGTAAATCTGCCCTAATTGATTGAGAAGCTGCTGAATTTCTGCTGCGGCTTCTGCAAGATTCTGCTTTTGCTCAGTAGAGTAGTTGGTGATGTTGCCGCCGATTTGTTGTGCGTTTACTGTGTCTGCGTTGACTAGACCACCAGCGAATTGAGCGCCTTGTAAGTTAAAACTAGAACTTTTATTACTTACCCTTTGTTGGTTATTTTCACCCTGAACATTATTAATATCGCCATCAACTGAACCACCAACTGAAAAACCACCGGGATTGTTTGTCATAAAACCTACCTGTTCAACGTTTGAATAAAAGCTAGGACGTTCTAACGCCGTCATCACCATATTTTCTAATCTGCGGATTTGATTATCTTTTTCTGCTAGCAGTAATTTAATCTCTCGCTCCGGCAAACCTTTTATCTGATTATAAGTATCAAAATATTCTGCGCTCAGTTCAGATTTATCAGCCATCGCTGCTGTTTTTGCACGAAGCAAGAACTTATCTTCGCCTCGCACTTCCATTCCCACAATCCGCAAATCTGCTTCTGGGTGATTTTCGGCTAGCTGCTTAAAGGAAATAGCGATCGCTCTGGGGTCAACACCTTGATTATGGTACAGGTCGAGGGTGTCGAAGATTGGCTTGATAAAATCTCCAAACTCACCCGGAGCAAAAACTTCTTGTCTATTGTCTGGTTTACGGTGAGGGTCTGGGTTTTCTTTTGTTGGGAGCCGCACATAAACGTATTCGCATTTCACACCGTCAAAATTAGTGTCAGTGGTGATGCCCCAGTCTTCAATGTAGGCTCCAGTGAGAGTAGCGCCCGTGAAGTCGGTTCCGTCTAATTGAGTTTGCTTTAGCTTTGCTCTGGATAAGTCTGCGTCTTGTAAGTTGGCTTCGCTAAGATCAGTACCTATGAAGCTGGCATCTGCTAAATTGGCTTGTTGAAAATTTACTCCTCGCAAGTCTTGATGGTCAAAGTTTTTGTCTTGTGCCTGTCCTGCAATTAAAACCTGTACTACTTGTGCTTTTTGCAAGTAACTTGTTCCAGTCCGAACAAGTTTAATTTTTTTAGTTTTATTGAAACAAGTACGAGTCAAAATAGCTTTTCTCAAATCAGTATTTTTAAGTGTGGCAGCCGTAAAATTGGCATCAGTTAAATCGGCATTGCGGAAGCTTGTACCGCCAAAGCTTGCAAAAGCAACAGCGATATTTCGGATAAAAACGTGCTTTTGATCTTCTTTTAAAGCACGCCATACAATATAAATACTAAGCAATGCGATTGTCCCAGATCCCGCAAAACTTTTTGCTACGTCTTTGGTCAAAATTCCTGCGGCTCCACCTCCTGCAATGGTTACAGCTAAAACTAAGACTCTAGCTCTGATTTCGGCTGCGGTAAACACCAAAGAAAAAGCAAAGACTCCAGCTAAAATTCCAGCTGCGGCAAAGAAAAAAGAGAAAGCTCCGCCTAAACCTAAAGTTGCACCTAATGTTACATTAAAGGGTCTTGCAAAAGCGAAAGCAAAGACAAAATAGAAAATGAATGCTCCCAATCCTGCTACTAAACCTTGACGGATAGTAACAAATAAGACTACAAGCATGATTAAAAAGGTTATGCAACTGGTAATATTAGCAGAACCATTAGTCAGTAAAATTGAAAGAAAACTACCTGCATAACCTGAAAAATTACCTGATATTCCTGACAATAAACATGATATTAGTACTATCCCAATTACCCAACGTTTCTGCAATCCTGCTTCTACATTACTAAAGTTAGCCCCTCTCAAATTAGCCCCTGTAAAATCTGTCCCTCGAATATCTGCATAGCTAAAGTTTGCCCCTGCAAGGTCTTGACCTTTGAATGAACGACCTCTGAGATTCTGGTGAGAGAAGTCTTGGGGCATGGCTAGGCTTATAAAAGCGACGGGTTATGTTACATACAGCTTCAGTATGGACTTTTACGGACTGTAACACAAGATTCCTGTTGAAGTTTGTGTGTTCAGCGATCGCATTTCTTGGGTAAGCTTCCACAGTGAAGGCTTGGCAGAAGTAGCGAACTCAACTCTCGCATATTGCAGCACTCGTTCCCATTAAAAAGGCCACGCCCTTTCTACCAATATTTCTTTCCCATTGGCTAAAGCGATTGCTGCTTGACGGTGCTTATCTACTAATGCAGAAGGTGAAATCATTTGAGCTTTATCCATGTGACGGAACCTATAAACTAAAAAATTAACTCCTTGGAAGAGCAGCACAGGTTAATGGTTGTTGAAGCTGATTAGAAGATTTATTTGCAACTAACTCAATTTTTCCATCAGCATTACGATGCCAAGAAGTAGCTTGGACAAGAGTTTCAGGGGATGCTGGTATTTGTACTGTCACTTCGCCTATTTTACGGTATGCAGAGAGATCACGAATATCAGACCAAGTGCGATCGCTCCTCACTTCTTGATTGGGATTTTGTGGTACACCACCCCGACCTGTTGCGACAAAGCGACTGCCTTGATTACTCGCGCAGCCACTGGCAATTTGCTGGGATGGATCGGTAACATTTGCAGGTAGTTCGACTAAACCCGAATTTGGATCGACTCCGATAGTATTAACTTGAACGGTACCACTTAACCCAAATTGGGAACTGGCAGTAATGTCACTATTGGGTGTAAGTTGGTCTTGAAATTGCAATCCGAAGATGCCCCCAGTAGTTATTTGGATATTGCCACCGCTTCCCAGTACCGCATTAGCCGAAATATCGCTGTTTTCTTTTGGCACAGCGACAATTGACCCAGCATTGATATTAATGTTGCCTCCTGTAGAAGTACCAAGGGCATTAGTGATGATGTTACTGCTGTGCCGTAATAGCAGTACATCATTGGCATTGAGGTGGATATCACCTTGACCCCCTCCATTCACCTCAGAACGCAGATTTGCGCCATTGTCAAGGAAGATGTTATTAGCAGTAATATTTAGATTGCCTGCATCGCCACTGCCTGTATTACTCACAGTAATTTCCGCATGATCCCTGACATGCACTGCATCTGATGTGATATTTATAGACCCCGCAGCAAAGCTAGTTGTTGAAGATGCGGCGATCGCACTCTTGAGAGAGCTACCATTAATTAAGTTTTGGGAAGTTCCCTGTACGTCAAGATTTTTCACTTGCAGGTTAACACTACCAGCAGATCCTTGACCCAAACTAGAAGAAGTAATTTGTCCACCATTGAAAACACGCAGATTATCAGCTGTCAGGTTAAGATTGCCACCTGAACCCACAGAACCATTACCCAGAGAAGCTTTGATACCTGTGATAGTTTGGCTATATCCATCAATCATCGGGTCACTGACTTGTATATCTTTAGCTCGAATATCAATATTTCCTGCTGTACCAATTGCTCCTGGTATAAAAAGACCCAAGAAATTTACTTGAGAACCTACTACCTCACTGGTAATGCCCCCACCATTTGATAATATGAGATTCCCTGTATCGATAGAAATGTTTCCTCCTTGTCCTGTTGTCCCAGATTCCAGCGAAGCGAGAACTGCACTAAATATACCAACAGGGTTAGCGCCTTGAATATCTAAACTCTCGGTAGCTCGAATGGAGACTTCTCCTCCTGTACCATTCCCTCCCAACACACTGCTACTAATACGACCGCCATTGAATAGGTGAATCCTTTGAGCATCAACAGTAACTTGTCCACTGTGATTATTGCTTCCAGAGAGAAGTAAATTAGCAATTGTAGTTGCAGAAGATCCAAGTAAAGTTTCATATCCCAAGAGATCCACATCTGTAGCGTGAATGGTAATATTTCCAGTCCTAGAGTTATTACCAGAAGTGCTAGACACAAGCCAAGCTCCATTAGCCATCTTTAAACGTCCAGTTTCGATGGTTATATTTCCTGCTTGTCCTGTTGCTGGTGGCCCTGGAAGTACAATTAATCCTAATGAATTGCCTACAGAAGTGCTGATCCCAGCGAAGAGAGGTTGGTTAACAAGATCGGTGGTTCCTAAAAGATCGATAAATTCTGTAGTCTGGACGGTAATACCTTTTCCTTGTCCAGCAAAGGTTGTTGCACCAATGTTCGAGCCATCCTGTAAGGTTAATCCCCGTCCCCAAATATTAATTGCGCCGCCGTTGCTACCATCCGCAGTGACAAAAGAAGTTTGTTGCAGTGTAATTGTACCCCCGTTGACAGTATTTGGCAAAGAAGTGAGTTGCCATCCAGTTTCCTTGTCTAGGGCAATTTCTCCATTTTGCAGCGCCCATAATTCTATATGTCCATCAGGAGCAGAAATATTGGCACTATCAATATCAATCTGACCACCCACAAGTGCTAGAGTCTGGTTGGGAATCACTGATAATGTTGGTAATCTAAAAAAGAACAAACCGAACCCTAACCCTGGAGGCCCTTGCACGTGAATTGGTGAGCCTTGGACTTGAATAGCTCCCGCATTACTTCCGATCTGCAACCCCACGGGTACACTCATGGTTAACAACGGTGGTTCAGTGGAATTGACTGCACTAAATTCTGTTGCATCGCTAAATTTGATACTGCTTGCTGTTGTTCCGACGAACGAACCACCGATATTTAGGCTGGTATTTGGCCCGAATACAATCCCCGACGGATTCATCAAAAATAAACTGACTGGGTTATTGCTACTGAGTGTCTGAATCAACCCATCTATATTAGAAACATTACCGCCTGTAACTCTACTAAATATCGTTGTAATATTTGGTGTGTTAGTTAAATCAAAGGTTGCACTGCCACCTGTCGGTACTGAGAAATTACTGAAGCTGTGAAATAAATTATTTCCTTTATTAACACCATTGAAAATCCTAAAGTCATTTCCATTAATGCTGACACTGGTGTTAGTCGTGCCATCAGATATTACCTGAGCTAAGGCTGGTGATGATATGCCTGAAGTGAAAAATCCTGCGATCAATGCTGTTAACAACAATTGAAAGCAGAGGTTTGATTCTTTGTAAGTAATTCTCATCACCAATACCTGGATTGAACTCGTTAAAGTTAGAGTTCCCGTAAAGGTATGCAAAATCACATGATTAAATTTGAGGAACAGCAGCATAAGTTAATGATGGTCGCAGCTGAGTCGGAGATTCATCTGCAACTAGTAGTCTGCTAAGGAAACAATGCAAAGGTGGTTAGCAGAGGAGAGGCAAATACCAAGTTCTTTCCCCTCTGCTCCTCTGCCGACCTCCACAAGCGCAATTTTGGGTTGGTGAACTACTAGGGGTAGTGTGAAGGTAGCTGCGACCAAAGTAAAACTAAACCGTATAGTTTAGTAGAACTCCCTATAATATAGAGAGAAAATACTTGGCTGCAATCATTACTGTCTTTTCAATTCTTGCGGAATCTTGAAATCTGCTTTTTGAAATGATTGAGATTGGGAAAATTATCTAGCATTAAAAAAGAATGACTAATTTTTCCAAAAAGTCATAGATTGTTGCTGGCGCTTGAGCCGATAAATTCTTGCTGGATAATTATCATTACTCCATCCGGCTTCAATCTGGTGTGTGTCAATCAGATCCTGCAATCCCTTATCAAGGACGCTGTAACTACAATCAAATATGTCTTTTAATTCTCCAGCAGTTTTCTCGCCAGAACGCAGAGATTCTAAAATAGCCTGATTAATAGGATTCATAATTGCTCTACTAAAATTTACTCAGATATTAAATATTAAGAATTCAACTATTCTGAATACATCTGTCTGAATAGTTAAAATATTAACAGAAATTTTCATGAATCAATCTACCAATCATATTAAATTGCTTCCCAATTATGACTTTTGAATGATGAAATTTTATTATGAACTCTATCATCTGGAACTTATTAATGGGACTCGCTACCAAAAGAAGCACTTCCAATAAAGCTAAAAAAAGTAAACAGCATCCAACCTAAACAAATATGCTTTTGAGTTTGCCAATCGTATCTATCTTCTATCGTCGGGATTGTGTTAGCTTCAACGATTTCTAATCCCCAGTAGCCTAATGCACTGATGCCAAACAACATAGTGCTGACGATGGACAATTTAGCGATGACTTTGAGAATGTAATTGCCTAAGTTAGGCGGTGTTTGAAAGGATTGTCTGTGACGATGATGGATAGCTAGTTCACTTGGAGCTACAACCAAAACACGTCTTGGTTTTTGTTGAGTGAGTTGGCAGACAACTTGTTTATTATCAGTCATGGGTTAAACCAAAGCCTTTGGTTGTAACTAAATTAGTTCCAGTAATTATATTGTAAACTTTCATCAGGTATATGTGGTTAAATTTACATAAAAATTCCACATTCAGAAAAGATATTCTAATGGTTAAGCGATCTCATACGAAACAACCAAAAGGACAAACAAGCAATTAAGCTGAAAGTCAGTTAAAAATATCCCCCAGCGCATACCGCACTAAGGGATATACTTAATCAATCCGCATCGCTAAAGTAAATCGGCTCTACATGATCCAATACAGATTCATCAGCGATAATCTGTGTTCGGGTGCTAAGTGATGTAACCTGTATATCCACTTCAGGGAAATTAATGCCTAACTGGTCACATATTTCCCTTATTTTTCTTTCTTGAAAAGTTATCTCTTGTTGGGTATGAGTAAAATGTCCATACCCTTCTGATTCCCAAGAACTAACAATTATTTTCGCCATATTCACTCATTGTTTTGATTTTCAACGATAAAAAAACTACCACAAAACTACTATTAAAGAAGCTTTGTGGTAATTCGTTTACAAATGTCGCCAGAAATTCTTACTGATAGTCTTGAGACTGACTACATTGAGTTCTGCTGTCGCTTCAGGGGCATGACCAACAGCCACCGCAGCAACTTGTGGTGCAGGTGTCGTTAACAGAGAATTGAGTAATTCTTGCTGATAGTCAATATCTGCTACTGTGCGGTAAACTCTGTGATAATTTATCTGCATCCCCAAAGGTGTTGGGACGATTTTCAGATATTCATTAAGAGCAGATATGTAGGTATCACCAAAATTCTGGAGAGCAACAGCTGGACGGAGAATATTCAACAATTGAATAGCTCGTCTAATGTCTGCAACACTGCGGCTAGCATCAATCTCTGGCTGACTTTCGCGGTAGCCTTTACCTTTTTTCTCAGCTACCAGATTGTTAAATTTACTAACCGCTCTCTGATGATTGCCTAATGTGTGAACTTTGGTTTGTGCTTGATAACCGACTCTGCCCCACTGCACTGTCAAGTTACTATCTTCGACAATGGCCGCCCAGAACTTATTGCTGTTCTGGATAGCATCAACATACACTAAATAGATTTCCATGTTTTTAACCCAGTCAACTCGCTAACTTCTGGGCATTGCCCCATCTAATTTGATGTTGTAGTGCTTCAAGTATTGTTTCTGCTTCGTGTGTTGTTAGCCCATTTAATTGTGAGCAAATATCTACCAAAAGTTGTGGCGTATCCATACCAAGAAATGTGACAAAAAGTGCATCCCTAGAAGCTTCTATTAATGTGTAACTGCTCGGCTTATGCCTTTCTAGCATAAATACATAATTTGTTAATACCGTCCGAAGCAACAATTTTGTTTCTCTGTCTAATTTCTCCAAATATGCGCCATAATTCTCAACCAGTTGGTCAATGGTTGGAGTCTGCCCGTAATAAGTAACTAAGTCTGTTGCCATATTTCTGCATCTTATTAACTATGTTAATTGGTTGCTATCAATTAGCAAAAGAAAGAGCGATGGCGTACCCGCTATGAACCGATGGCGATCGCCCCCATAGAATCAGGAGACAATCGCTTTTTCATCAGTTCATATTCCGAAATTTAGCAGCACGCAAAGATTGAGTTTTCGCTGCAACCACAGGACTACTAGCCCGTCGTGCGGTAGCCGCCCAGGACTGCATACGCTCGACAGCAGCAGCATCAGTAACGGCAAGCGGGGTAATCGTTTGACGGCAGGCTTCGAGGTCAGCAAGCGTTACCTGCTGCGGTCTACCCTCATCCAATGCCAGTAGAGCAGCTTCCGAAGCAAGGGTTTCCAGTTCTGCGCCTGAAAACTTTGCGGTCGAAGCTGCGATCGCTTCGAGGTACTCCGATTCCAGGTGAATACCAAATCGCTCTAGGTGAATCCCCAAAATCTGTACCCGTTCTGGCTCAGTGGGCAGATCAACAAAGAAAGCCTCATCAAACCTACCTTTGCGCTTAAACTCACTTGGTAGTGCTGATGGATCATTGCAAGTAGCTACAATAAATACCCCAGCAGTACACTCACTCATGAACGTAAGCAAAGTTCCAAGAATCCTTTGACTAACACCACTTGTATCGCCAATACCTGAAAGCGCCTTTTCCACCTCATCAATAAACAAGACACAAGGTGCGATCGCGGATGCTGTTTTCAGTGCGCGTTTAACATTACCTTCGGATTCGCCAACTAGTGAACCTAGAAGGGACGCAATATCGAGTTGCAGAAGTGGTAGATTGAGTATGCTAGCGATGTTTTTGGCGCAGTGAGATTTCCCAGTACCTGGAGGCCCTGCCAGTAGCACGCCTTTTGGTTGGGGTAAGCTAAGACTTCGCGCCTCTTGTGTGAATAGCCGCCGCCGACGAGTCAGCCATTCGCGCAGTAGATCCAAACCGCCGAAGAGTATGCTGGCTGGCTTACCCAACTCGATACCCATTTGAGACAGTAGCCGAGTTTTGTACTCGACGGCTTTGGGGATGAAATCAGCGCCGACAACGACACCATCATTAGTTAAGTTTTCTTTGACTGTTAACCGAAGGAAGTCGCTAATCTCCTCCAGGGTTAAACCCAGTGCAGCACGAGAAAGAGTTTCAAATTCAGCATTTTCAAGCGTAACAGTGAAAGTCAATTCCTGTTCAATAGCTGACTGTTGTAGGTCATGCAAATAAGAATTGATATGTTCAAGTATTTGGTCAATACTAGGTAAAGGAACTTCACAATAAGGAATCAATCTGACTAAGGATTCGTGTAATTGTATGTTCTGACCTAACAAGACAATGCGTTTATCTGTGGGTTTTAACCTGTGGTAAAGGTTTTTAATCTTGCTTAAAATTTCCCAACTCAATTGGGGTGAATTCTTCGCAATAAAGGGGTGAATATCTCCGAGGATAAATACACCATTCCCACTAAAGTTAGCAATGTAATCAAACACATATAACAATGGATCAGCCTGTGGTGGTTTCTTATACTCTGCAACTGGCTTAAACACCAATCCCCCATCTGCTGCGATTAAACATTGCTCTAAGGTTGATACTCCCAGATTCCAGAAAAACACTGGACTTGATAGCTTGTTAGATGCCTCTGTAGTCAACCACTGAATAATCGTTGCTTCATCAGGAGACAGCACATCAAGCGCTGCGATCGGAATTTGTGAATCGAGTGTGGAGAGCAGATTTGAGAGTTTCATGTCAATTATTCAAATATTTCACTTATGAAATGGCGAAGCCTTTATGATCAGCAGTTACCAGCCGAGTTAAAACTGGTAACTGATGACTGATTACTGGTGCAAACGTGTTTGACTGCTTAGGGTAGTCCGAAGTTGTTGGGTTTGGGCTTCGTCCTTAAACGTGCGATCGCTCTCGCTCACAACTCCCAAAGCGGATTCAAATGGTTGCGTAGCCGATAAACAACTCAAACCCTCAAATCCCTCAGCCTCCACTCGAACTTCACCTGTAGCATTGTCGAAATGAATCAGTATTGAACGTTCCATAATTTATCTCCGTGCAAATTGTTTAACTTCTTGATGTCCGGCAAAGGTTAGGCGTAGAGTTTGCACAGTTCCTTTAGTTGATTCAGCGATCGCACATTCACCAAACTGCTCTTGTAACTCGGCAGCCTTCGCCAAAACCATCCGCCGTCCGTAAGCAGGCATTAGCTGACAGGCGTAGAACTTTCCTCCTAATTGCCTAATTACTTCGTACTCGTCCTGGATCATTTCGTATTCCGACCCATTCCACTTAAATCCCATATCTGCACGAGCTTTTATGGTGCGACCAGACACAATGATTTCAGCGCTTTTTCCTTGAGAGCCACCGTAGTATCCTTTTAGTAATTGTGGTGAGGAGTGAACTTGCGGATTCAGTTTCAAATCTTGTAAAGCTTGTACCAGACATTCAAAGGATGTGAGCTTGGTTTTAACGGTTGAGAAGTGTGACATGAGAATTTTGTTCCTATAGTGGTAGAACTGCGGTATTCTTTGTGAGGTGTATATGCATTTTTCGTTTAAGGTATTTAGTCTTGAGCGAATGCACCCTCGCCCAAGACTGTTTTTTACCTGAACTTGAACGACATGACCGTAGCTTTCGACAAGCCCACGTCGCCAGTCGCTAGCTCTTGGAGATTGCGCTGTTCGTCTAGGAGTTTGACCCGAATTTCTTCCATCTTTCGCTGTAATTGACTGCGCGTATCAGAACCAAGATTTTTGGACTCAATCGCTGGGTCGGTGACAATCGAATCCAAATGCTCCATCATCTGCTGTAAACTGCTGCCAGCTTCCGGTGAGGCATTTGCCAGTAACACCCGCACTTTCATTAGGTGTTTTTCCATCTTTTTTTTGAACTGGACTGGCTTGCGTCCTGGCTCCCAGTCGCTCAATTCTTCAAGCAACTGTGCGGCAAGTTGTTCACCGCCAGCTAGAGCAGATTCCCTTAATCGTTGCTCCAGATTTTGGTCATACTGTTGGATGAACTTGGTAATCTGGTCAAGACATTCGGCTTGTTGCTGGTTGAGTTGCTCAGAGAGGGCAGGTATAATCACTGGACGACCAATAATGACTTGCAAATAGTCTTCGAGATCGGTCAGAGTCGGAAATGCTCTTAACAAGTTGGCTTTTACAGATTCTTGCTTATCGTGGGGTAATTCCCAAGTGTTAAGTGAGAGGAACTGGTCAATCCGCTCTTGATAATCTGCGAGTCCTGATTCATAATCAGCTTTTAATTGATTGCGTAAACCAGGGGCAATATTATCCCTAATATTAAGTAGTTGGCTCCAAACAAGTGGAGCCAAATCAATCGGACAAATCCAATCACCAGTATCCGCAGACATCCATTCTTGAACCGAAGCAATCTCTTGACGCAATTGGGCAGCAGCTTCATCAAGCTTTTTAAATACCTTGATACCTCGCAAACCGACTTCGGAATTTGTAACTTTCACGAGGTCTGATTCAATTTCAGAGACTTCAGCTTTTAAGACATCTGCCCATTTAGGAGCAGCAGACTTTGTACTTTTCTTTAGCTGAATGCGAAATCTAATGCGGGTTTTATTTAACTGTGAGAAATTGTGGCGCTCGACTACTGCATCAGTTAGGAAATTTGCAACGATAGGGTTGTCAATTGCTTGTACCATGATTATTCACCTCAATCATTATTTTTCACTTCGATTAAGCGAAGCTTTCTTTGTGAGTATTTCTCAAGTAGTAGCTCTATAGATTACTTTTGTAGAGCTATTTTGTAGCCTAATATGCCTTTTCTTTGTTAGCTGTAGACAAGACTTGAGAACTGATCAAATATGCTTCCCTACTTGAAGGTAAATAGGGAAGCATAAAGGCGAACACAATTGCTGCAATCACCTCAACAAGTATTTGGCTATTAAGAAGGCACATCTTCCCAGTAACCAACTTCATCGTCATAATTTGCTTGCATAGACTGCAATTTGTTGACGAAGTTAGCAAATTCTTCGTTAGTTAGTGACTGCCTTCCTTTTTTCCCATAGTTATCTATGAGAAACTGTTTGCCCTTTTCCTCTTTCCAACCTAAAGCTTCAATCAATCGTTGTGACTCCATCATCAATTGATTGCGATCTAGTGCATGAGATATATGCTTTGGTAAGTTATTGTTAGGCAATCCTTTTTTCCACCAATCGCAGATGGAATTATGCACAAGGGCAATTTCTTGAGCTATTGGTTTCTTGCCAATACAATAACTCTCCCAGTCGGGCGCAGTTGGCTTTTCGTATCCGTTACATACACAGGCATTGGAGGTTTGCCCCCCTTTCTCACGTTTCTCTGTTTTCAATATGGGACAAAATACCCACATCGAATGCCAAAGTAAATTCTTCGGTTGGTGATGTTTGCCTTGAAAACTTGCATAAGCTTGTTCGCAGGTTTCACGGAATGCCATTAGTTGTTGATCAAATGACACTTGAAATACTCCCCAAGCAGTTATTTGTACTGGTGCAATATGAAGAGGTTGATTTTGAGAATCGACGAAAATCACCATATACCGCCTACCGAATTTGTAGGCGTTCTTGTCCAAACCATCACTGCTACGCCAAACTCCAATCACCTTTCTATCGTTTCCGTATAGCAGAGGCGATCGCCCAATCACAAGTATTCGTGGTTGTCTATAGAGAGCGCCAGGAATGCCTATCTTTTCATCGTTTTCGTCCAACTTGTTAGTAAGAACTTTATACTCTTTCCCACCAACTAGTTCTTTATTTTCGTACCATCCTGCTAATTGTTGATTTTCGTAAGCAATCCAAATGCCTGCGGGTGAAGGAATACTCTTTGCTGCTGGAGTCTTTTCGTGCGCCTTGTGTTCAGCAGAATCAAAGTCAAAAGCTGTCATAGTAGCTGCTGCCTTTCTTTAATGTTAGTTTTCGCAAAAAATAAGCGAAGCTTTAATTCTGATTGGGTAATTCTGCATTATTTTCTTGATAGGTCATTGTTTAATATCAACAGATTTCACTCTCTCATTGGCGAAGCCGTTGATTTCAGATGTATCTATCAAGTACAGAGCCAATAAAACAGCGCTCTTGATTTCACAAAAGCGCTTTTTATTACTAATTATTTGTAGTTATAGGTTATTCGTGTGAATTAAATCTTGCTAACAACTCTTCACGGGATAATTCAAGACATAGGGGAGTAAATTCTTCTGGTGTTAACTGCAATAAACTCTCGACTACTCTTGAAAGTTCTTCATCCATAGAACCAAACCGGAATCTTAACAAGTTTTCTACTACTTGACGTTGCCCCTCTTGTACCGCTTGCGCTCTTGCTTCTTGATAAGCTTCTGTTAAGTTCATGATCAACTCCTGGTCATCTCTGGTTAATTCTGTCTGTGTCATTACACTGATACGCCACCTGTAAATTATTTCCAGTACGTTCCGGCGTACAAGATCGGATGGTGGTAGTGCAACCAGTTCTTCTACTGCCTCCCTTTGTACTTTTCCCCGACCCAACAGCCTAAACCACAGCGTATCTGGAGTTAGCGGTAGCTTGTTAATCGCTATTATTGCTGCTCTTACTCCTTCAGGCAAAAAGTACACCCCGCTCATCCAATTGTCTAAATCTAGTTTAGCTTCAAAAGCCTTGAGCAGAGCTTTGGAAGCACTGGGAGAAATAATCCACAGTTGTGCTAGCTCGTTCTCCGCTATTGTTGTGTCTTCCCTGTTAGCTTTACGCTGTGCGTCTGCAATTACAGTGAACAATTTTTGTAGACAACTACGTACTTCTGTTCTATTCGGTTGATTGCGAAACGGTTCTAGCAAAGTAGTATTTAATACTGCTATTCTACCCAATAATCCTAAAGTTTCTACATCAACCGCAGATGTCGGTGTTGGTGAAAATAACACATCAACAAATCTTGTTTCATCAGTGACTTCCCTGTTAGTTTTTACTTCCCCAAAGGGAGAAAGTAACTCTTCTAAAAACTGCTTGGCAAATTTATCGTGAGGTTGTTGGGTCATTTTGTAAGGGCGAACTGTGTTTTATTTTACGAGGTTGAGAAAAGCTTAGTGGTGGGTATAGAAACCCACCATTTCACTTACGCCGCTACCAACTCCCGACGAACTTGTGGCAGTTCAATCGGAGTAGTTACCCTGAACAGTGCTTCTACAGCCTCTTTTACGCTCCAATACTTCATGCCATTGCTACACTGCCAATAGTAGGTCTTGGGGTCGTTTTCCCATAACTCATCAACGTTTCTGACCTTGAAGACAATTCCCAAGAACTTACCATCTAGATATACGTTGTGAGCCGTCTGAAGGCTAGTGCGTCCTACATAAGTCAGTCGATAGCCGTGCCGTCTACTGGTTCGCACAAGTCTTCTGCACGAGTCCCGCGATACGAACAATTACCGCACCCATGTCCTTCGCAGTCTGGACAGATGGCAGCAGGCATATTCCACTTCGGCAGAGTGAAATCCCATTCAGTCGGTGGGGAAAATAATCGAGCCTTGTGAGAGATATAACAACCAGCGTGACCGATTACTTTATCAGGATAGTATTGGACGCTCAACGATAGCCAATCACAATCACCCAATAAGCCAATTTTCTCAGAAGCTTGTTTTAATTCCTCATCTTCCTGGTGATTGCGCTCTACTGGAGCAGAAAGACTCGCTTTTACCTCTGCAACAGCGCGTTTGAAACACTCTTTGTGGTAGCGAGCATAGCCGTGGATCATTTTTACCCACACGATATCATCACTGTTGATCCAGATAGTTACTACATCTTCGGGCTTGCACTCTTTTGAGTAGTCTGACTGATTGACGATAGTTGCAATGATTTGGCGATCGCGTGTGGTTAACGGATCTTTTGTTGGCGCAGGGGCTGAAACTTGTGTAATCATTAGAAATACCTCTTAAATGGGTAAAAGAGCGATCGCAACTTTTCCAGAGCCAGCGATCGCCTTTTGATTTGTGTACTGATTGACGTTGTGGCTTGCCACAACACTCTCACTCTAGAATTGGCAAAGCCTCATATTTATTACTCCTAGTCAGTGACCGGAGCTTGCTACAGCAGCATATCTCTTGATCGGGCAGTAGTCGGCAACGAGCTTCAAAGCGACTATCGTACTGCTGCGGCAACTTTTTATTTGGAACCCACTCAGCCCTTACCTCACTTCAGCAGCCTTGACTATTCGCTGCATCCTTTACCTGGGGGCTTTGTTTTCTGTTCACTTTTTTCAAGGTTCAATGGTGAGCGCCTCTATATTTAGCTAGGAGGCTGGCGCTTTGTTCCTCCGCTATATTTATAATTTACTAGCTACACTTATAAGTGTCAAGTGCTACTTATAAATTAATGGGAAATAATTTTAGGAACACCAAAAATCTCTTGTACATCACGTTCAAGCACTTGACAAATATATCTAAGCAGTTGAAAAGAGACGTTTTGAGGAGCTTTTGGCATAGCTGGATTTTCTAAAAGCTGAATATATTGCTGAGAAACCTTGTAATCAAATCTTGATTGGATTTCATCGGCAAGTGAGCGCCTAGAAACTTTTCCACGCATCTGCTTCAGCTTCTCCCCAAAAGCTTGTTTCCACGCCACAGTGGTAATTAAATCTAGTTCTAACATAATATATTCTTTACTAGTGTCACTTGACGTATCCATAATGTAATTGATAAAGTGATGCTAGTAAAGAGTAAATCACTCACAGCCAAAAGCGATCGCTTTAGCTTTGCAATGCGATGATTTCAGCCTAGTCACTCGGAAAATCATGACTATGTTTTTACGCTAGAGATGGTGTGGCTTACAAGCCGCTTAACACTAAATAAGGCGATCGCAGTTCTCATAAAAATGAGATCGCCCTGAATTTGAGGGAATGAAGTTTTTACAACCAGTTTTCAGACTTGGTGGGTCATCAGAATCATTTTTGAGGAAATCTAGAACGCTTGATAGAGTCAACTGGCTTAGTTATCTGTTTGTTTTAAAGACTCTCGGTGTCCCAAGCTGAGTTCTCAACGCACAACTAAAAATTACCAATTGCCTACCTTCATTTGTTTGGCATGAACCAGTAGTGTATAAGTTGACGTTGTTAATTGCTAAATAGGACTAATTTCAATTGATTTTAATTATCCGTGAGCCTGCTACGAGTGAAGAAATAGAAGAAATGCTGAAAACTTGGGAGGTATTTATTAAAATAGCAGTAGACATCGAACGCAAAGTTATTGCAGGTGGTGGCGTTCGCCATTACGAATGTGAACAAGAGTTACTCAAAGACGGAAGCAGACAACGAGATATTTGGGGTGCTGATTGGTCTCCTTCGACTCAGGAAATTGTCTTTGAGTCAATCATCAACATCCGCCCCAGCCAAAATAACCGTAGTATGGTAATTAGATCCCCCGAAATTCGAGAACGCGTCACCCAGATTACCCAGCAATTGCTAGGAGGATTATAATGCCCAACTGGAGTACAATTGAAGCTAGTTTTCTAAGCCTATCCCACGCACAACAATTGGGAGAGTTGGCCGTTAGTTTGGCACGTCTTAACTCTTGGTCACAAAAAAGTGCAAGCCTTGAAGTAGTTCCCGTATTGTTAGACGAAATTTTACTGTATTTGTCTTTGATCCAGCGAGAAAGCCAAATTAATATTAAATTAGATCAACTTCTTGGCTTGTTGCAAGGCTGGAAACAAAACTGGCTCAATATTTGGAATAACTCAAGCGAAACTGCAAATATTGCAGATATTGCGTCTACTTGGTCACAACGAATATTAGCTTTGTCTGGTTTGCTGACTTCTGAATCTATAAGTGCATAGTCTTAAATGGTGCGATCGCCCTACAACCCTTCTGTTCTCAATTACTTTTTACTAAATTTTGAGAATTGCACTATTGTTTTCGTTTTTACCGTTCGCACCCAATCCCATCACCATCTCGGTCAAACCCATGAGGATCGGGTGGCAGCACTTTAAACCTTCGTTGGCTAATATCTCGGCAATTTAAGTCTGCTGAATTCTTTGGAATGCAAAAATCTGGGTAAGCAGGGTCGCAGTTATTCTGTTGCGGCGGTTGAATCGCCTGAGAAGTTGTCTTTTGGGTAGCTCTGTGGCGGAAGTCCCAAGGCATTACAGGATTAGCCTGACTCCAAAATGCTAAACGCTCTTGTTTAGCGGTGTTTTCACCCTGCAACAAGCTATCTTTAGACTCTGGACAACCTTTGAGGTACTGACGATACACTACAGCCTGTCCTTCTTGCACCATACTCACGTTGACACTGCGATTACCAACAAACACCTCTGCAACCAAGCGCTTGTATTTGTCAGTTTCAATAGCGCGTATGGTAATTGCTTGTCCTACTGGCAGCAATTGTTTAAGTCTTGTTGATGATTGCTGTCCCCAAGGGTTTTGCTTCATCTCTGGTGCATCAATGCAAGCGAGGCGGACAGTCACAGTTTTGTTACCAGTTTTCACCCGTATGGTGTCACCGTCACCTACGCTTACAACTGTAGCGGTAAGATTGTTGGCAAATACGGGTAACGACATTTGAGCTAGAAACAAAGCCCCAACACCAATCAAGCGAAATTTAAAAACCATTTGTACTAAAAATCACTCTTAACTTCTTTTAGGATTCCCAATTTCGGCCAAGCGATCGCTAGTTAACTCACAAATTATTTTTATGTTTTAAAGTAGAAAATAGTTTCATTGAAAGTGATTGTTAGTACCAATGAAAGTTTTAAGGTTAGTCCTACCAACCTTGTTGCTGCTAGGCACGCCTGCAATGGCAGTTGAGTTCAAAGGGCAAAATATTGATGGTCAAAAGCTGCCTGCTAGAGCTTACTATTATGCAACTGGTGGTCTTTACAAAGTTCAGGTCAGCTTTCACAACAAGCGGGCCACAATTTACTTTGATGACGGCAACCAAACAACTATACAGTTGAACCAACAGGTAATTACTGACTCAAACAATATTGAAGGTTTTGGAAAAATAGGGCAATATCTTGTAAGTAGCACGTTCAGTCTTGGCTTGGTGTATGACAATAATTGGCTTGGCAGCAGTGATAGTCAATTGCAACAATCCAATGCGCTAGATGGGTTGTGGAAAATTAGTTTGGAGTGAAAAGTAATGTTGACTAATTTTCTCCCATCACAAGTTATTCAATTAACAGACCCAAAAGCGATCGCTTTTGCCCAAAGTATTGAGAGAATTGCTCTTGCAACCTCCCTGAGCCAAAACCAAATCCTCACAACCTATATTAAAAAAGGTAGTGGGGGAACACCAATTCTGCTGCTACACGGTTTCGACAGTTCCATCCTAGAGTTCCGTCTTCTGTTGCCATTACTTGCTACTCAAAATGAAACATGGGCAGTAGATTTGTTAGGTTTTGGCTTTACACAAAGGCAAAAAGAAATAAATTACAGTCCAACTACAATCAGAATTCACCTTTACGATTTTTGGAAAACTTTAATCAACAGACCGATAACACTAGTGGGCGCATCAATGGGAGGTGCAACTGCAATTGATTTTACTGTTACTTACCCTCAAGTTGTAAAATCATTAATATTGATTAATAGTTTAGGTTACACTAGTTCTCCCGTCTTTACCAAATACTTGTTTCCTCCTTTTGATTTTTTGGCTGTGGAATATCTACGTCAACGCCACATCTTGGCATTAAATATATGTAGTATCTTACCTAATCTAGATACCAAAATACTTTTGGCTATTCAATGCGCCATGTTACACCAAGAAATGCCTGGTTGGAATGATGCCATGATTTCTTATGTAAAATCTGGTGGTTATAGTGAATTAGCAAATACAATTGCCCAAGTTGACAAACCAACACTCATTTTATGGGGAGAAACTGATGATATATTGCCATCTGAAGATGCAGAAAAATTTCAGCAATCTATTGTCAACTCTCAACTAATATTACTCAAAAATTGCGGTCATGCCCCTCAAATTGAACAGCCACAAATCACATCTCAACATATTTTACACTTTCTGAATAGTGGGAATTTTAATTGAGCTTAAGAGGATATTTTAAAAGTTCCGCTAGGTATAATTTAGCTATTCTGCACTTAAGCTAGTGTAGAACAGATAAATTGATACAAAAATCAAATCTTTCTTTAGCTATAAAAAGTTATATGAAATCGTATTTATATTCTAAAAAGGAAAATAGATGACTGATAAAAAGGTCGTGTTAGTTACAGGAGCATCATCTGGATTTGGGCAATTAACTGCTAAAAAGCTTGCTGCTGTAGGTTATTGGGTCTTCGGTACCAGTCGCAAGTCACATCCAGCATCAGGTGATGTGGAAATGTTAACGCTCGATGTTACCTCTGATGACTCAGTGCAATTATGTATCAAACAGTTGCTCACACGGACTAACTGCATTGATTTACTGATTAATAATGCCGGACAAATTCATGCCAGTATGCTGGAAGAAACTTCTTTACAACAAGCCAAGGAAATCTTTGAAACCAACTTTTGGGGTGTTGTCCGCCTCACCAACGCTGTTTTGCCAGTTATGAGACAGCAGAGAAGTGGACATATTATCAATATCAGTTCAGTCGCAGGATTGATTGGCGCACCCGGTCAAGGTTTTTACAGTGCAAGTAAATTTGCCCTCGAAGGTTATAGCGAAGCACTGAGTGTGGAGCTAGACCCGTTCAATATTAAAGTGTCTTTAATTGAGCCTGGTTACTTTAAGACTAACTTCAACCATGCCATGTTACCACCCACCTTCAATTATGCTGATTACGACAATGTACGTGATGTGATTCGCTCAACTGTCACTCAAGCAATTGCACAGGGCGATGATCCAACAAAAGTTGCACAGACAATTGTCTTTGCTGCTCGTAGCCGTTCCCCACGATTACGGTATCGTGTTGGTAATGAGGCACAATGGTTGCCTCGCTTGAAAGCAATATTGCCTGATAACCTGTTTCGATTTGGTGCCCGCAAGCGGTTGAACCTGCCATAAATCACAGCTTCTATTTAATACAGTGATGCCTGCGCTAACGTCTGCCGCAGGATACCCGAATGCGAACAGCGCCGTCTTGAGAACGGCTGTAAGGCAACGTTACAGCTTTGCAATACAACCAAAATTTTAATTCAATATCAATATTTATCTGTTCTATCTGTCTAGCAGCTTTATCCCAAAGCTTTGCAGAAGTCTCATCTTTCCAATGATTTCTGAGATTTTCTGCTTTTTTATGACTGATCCGTTCTAACATTTCTAGAACTGCGGCTAATGTTAATTGATCAACAATTGCCTCTAAAGACTCCATATATTCTTTTGTCATAACTAACCTCTTGAAGAACAATAAAAGTTAACTTTTTTCTTGGAGAATCGTAAATGTACAATTTTACTGTTGTGCATAACCTAATTATATGGACACGATTAAATACGTTCTCACTGAAAACCAAATGCCAAAAGCTTGGTACAACATCCAAGCTGACTTGCCACAAGCCTTAGCACCAGTTTTAAATCCTGGTACTGGTAAGCCAATTACACCAGATGAATTATTACCTTTGTTTCCATTGGCACTGATTGAGCAAGAAGTTAGCCAACAAAGATGGATTGAAATACCAGATGCTGTCCGCTCTATTTATTGCCAGTGGCGACCAACTCCTCTTTATCGTGCCCGTCGTTTAGAACAAGCTTTAGATACACCTGCCAAAATTTACTACAAATATGAGGGTGTTAGCCCCTCTGGAAGCCACAAACCCAATACTGCGGTCGCCCAAGCATACTACAATAAACAAGCTGGAGTCAAAAAGCTAACTACTGAAACGGGAGCCGGACAGTGGGGATCATCTCTAGCTTTTGCTGGTGCGCTATTCGGTTTAGAAGTCTTAGTTTATATGGTAAAGGTTAGCTACCAGCAAAAGCCTTACCGCCGAGCTTTAATGGAAACCTACGGCGCGAGGGTCGTTGCTAGCCCAAGTACTCAAACCCAAGCCGGACGTAAAATTCTTGCACAAAATCCCAATAGTAATGGCAGTTTGGGGATTGCTATTAGTGAAGCTGTAGAAGTAGCTGCTGCTGATGAACAAACTAAGTATGCTTTAGGTAGTGTTCTCAATCATGTACTGCTACATCAAACTGTGATTGGTCAAGAAGCATTGACTCAATTAGAAATGGCAGGAGATTATCCTGATATTGTTATTGGCTGCACTGGTGGCGGTAGCAACTTTGCCGGAATTGCCTTCCCATTTCTCGGTGCTAAACTGCGAGGAGAACGAGATATACAAGTAATAGCTGTCGAACCTGCTGCTTGTCCATCATTGACTCGTGGAAAATATGCTTACGATTTTGGTGATACTGCCCACTTAACCCCACTTACCAAAATGCATACTTTAGGTAGTAGTTTTGTTCCCGAAGGAATTCATGCTGGAGGCTTGCGCTATCACGGTATGGCTCCCCTTGTTAGCCATATTGTGAATTTGGGATTAGTTGAATCACGTGCTGAATACCAACTCGCTTGCTTTGCTGCTGGATTAACTTTTGCGACTTCTGAAGGAATCTTGCCAGCACCGGAAGCTAATCATGCTGTCAAAGCAACAATTGACGAAGCTCTGCTCTGCAAACAAGAAGGAAGAAGCAAAACTATCCTGTTTAATCTTTGCGGTCATGGACATTTTGATATGCAAGCTTATATCGATTATCAAGCTGGACGGCTTGTTGATACTGAATATAGTGCAGAAGAAGTGGCAATGGCCCTGGCAGGATTACCTGTAGTTGATTCGTGACCCAACAATTCCCTTTTTCTTTGTGACGCTCGAAACAACCATACAGTTTAACCAACAAGCGATTGCTTGAAACAGGCAGTAAACTGATACTATGGCGAAACTAAAGAGAGTGCGATTGCTGTCTCTTATACTCACATAATCCTCACCTTGTCTGTACCGTTCACCCTAATGGATCAGTTGCTGACAGATGCTTGGACTTTCGAGAAAACCCCAACGCCGAACCAGTAGAACTATGGGAACCAGAAGGAGCCATTTATTACAACGGCGAGTTGATTGTGCAACCACAAGAACGGTGGACGCAACAGCAAAAGCTGGAGTTACTTGACTGGCATCCGATGTTTACAGGTAGATGCCCCCGGTGTAGTGCTGAATTTGACCGGGACTGGTCAGCACGGGTGCATTGGGACTGTCAAAATCCAGAGTGCGGATGGATGATACTGTTTAGAGCGTTCATCGCAGACGTTGGCGTAGCCATCGCTCTAACTACTTCCTTGCGCTTAATGCCTGTTGACTTAATTGCATCACAATATTTTGGGGCAATGGGTCTATGACAGCATCAGTAGGCAGTGATTCGATAAAAGCTGTTACCTCTTCCCCAGTTTTATATTTCCCCTCACTCCAAGCATCAGCAATCTGTTTCGCTACCCGGTCAGCATCATCAGGGTTCGCATGGGCGGTAATACATTGAATATCATTACCTGTAAATGATATCCATGTCTGCCAAAGTCCCGTAACTGGATGCTGAACAATCCCTGTGGTCAGTTCATTGTCCTCAAGTACTGCTTTCTTTTTTGGGCCACCGAATCCTTTAAACATTACTTTCTTTAGTAAACGCTATCTTTTCAGAATGCCCAAAATAAATGCAGCGATCGCATTCTTAGCGGGCGGTTACGCCATCGCGCTTTTTTTACATCTGCAATTCAACGACTCACGTTCCCTCTAGCGTTGCCTTGAGAACTGCGAACGCTACAGAGGAAGCAGTGATTGGATTGCTAGTGGCAAAGCAATTCATCTATGGCGCTACTTTTTCTTTAAACTGTTTCCCAGCAGAAAACGCAGGCACTTTGGTCGCCGGAATTGTCATTGGCTCATTCGTTTTAGGATTACGCCCTTCGCGTTCTGAGCGATCGCGCCGCTCAAATGAGCCAAACCCAATCAGCGTTACCTTATCCCCATTAGCTACAGCTTCAGTAACAACTGACAAAAAAGCACTGATGATTTCATCGGCTTGCTTTTTTGTGATGTTGGTCTTTGCTGCTACAGCATCCACTAGTTCACCTTTGTTCATAAATCACCCTGAAGCATTGCAAATAAGAGAAATGTAGCATTAGCATCTCTGATTGGTAAAGGGTAAAAAGAAATGAATTTACATTAATTACTTAAGAATCAATATCAATACAAATCACTGTAACGTATGGATTAATTATTGATTCAGGTACATCAATTGTTAATTCTCCTAACGGATTGGGATTAAGAATAGAATCTATAATTGCACAGCGACTTGTGTAGGTTAGTGCTGTGCCGTCAGCAAGAACAAACACCGATTTTACTCGTTTTATTGGTATACCCCTAACTGATATTGTCTCGTAAGGTTTCATTAATAAGTGTAGATAAATGCGATTTTCCTTACGAGTTGAGGGGCCATAAAATTGCCAGGGTTCTAATCCTGGGGTTGTATCCAGTATACTTTCACAGTGACTCTCCATCCAATCTGCTATATCTTTGAGACGCTCTAACTGCTCAGGAGGAATTTGTCCATTACCCATTGGACTAACATTAAGCAAGAGGTTGCCTCCAATGCCAGCTATTTCGCACATTGTATGAATCAATTGACGAGACGATTTGAAGTTGCAATCATCTGAATTGTATCCCCAACTCTCGTTAATAGTCAGACAGGTTTCCCAAGGATGAGCAGGTGGGTGAGGAGGAATAAACTGCTCAGGAGTTTCAAAGTCTCCACAATTGGGTAGGCGATCGTTAATGAGAATATTCGGTTGTAAATCACGAATCATTTTTGCTAATTTTTGAGCTTGCCATTGCTCTGGAGTGCGTTCCCAACTTCCATCAAACCAAATGATGTCAATTTGACCATAGTTGGTCAATAATTCTCGTATCTGATTGAACATAAATTGGATATATCGCTCCCACTGTTGCGCTGTCGGTTGAGGGAGTTGGTCAAAGCGATAAGGTTTATCTGCCTCTCTCCAAGCCGGATAGTCAGGATGATGCCAGTCACTAAGCGAAAAATAAAGACCAATACGCAATCCTACAGAGCGCATCGCTTCGACATATTCACGTACAATATCTTTTTTGTAAGGTGCAGATGCAATTGAAAAGTCTGATTCTTTGGTATGGAATAGGGCAAAACCATTATGATGCTTGGCTGTTAATATGGCATATTTCATTCCTAGACTTTTTGCTAAATCTGCCCATTCTTGAGGATTGTACTGCTGTGGATTGAAAGTATTAGCTGTGTAGTGATATTTATCAACTGGAATATCTTTGCAAAAAGGTAGGCTGAATACACCCCCAACTAACGGCCAAGATAACTCACATCCCATTTGAGAACTATGTCCCCAATGAATAAACATCCCCAATCGAGCTGTGTCAAACCAGTTATTCATCATGGTGAAATTTGGCAATAATTCTGCAAAAGAGAAGGAGAAATAGCTCCCAAGAGCATCTTAGTACATATACAGGTTTTGGTTGTTATTATTTGTTGGCGGAGGTGAAAATGCGACACCGAATAGCCTTAAAATACTATATTGACTAATCACGCCTTTGAGAGCAATCGCTCCAATTATAGAGACATTTTTACAGCGTTTTTGAGGTCGTGAGCCATCTTAGTGCGATCGCTCCCTATCTGTAAGTCCTAGCCCAATCGAGGAAAATCAGAGGTAGACAGTAGAGAAGCGGATGCCGTCTGCAATACATTGGCTTGTGCTGACTTTTAACCTTTGTAATGCCAACTTCAAGATTATTCATTTTTTGCGTAAAGCACGAAACTTGAGGTGAATAGTATTATATAACGGTATCTACTATGGATAAACCGGGGACAACACTAAAAGTCTCCTATATAATTTACTTCTATCAAAAACTGCTCTGGGTTTTGTCCAGGGCAGTTTTATATTGCACGGTAGAAGCAAGATTTACAAATGCACCTAATGGTGAATGGTAATTGGTATTTGGTTCATCTTGGCTAGGACTGTAAACCGATGCTTGCTTTGAGGAGGCACAATCAAAAAGATCATTCACAACTTTTAGTTCACGTAAGTTAGCCTGCAATTATGATTTTCAGTTCAACTGGTATAGACTGCCATAATTGACAATGGAGTGGTGTCGATTTTTATGTTGGAGCAACAACCGGAAAATTTACAGTTTTATATTAAACAGCTAGCCACAGAAACGTTACAAAAATCAGACCCCTCGGCATGGTTTGAAATTTTATATGCCAAAGCCAAAGGGGACACAGCACAAATTCCTTGGGCTAAGTTAGCTCCTCATCCTTATCTACAAGATTGGTTGACGAATCATGAACCGTTCGCTTCTGGGCAAAAAGCGTTAGTAATTGGTTGTGGCTTGGGAGACGATGCTGAAGCTTTAGTAAATCTGGGGTTTGAAGTAACCGCCTTTGATATTTCACCGACAGCAATCGCTTGGTGCCAAGAGCGATTTCCTAATTCAACTGTCAACTATATAGTTGCAGATTTATTAGCAATTCCCTCACAATGGCATCAAGCTTTTAACTTTGTTTTTGAATGTCGCAATATTCAAGCTTTACCTTTGAATGTTCGTTCTTGGGTTATTTCTTCAGTTACCTCTGTACTTGCTCCTGGTGGAACACTGTTGATGATTACTCGTGTTCGAGACACAGAAGCTGAACCCTCGGGCCCACCTTGGCCATTATCTAACTCAGAATTAGCACAGTTTAAAGATTTAGGGTTATACCAAGTAGAGCAACTTGTGTTTTTAGAGCCTGGGCAAATTGAGGTTAAACAAGTTCGGATTGAATATAGAAGACATAATTCTCTGAGCAAGTAGTAATTAATGCTCGACTTCCTCTGCTGTTATTCAAAGGTCAAGTAATTTGCAACTTCTTTTTGAACCCAAGTCAATGCCAGAATTGTCTAATTGCAGTAACATTACTCCCCAAGAAGCAGTCAAACCAAGAAGCAGTCAAAGTTTCACAGTCGATTCGATAGTTGAATTAATCGATTGTGGCTTTGCAGTGATTGGATTGCTAGTAGTAAAGCAATTCATTTATGGTGCTACTTTTTCTTTAAACTGTTTCCCAGCAGAGAATGCAGGCACTTTGGTCGCTGGAATAGTCATTGGCTCATTGGTTTTCGGATTACGCCCCTCGCTCTTAAAAGCGATGCCGAAGGCGGCAAGCTACGCGTCGCTCGAATCACCCAAACCTATCAAGTAGTTAGCCATTATAGGCGAATACCAAAAATTCAGTGCCTTCATAGATGAACTCTGCCATCTTGCACATACCCATCTTTTGATGTGCCTGAAGTGATGCTTTGTTGTTTGCCTTGATGAACAGTATCCCTTCCCGTTCTGGTAAAAAATCTTTCAATTTAGCAAACATTACCGCAGCAATACCTTGCCCTCGCATAGTTTCATCAACACAGATGGGGCCATATAAGTAAGAATCTTTTGTACCAGCGTAGACTTGTAACATTACCGTTATAATTGGTAAATTAGCAGTTGCCTTTGACCAACTGAGTAAGAATCCTACAACTTGCCCATCTTTGCGGGCTACAATGCCCGGCATTTTAGATATGGTCATCATCACTGCCTCTGGCTCAAGATGACCTAACAACATACCACCATGTTCTGCGTCATTGGCTTGCGCCAACTTGAGAATTCCAGTAACATCGCTGAGGGTGGCACGAGCAATCACGATATCATTGAGACACATATTTGGTTGAAATAAGTGGGGAGATACTCAAAATCAAAGAACAAGTAATCCTTATGCTTTTTTGACTCGGCAGGCAAAACATTTAAATGCCTGCTGTCCTGAGAGATTGTCATAATATTGTTTATCTATCAAGATATTAACTGACTCATAGTAGGGAGTTCCAAACTCTTCTGCCATTTTCTGCCCAGGCCCGAACCAGCCAGGGACAAAAATAGTATCTTCTCGAATTCCTGACCAAACCAATGCAGTGCCAGTGATTGCTCCTCTGGGGCTTTCAACTATGATTTCATCACCATTTTTAATGCCTGCTTTTTTTGCTGCCTCTGGATGGATTTGTACTAAGCGAACACCATTCATTTGCTTGCCTGTATAAGTCCAGTGAGTTACAGAGTGGAAATGAACTACACTCGATCTGCCAGTTATTCCCATCAGTGGGTACTGCTTGTGTACTTTCCCAGAAGAGATTTTTCCTAATTTAATGTTTTGAGTCAGTGCCTGTGGATTCACAGGATTTTTTACCAACTCAGATGTGTATTCAATGGTAGGATGCTTACCTATTACCTCTGGATGGGTATAGAAGCTTGGTAAAGCAGAGTGTCCAGCCTCAGCTAGCCGACTTTGTAATTGGGGAGTATAAATTTCTACTTTTCCACTGGGAGTTAGAAATCGCTTACCAATATTATCAGGGTTAAGAGCTGATGCGGCTTCATACCAAGATGCATGATCTAGGTAAAGTGTGCTGACACCAGGATGATCTACTGTGGGACAAGGCCAACGCAAGGGTTCTGTTCTTTGAGATAGTCTCTGTTGGGTCATACCTCCCATTCCTGGAGTATTCGCTACAAAAGTTGCCCACAGATGACGATAGTCTTTCCAAGAATCAGGAAAGTTGTCCCTCCAGTATTCAGGCGGATTGCGTTTGTCTAATTTCGCTGTGGCGTGTGCTAAATCAATCCAGATATGCCAATCTGGTTTGGACTCACCTACCGGAGTAACCACTTGTTCTTGCCAACGGATTGCTCGATCATCCCGCCGCATATAAACGGTTTCCATTTCAAAACCACTGGTTACGGGCAAAATAATATCAGCATAGTAGGCTGATTCTTCCATAAACAATCCAGTGTAAACATAAAATTCTAATTGCCGATAAGCCTGCTGTACTTTAATTGTGTCTGAACAAGCCAATAAAGGATTCCCCTGAGTAACGATCGCTTTGAGTTGATAAGGTTCACCTGAAATGATCGATTCTGCAAAATAATCTGGCCCGACTGGTAGTGCAATATCTTTGCTAGGTGTTTTACCAATAATCGCTGGCAACTTCAATTCCCCTGGCCAGGTATTGTGCATGAAATTGCAACCACCACCAGGAATACCAATATTGCCTGTAATCGCGGCTAGGAATGTCAAACAACGGTAAGTGTCAAAAGCCCCCAATTGATGAGAAATCCCAGCGTTGCAGAAAATCGCAGCAGGCTTAGTTTTGGCATAAGCCTCAGCTATCGACCTAATTTTTGATGCTGGAACATCCGTCACTTTGGCTGCCCACTCTGGTGTGTAGCTGAAGCTTTTTAGGTGATTTTTCAGTTCGTCAAAACCTAATACCCATCGTTTTACAAAGCCAGTATCGTATAAATTGTTAGTCACAATGTGATAGAGCATTGCCAAAACCAAAGCCAAGTCAGTGTGTGGTTTCGGTGCAATCCACTCATCAGCTTGCGCTCCTGTAGGAGTCAAGCGCGGGTCGATAACTACTAATTTGGCTTTGGTCTGAACACGACTTCTGAGAAGATAGGCAAAGGTTACAGGATGGGTTTCTGCTTGATTCGTACCTAAAAACAGAAAGAATTTGGCAGATCCTAAGTCTTCTTTTTTAGTCGCATCATCGATTCCGTAACCGTTTGTAAAATTACCCAAGCCAAATGTCCATGCCAAAGCATTGCCACCTGCATCGTTGCATACAGGCCCAACATCGGTATTATTAGGACTGCCCAGCATACTAAAATAGCGTCCGACCAGAGAGCCTGTCCCCCGTGGGAGCCTGCCAGAGGTTTTGTTCGCGATCGCTCTAGCTTCACCTGCATCCCTAAGTGCCAAAAACTTGCTAGCTATAATTGAAAGTGCTTCATCCCAAGAAATTGGCTCAAATTTAGAATTGCTGTCACCTTTGTTTCCACTAACCCGCTTCATTGGGCTTTTCAAGCGAAAACGATTGTAGACTAGCTGGGTCATCATTGGCCCCTTAATACAAAAGCCACCAGCCTGTACTGGGTCATTTGGTTCACCTAACACATCTATGATGCGTCCGTCTTTGAGATGAACTTTCAATCGGCACAAAGAATTGCAGAATTGACAAGCACTATTTACAATGTTGTCTGGCTCTAGGGCAGCCGATTTCTGAATAAAATCAAATTCAGTACTTTGGAGAGGGATTGCCTGATCCTGTCCAGGACTTGCAGCATCTGCCACTTCTTTTTTTAGTAACTCTGCTGCACTTAAAGCTGCTGTACTAATAGCCGCCCCTTGGAGAAAACCACGCCGTGAGGTCTTTTTTCTGCCTTTTGATGTCATGGAGATGCTCTGTCTACAATCGCACTGATTACAGCATTTCACAAATGTAGGTGAGTTTAGCTACCTCTGATTATAGATATTACATATTTGAATAACTCAATATAATAATATTGTGCGTTTTTCAATCCACATCTATTGCTTTGGCTGTGTTATGCCCTGGTGATGACTAGTAGTTCGCTTTCCCCAAAATTGCAACGCTATTTTAAAATTCCCAAAAATCAGCAGCGATCGCAGTATATAAGCGCAATGCTTCAATTCAGCACGGCTTTTTGCCAAGCTATATAGTCTTTACCGTCCTGTTTCACCTATTTGATCTGCATCGTCTGCTACTCCATTGCGAAAGCGTACTTCTAAGCCGTGTTCTGGGTCCCAGTCACACTCAGCTATCAACTTAAAGGTAGCAATATCTAGGTCATACTCCACATAGATATATGAGAAAGTGACCTGATCCCAGACCTGAATCGGATTAGCCAACACAGGCATTGACTCATCTCCAATCATGTCACGATATACATTATAATTTTGCAGCACCAGAGGAGCAGTAATGCGTAACACATCGGGTGGCAAGGCTAAAGCCTGCCGAATAGCTTCACGCTGAAGCAATGAAAGTTCCCCAATCTGCCCCTGTTCAAAATCCACACAAATCGGTACACGGCGATCGCCCAAAACAGCACATTGTGCTAAAGTCCAGTAGTTATCTTCCAATGTCATCTGTCCAAACTCAGCATCATAACAACTTCTTGGGGATTCCATCATCTTCAGATATTACCTTTATTCTGGGTTTCCCTAGCAACTCTAAAAACTAGTAAAAATTTTACTTTGAAATTAGTTGTACTTTTTGAGCGAGAATATCGATAGTAAAGTTAAGTTCTGTATCCATAACCAGCTTCTCCTTTTAGGAGTTCCCATTCACCCAAAATAGCGCAAATGCAGTTATTTAATTTGCCAAATATGTATAATGCTATCTTCATTGCTACTAACGAGGGTTTTACCATCCAAACTTAAAGCAAGCCCTAAAACAGAACTGGAACCATCTTGAAAGGTATGCAACGGCTTTAAAGTTTCTAAGCTCCACAGTTTAATACTGCCATCATAATTGCCGCAAATCAGAATTTTTCCATCGGGGCTAATAGCAAGAGATTCAACTGAATTAAAATTATCAGTAAACTCATGCAGCAGTTTTCCAGTTTGAAGATTCCATAATTTCAGAGTACTAATTGCACGATTTCGAGAAACTAGCTGACCAAAACTACCACTAACAAGCTTTTTGCTATTTGGAGTAATGGCAATAGCATCAACTCCAGTTTTGTGTCCTTTGAGAATATAGCGTGTTTTTTTAGTTTGCAAATCAATCAGCCTAATTGTATTATCATCGCCACCCCCAGCACTTACAAGGGTTTGCATATCAGGGCTAAATGCAACTTTACTCACGAATCCTGAGTGTCCAGTAATGGTATCAAGCAACTTAAGCGTGTGTAAATCCCAAAGCTTGATTGTGCCATCGTCACTGCCACTAGCAATAAATCTACCATCTGAACTAATTGCAACGGTTTCTATCGGTTGGGTATGCCCACTGTCGCTCTTTAGCATAAGGAAAGTGCGTAAATCCCAAACCTTCATTGTTGGGGTGCTTATCCCACCAATTACAATTCTCTTGCCATCTGGACTAATCGCAATTGAAGTAACACCATCTGAGTGAGCGTCTAAACTACGCAACAATTTCCCAGTACGTAAATTCCAGAATTTAATTCTATCATCTCTACCTGCACTAATCAGGGTTTCCCCCGAAGAGCTAATCGCAACGGCTCGAACACCAAAAGTCACTTTTTTATGCCCAGTCAGTGTGTGAACAAGTTGAATCTGTAGTTGGGACTGAGTAATTGTACTCTTGCCTATGGGAAGATTTGAACTAGAAGAATGTACATCAATACCAGTGATGTTTACTGCAATTGCTAAAACTATAATGACTGGTCTGGATTTGAGAAAATGCAATAATTTCATGGTGCCAAGGAACGCAATTACATAACATAGTTCCCATTGGATGGGACGCGATCGCTTATAAATAGAGCAAATCAAATCTTAGTTAATCAATTGGTTCTTTGGTGCAATGTAGATAATTTGAATTAACCCATCCTGACAAACCATTAATTCTAGTATTGGGCCCTTGAACGACACTTACATAAGCCCAGATACCCTCTTGTTTCTTCAACAAAACATTATTGCCATTATCAAGACCTGCCCTAGATTGTCCATTCGGGCTATCACGAAGTGCCAGTTGCCCAGATGTAATATTCACTACATCACAATAAGTTACACCCTTGAGAGTTCCTACATTTTCAGTTGTCTCTACTAGTTGACGGCGTAATATCTGCTTATCTTTGTTGTAAATATTCAAATACATTCCTTCATTGGCATTTTCACGCCAGGAAACTGAATAAGTATAATCGCCATTTTCCCAGGTAATACCCCGATAACCATTATCACGCCAAGATGTTCCATTTTCTAAATTTATACATTTCCCCTGAGCATCACAACCTCTGTAGGTTTTGCCATTTTCTCCATCATCCAAAGTAATTGTAAATTCTCCAGCAAGGTAAGTCTCCGCTTTTGCATGAGTAGCAGTTACTCCAATAAAGAAAACAGTCAAAATTGCAGTCAAAAACAATCCTTTTATGCGTTTAATCATATTTACCTCTAGAATTTTCTAAAAATCAGAAAAACTTTTCAAAGTTAGTATTTATCTTGTAATCTGGTAGGTTTTTTCTCTTAATTAAGCGGGTGATTACATCTTTAATAGTATTTTATTTATCAAAGTATGAAATTTATCCATTTTCAATAATGGGATTATAAATAAAACGTAAAAACTAGATAATACTAATAACACTATAAAAACTATTTAAATGAACAAAATATTACAATTTAATTCCCAAACAGGTTACTTATACTTGTCCTTGAATAATTTGAGTTAATTCACTGCGGCTGCGATTTGCTTCTGACCAAAAAGCTACACCAAATATAATCAGCATCAACATCGGCATCCCTACAAATATTGCAGCCATTTGATGAGGCATAGCACCTGTTAAGGTTATAGGAACGACTGCACCATACCAGGATAAAAACCAGAATCCTAAAAATGCCATCACAAAAGGATGTATCCTCATTTGTACATGAATCAAGGTTTGGTGAGATTCTACTTCAAAGCGTCCTCGAATCACTGGTAAAAATGAGTTCCGGTAGTGAATTATGCGACTGATTTGAAACCCTGATTCCGAAATGCTTCCTTGATAAGGGAGGTGTTTCTTAGAGAATCTAAATGCTTTTGTCGGTTCAACTTGTGCATTCAGCCGTTGCAGAACTATAGGCAATTCATCAGGTGTCAAAATCGTAAAGCTATTGTCGGGTAATACTTTCATGTTGATTGAGGTTGCTGACTGAGAATAAAACCTCGATAATTTGTAATATGAATCCTCTTAGTTTATTCAACACAGGGTCTTAGAGCTTGTCAAGTAACAACCTTGCCTCTTTTGAGCTAGAAATGCTTTCTCAGAAAGCTTTCCAGATAATAAATTGTAAAAGTTGTTTCTTGACAGGCTCTTACTTTAAGTTTTCCCTCAGCAGTAGCTTTTCTAACACAAAAGCTCCCAAACCCAATCTTCACGCCAGATTTCCCACCAGCACGCCACTCATCACTCCAATAGCCTATACATCAGCAGGGCTTTCGGCAATACTCGTGAGAATCGATTGCTCTTAGGTGATGGACTACCCTTTGCCCAAGAGAGCGATGCACTTCTACAGTTAAAGAAATAATTGCAAATCAAAACTCTTTTATTTGTCGCGGATCTTCATCCGGTGGATGCCAACCACCTTTAAGCCAAAGACGACGAGCTTTGACAATAGAGCCTTCATTATGACGTTGATCATTGAGGTCTAAACGATTACTTGTAGCTCGTCCTACAGAACTAATTCCAATAATTTTTAGACCATCTGCTGACCAAATAAAGTGGTCTGACCACTTTTCCTGACGTGGATTAAATAGAGGTAGCATCTGTCCTGTATCTGGATCAATTCCAGTGGTGAAATTATAGCGATATCCGTTACAACGCTGACAAGCTAACGCCAGGTTATCAGGGTCATCCGAACCCTTAAGAGATTGGGGTACAATATGGTCAATAGAAAATAGAGCAGCACTTGCTTCTTCTGAAGAATGACAGTATTCACAAAGAAATTTTGCTCTTTGTCTGACTAATTTTTTGGTTGCATCATTAACTGTCATGATTCAGAAATGATTTTGGCATTAAGCAAGGTAAAAATTCTATCTAGTTCCAATATGCCTGCCAATTCAGCATCTTCTTCTGTGGTTAGCAATCCAGCTTTCTTTTTCTCAGATAATTCTTCGAGTCGAGACTGTAATTCTTCAGTAAATTTAAACAAATGTATGTCCCTAACTTTACTGAGTTTGATTCCAGAATCTACCCAGAATGAGGGTTGAACCATCATTTGAGTAATCATAAGCTGTATGTCTCGTTTAATTTAGCGGACTGGTGGTATTTTAACAGTGAATCTTCCTTAACTGCTTTAGTTTGAATGTCAGTTGATAAAAGGTAAGCAATTAATGTAAGATTACGTACCTCTGTAATGCAAGTAGACTTGTCTTTTTCTCCAAAGCATCTATTTAAATTCGCGGTTGCCGTCTGTAACAAGCTAGCTGATGCTGACCTCTATCCTTTGTAATGCCAACTTTAAGACTATTCGTTTTTTGCGTAAAGCACGAGACTTGATCCTAAATCCTAAATCCTAAATCACCTCTTTGTTCTCACCGTCAAAACCTGTGGTGGCGTAGAATCTGGAGGATACAAAAAGTCTATCTGTACTTGTCGCTTTTCACTCGACAATATCTTCAGTGTCACCAATGGTTCGCCCCTTTGTCCCCGACGCTGTACCAAATGCACATAGCGCGTCTTTTCCACACCATTATCATCGATGTAACGAACCCGCACCGTTCCCCGAAAGAATATTTGTTCTACACCTGGTTTTAAAAATAGCAGTCTATCTGTTCCCCCTTCATCCTTCACAGGAGTCTGTATTGACACAGTTATAGTCTGGGTTTCATTCGTAATATTTCTTAGAGGCAAAGTTAGATTGTACTCAACACCATAGTTACTGTGAGCAAAGTAGGCCGTATCAGGATAACGTTTTAACATTGCTGCACTTTGAATTTGTCCAGTGCTAAGAGTAATTAAATGTACAGTTCCCAAAGGATAGGAAAACGCCTTTCCTGGTGAGGGTATTGTTAACTCGGAAACATTGGAATTGTCCGTAATTTGTGTTTTCCATTGCGTTCCTTGAGATACACCAGCGACGCGACTAAATACTGTTGGTTCTCTAGGAGGGTCAAGAGGTGTTGGAATGGGGTCACGCTTTCCTGCTAAACTACCTGTATCCAAAAGCTCTTGCCACTCGCCTAAAGTAGGTGAAATATTACTATTTTTGACTAAATTTGCGATATAAACTGGACTACTACTTGTCAAGCGCATCATCGTAGTACGACCATTAGAAGAAGGAGCCTGTACCGGTATTGGTAAATTTGCTAGGATTTGAGTTTCTTTTGGTTCTATCACCAGCTTTTCGGGAAAAATCTCTTGCCGAACTCCCCGCAGTACATCATTCATTGTGCGATCGCCTGGCCCAGAGTAAACTGTACCTTGGGGATTTTCAACCATATCAGCTAAAGCAATAAATTGTGCTTCTTTGGTAAGGTAACTAGCTGCTTGTAATACTTGCACTATCACAGGTTCATTTCCCGGATTATGTACAATTATCCCTTGGTATACAGTGCGGCTTTGGGCTGGTGTTTCTGCCCTGACGATATGATGAGCAAATATGTCAAATCTGCCTTCAAAGGGATAATTTAAATGTGCTTCATGTACTTGTTTCCCATCTAGGGGAAAAGTTGATAGTAAAATTCCTTCAGTTGTCACCAGTTCAGGACTATTACTGTTGAAGGTGGGAATAATATCAAGTTTTCCTGGTAAAGGACGTATTTCTTGGCTGTCTACTTCGACTCCAGCAATATATTGTGGGGGAACCGTGTAAATATTTAGCGCCCGACACATTAAAGCCGCAACTTCCCCTCTAGTCGCGCTTTGTAGTGGTTTTAGCTGTTTGACATTGGGATAATTGACAACAATACTATTAATCGTGGCTGATGCGATCGCATTTTGGGCATAGTTAGGTATTTGCCCCGCATCGTTAAAATATTCTTGTAATGTCTGCATTGGGCTAGGTAAAGGGCTGTAATTTTTCCCCCCAGCTACAACACCAATGATTTGGGCACGAGGAATTGGTTGGTTTGGCTGGAAAATCCCACCAGGATAACCAGAAAAAAATCCTTTTTGGTAAGCGGTAGAAATTGCTTTATTTGCCCAATAATCAGCAGGTACATCTTTAAAAGACGCAGATGTACGTTTCACTGGTGAATCAGGAAAAGCATTTAGCATTAACACTGCTGCTTGGGCGCGTGTCACTGTTGTTTGTGGGCGAAAACTACCATCAGGGTAGCCTGTAATTAGTTTACGCTCTTTTAGTTGTTGGATACAATGTTTTGCCCAATAGCTTTCGGTGTCGGAAAATGCTAGGGCGTTGGGGGTTGATAGAGTTAAGAGAAATACGACTAATAAAGTTTTTTTCAAGAGCATTGAGCATTAGTAAACAAATTATAATGAACAGAAACCAGAAAGCTAATACATCATCTCCCAATATTTATATCTACGTTGCTACTCTCGTCGTGTAATCTTGTAATTTGTAGCCTTTAGCTGACGAATTACAGTTTTATCTGCCAAACTTTAACAGATTTATCACCACTACCGCTATATAAAATTTTGCCATCACTACTTATTGCCAGTCCATAAATTCCACCTGCGTGTCCGGTAAGCTCCATGACTGATTTCCCTGTTTTGATGTCGCGTAATATGATTTCTCTGCCTAAACCACCAGCAATAAATGTCTTGCTATCGGGACTTATAATTAACGCATCGATACTCGTACCCAACGATAAATCATGAACTAGCTTTCCTGTTGTCAAGTCCCAAGCTTTGAAACTTTTACCATCTGTGCTTCTAACTCCACCAGATTGAAAACTATCGTCGTATCCACCACACAAGAGCATTTTCCCATCATTACTAACAGCAAGCGTAATCGGGGCTGATGCACGCTCGCCCCCGATGATTAGGTCTTCTTTTTTGGGCAGTGGTGGGGTAAAGCTGCCTATTTGTTTACCTGTTACCAGACTCCAAACCCGAATTCTTCCCCCATTTTCACCTCCGCTTAAGAGAGTTTTACCATCAGGAGTAATTGCAAGTGCTGTTGTTCCTGCTTTGAGTATCCGGTCGATTTTTCGAGTTTTGAGATTCCGAAATTTGATAGTGTTATCGCCGCTACCACTGATTAAAGTTTGTCCGTCTAGGGTCAACAACATTGCTTTCACCCCTGTTTTTTCTGAAATCGTGCGAACTTCTGAGCCTGTTTGCGTATTCCAAAATTTGATAGTGTTATCGAAACTGGTACTAATTAAAGTTTGCTCATCTGGAGTAAATACTATTGATTTAATGCCCTCATGGTGTCCAGTTAAAGTGTGAAGCAATGCACCTGTAGTAGCATTCCAAAGCTTGATTGTTTTATCATCGCTACCACTAGCAAGAACTTGACCGCTAGGAGAAAGGGTTAATGCACGCACAGGTGCAGTATGTCCTGATAAAGTTAGTTTCAACCGCTTTGGTTGTTCAGTATTTGTGGGAGTATTAAGTGTATTTGCTATAACCGGAACATTGGCAATCATACTAAAGGGTATAGGCAGGAAAAAACTAAGTAAAGTTAGGGTTTTAAATAGGATGGGTAATTTCATGGTGATCTTGTTGAAACTGTAAGGAGTCAAGTTAATAAACCTTGTTTTCTAATGTCACTAGCAAATCTTTTCTTTGTTCCCTACTATTAATTCAATGAGCCTACTTTCTATTCCAGAAAAATTGACAGTTTTCTAGTTTCCTGTTCTTAATCGAGGTATAAGTAAGTCGGCGGGAAAATTTATAACTATGTAACAAAATCTTAACCAGAGTCATGGGAGTTAAATTTAACACGATGTGTACTGTAGTTTCCTTTTTCTCCTCTAGCTTTAACACCATCAATTACGGCATAGGCAAGTTCTAACTCGTCGTCAAACATTTTTCCCGCTAGTTCATGTTTTTTCAGGTGTTGCCATTCCAATTCAATCGGATTCATTTCAGAGCAATATTTCGGCAAAAAGAAGAGGTACAAACCCATTTGTTCCCACTTTGCCCATAACTGCTGTACCTGAAGACATCGATGTATCGGACCATTGTCTTGCACTATTACCCTGATGCGCCCTATCTTTTGGGCATCTGCCGCTTCTTGCTCCATCATCTCGATATAAGCTTTTCTGTTAACACCTCCGATAACCAGACCGTAAATAAAGCTTATTATTGGTTGAAAAAATCCGATAATACTTAATCTGCGACCACGACGCTGGGTTTGTTCCAGACGTTTTTGCTCACCTCGCGGGTAATAAGTGTAACCCGGTTCGCTCCATGCACAAAACCCTGATTCATCTAAATACTTCAGGTCTATTTCTCCAGCAGCAGCAGATAATTCCAGCATATCTAGGTCTGCCTGCTTTTTTTCCCGTATTACAGGGTCTTGTTTTCCTTTATGACTCTTTCTGGCTCGTTTCCAAATGATCCCCTTTTTTTGAGTACCCGTCTTAATCTATCGGGACTCAGTTTAATTTGGCGCTCGCTTTCTAATTTTTGGGCTAGTTGAAGACTGTTGTATGTGCGTGGTTCCTTTTTCAGGCATTCTTCCAAAAAAACTATGTCTGATTCCTTGCACTTTGGTTTTCCGCCACGAAGAAAGTTTTTCCCAAAGCCCTTGTATACCAAGCTTTTCCCATTTATGTAAAACTTCTCTCACTGTTTGTGGAGTCCAGTTAAAATGGGCGGCTATTTTTTCCACGTACCAGCCATGTGCATTTAACCTGATTATCTCTGCTCGGTCTTTGACTTTCTGTGGTGCATCCGCAGTTCTTAGGTTTAATAGAGTTTTATCTTGATCGCGAGTCAAAAACACCCTTAAACGAGCGCCCATATCTTTGTCACCTCGGTAGATGCATTCTCCGTATTTACTTATCTTTACATAGTTTGGTTTTTTCGCGCCGACTTACTTATTCTCCTGATTAACTTGAATAAATAATATACCATTCATCACTCCAATAGCCTGCATCAGTAGGGCTTTCGGCAATCACTCGTGAGAATTTATTCCTCTTAGGCGATGGATTACAACCTGCCTAAGAGCGATGTCTACGACGGGCTGTCCGGTGTCGCTACTTTAACGGGGCTGCTTGGTGTCAAAGAAAATGGATTGGATGCTTATCCAACTTGAAAAAACTTTTTCACTTTTGACAGGCTAACTCAAAAATATATCCTCTGCTAGATCCAAAATAACTACTTAATTAATAAAGTCAGGTATGTTGCATACAAAAATAATAAGTAATAGATGAAAGTTGCCATCCCAACAAATACAGCAGAAATCCTGAAGCAAGTTCACCAATTAGAGTCCACGTTAGGTCTGAAAAATGAAGCCTGTCGCTCCAAATTTTTAATTCATCCTTACTTAACGTCAAAAGTTTTTTTGTTTTTGCATGGTTTTACAGCAGGCCCTTACCAGTTCGAGCCGCTCGGTCAAGCCTTTTTTAAAAACGGATATAACGTTCTGATTCCTTTACAGCCTGGTCATGGGCGCTCAGGCGACTGGAGTCGTCAAAATCCTCCACCATTACCAACAGATATTCAGATATATCAACACTTTCTCCTCAAGTGGTTGCAGATTGCAAAAACACTAGGTCAACAAGTTGTAATTGGTGGATTGTCAACAGGTGGAACTTTAGCTGCTTGGTTAGCTTTAGAGCATCCCCAGGAGATTGACCGCACTTTATTGTTCACCCCTTATTTAGCTAGCCGTTACTCACTATTAGATCAACTTATCAAAATCCTACCAATTTACTTTGAATGGTTCAACAAAGATGCATCTGGCAATTTTGGTTATAAAGGTTTTTGTCTCAAGGCATTACGGATATTTCTTCAGTTGGCAGGGGAAGTTTCAAAAAAGGCTCAAGGCTGTGTTTCAGCCCCTATTTTAATGGTATGTAGTGAAGCAGATCGCGCTGTTAACCTTTCCAAACAACAAGATTTTTTCCGAAAGGTAGTTAAACAGCAACCGAAATCCTGGTATTACTGTTTCGATGATTCGCTTCACATTGAACACCGAATGATGACAAAACTGGAAGACAATGATTATGAGGAGCTGGTAATTACTCTTGCAAAAGCATTTGTTGAGAGTGATTTGACTTGGGTAGAGTTTGAGCAAATAGCAAAGCAGATAACCCAGGGACAAACCTATGACCAAATCATGCTCAAACTCAACTTTGATGGACAAGTTTCTCAACAGCTAGCTGCAATGATGACTCAAGCTTTTGGCTGTGAGCATCTCAACTGCATCGATCCAGATTCCTAAACCCACGGTCTTCTTTGAAATGCCTAATGTGAGAGCAATTGAACGTACTCTGTAGAGCCATCGCTGTTTCTTACTTCCTTGCGCTTAATGCCTGTTGACTCAATTGCATCACAACATTTTGGGGCAATGGGTCTATGACACCATCAGTAGGCAGTGATTGGATAAAAGCTGTTACCTCTTGCTGGGTTTTGTATTTCCCCTCACTCCAAGCATCAGCAATCTGTTTCGCTACCCGGTCAGCATCATCAGGGTTCGCATGGGCGGTAATACATTGAATATCATTACCTGTAAATGATATCCATGTCTGCCAAAGTCCCGTAACTGGATGCTGAACAATCCCTGTGGTCAGTTCATTGTCCTCAAGCACTGATTTTTTCTTTGACCCACCGAATCCTTTAAACATAGCTGTATTTAGTAAACGCTATTTTAAAATGCCCAAAATCAACACAGCGATCGCTCTAGTAAGCTGCTAACAGGTTTGACTCCATTGAATTGTGGGCGATAATCTACTGGTTTGTGCATTCCCATTAATCACCTTGGAACCCAACCAGCTAAATTTATTTTCTGATTTGACCGTCACACCAGCACGCAGAGCAGAGACACTGGTAATGAGCCTTGAGGTGCTGTTGAAGTGGAAATCTCAGATTTTTGAATATCAGTATTATGTGAGAGAGAACAAACCACCACAGCAGACGGTATTATTTGACCTTCCCCTTAAGCACTGCAATCCAGACCAAATTGATCCACTCTTGCTGCGGCTTGTGCCAATGTCGTTTTATAGGATGCCAGCAAACAGCCCAGGTGATGCGTGTCTCTATTTCATCATTGACTCGGCGGCTGGTTTGATTTTGTATGTGGGGGAACCTGTCGTAGTAACAAGCGATGGCAGGGTATACACGCCTGCAAAGATTACATCGCCAGCTACCACAGGATTTACATTATCGCTATGGGTTACTCTCCAGCAGTCAACGCCGCATTTTGGTGGGATGCTCCGGTTGATCGACGCACACGGCAAGAGTTGGAGTTGAACCTTATTTTGAAGCGGCGCAGTCCATTTAATAGGGAGAACTGGGAGCGCTGGGGCCAGCCTTTTGGGTAGAGTGGCTTACTTATGCTTTATGGCGCTACTTTTTCTTTAAACTGTAACAAGCAGAAAACGCAGGTACTTTAGTTGCTGGGATAGTCATTGGCTCATTGGTTTTCGGATTACGCCCTTCACGCTAGTAGCGATGCCGAAGGCGGCAAGCTACGCGTCGCTCGAATAGGCCAAACCCTATAATTCCAGAGGCGTTACGCTTGATATAAGGAAATAAACTTAGTTAAGATCCCAAAATGTCCTCACCACAAATCCAATCCTACGGTTGTAACAACTCTCTAGACCAGCCTTTATCCACTCTGCCGTCGTGGAAAATCAAACTGCTGTATGACGGCCAATGTCCCTTGTGTCTGCGTGAGGTTAACTTTTTGAAAAAGCGGGACGCGGGTCGAGGGCTGGTGGCGTTTGTAGATATTGCGGCTGATGACTACAATCCCCAAGCAGATGGCGGTGTTGACTATGAAACTGCAATGGGGCGTATTCATGCTGTGTTGCCAGACGGAACGCTAGTTAAAAATGTTGAAGTTTTCCATCGCATTTACGAAATTCTGGGGATGGGTTGGGTCTATGCTGCAACTTCCTTACCAGTTATCGGTGCTATTGCCGACTTCCTATATGGAATTTGGGCTGATTGGCGACTTTTTCTAACAGGACGACCAGATTTAGCGACTATTGTACGAGAGCGTTCTTTTCGACTTGCTTGCAAGACCCAAAGCCGTTGTCGCCTAATGGATGAAGATGACTAAGCCCAGTTTCACAATTACTACAGATAAACTAAGGACAACATTAAATGCAATAAATATTTTAAGTGATGTCTACGACGGGCTGTCCGGTGTCGCTTGATTAAACGCTTTTGCGGAACATGATAGCCATCCCACAATGAAGACTTAGCCAATAGCCGAAAATAGCGTAATAAAGAAATTTATAAGAGGTCAATGCTTTCGCTATTTGGAGCGGCTCAAGAAGAACGTCCAATGAGCCATCAAAGAGACTTACGTAAGCGTTCCAAGCTCGAACATTAAAGCCGAACCTGCGTGTATCGCCATATCTGCGATTATAGAAATCTACAATCTCCCATCCATGACTAGTGCCTAAAAATTCGAGGATTTCATGCGTGTATATATGAAGGTGGTACGGGACATGCACAGGGTTATAATGATCGGGTAAGTCGGGTCGGTTTAGGTCGATATTAGCGGCGTTAGGTGTAGTAATTAGAATATAACCCTTAGAAGACAGCAGGCTGTTTAACTGGCTTAATAATGCATTAGGGTCTTCAACGTGTTCGATGACCTCATGGAGCAAAATGTAATCAAATTGCCCATGCCCAAGAACTGCCGGATTGCCGAAGCTATCCTCTGATGCATAAGGATCATAACCGTAAGAGTTGGTAAAGCCGCGTTCCCGAAAATATTGTACAAACAGACCGTTGCCACCACAGCCATAATCGAGCAAAGAGTGAGTTTTAGAAAACCCATGTTTGGTCAACTGACGATATACATTGCTACACAAAGATCGATATCCCTGTGTTAATTTAGCTTGAGCAAGAGGGTATTTTGCATAGTAATGGTCAAGATCCACTGCATCTAGACAATGAATCGTCTTGCAGTGCGGACATTTCCAAACCTTGAACTTTTCGCCTATAAAGGCTCTAACATTACAAGGGAACGTAAAAAATGCAGATTTATCATTTGCATCAAGATGATAATGACAAATCACGCATTCAAGGCGTTGCTTGCTTGTATTAACTTGTTTCGGTTGCAATTGCATGAGAATTTATCTAAACCTCATCCAGCTTGAAAACTGGAGTTTTCTAGAAAACATATTACTGTGAATGAGTGGGTACAGAGGATGAAACAGGGATACTCAAAGTAGAATGCGTAGGCGCAACAAGCCTTCTCTTGGAGACACTCTGCGCGTTCGGCATCGCTGGAATGAAAGTACCTCCGTGTCAGCTTTCAAGAATAATTGCTCGTATGAGGGTGGCTAAAACACGTAAGTTTGGGGTGCAATCCCTGAATTATCTCAGTTTTGAACAGATTTTCAACATAGCGATCGCGACTGGTGTGTACATTCCACAAGTTGAGTTGATTTTATGATTGAAATAAGTGCCAAATATCAAGCCATACTTAAAAAGTAATTTAAGCAGGAATGATTAAAGCAATTAGTGAACGCTTATCAAGTGATTGAACTTTTCCTACAGAGTTGAGATCAGTTACAACCCGGTCTAGTAATTCTCCGGCTTGCTCACGATATTGATGTTCCCGACCTCGTAAACGAACTGCAAACTTCACCGAATCGCCTTTACTCAACCACCCAACTGCTTGTTCAATACGTAACTTATAATCAGCTACACCTATATTCAAACCAAACCGAACTTCTTTTACTACTGGTCTAGCACTTTGTGCCTGACGCTTTTTCTTTTGATACTGAAGCTTACCATAATTCAGAATCTTTGCAACTGGAGCCTCTTTTCCTTCAGACACTAATACTAGGTCTAACTCTAGGCTTTCGGCTAGCTGTAATGCTTCATTGGTATCGGTTAAACCACGATTATTATTCTCATGGTCAATCAAGAAAACTTGGGGTGACTTGATTTGCGAGTTTATTAGTTGTTTTGGAATTGCGATAACGTTTGACTCCCATGTATTACAAATCTATAAAGTATTAGTCATACCGACTGTTGACAGCCTTGTTTTATAAATCTATCGTAACCTAATCTTTTGCTTCTCTTTATTTACAGAACCTGCATGGCATGGAGCGCTTCTATTGAGAATCACCTACATACTTTGGTTTTGACTGATTCTATAATCACCTTTTAACACGGCTGTACTTATTTGAAGGTAATTATACAGGCATCGTGCAGGGGAAATACATTGACATTAGTAACTATCCTAAAGCCATTCTAGATTGGTCAAAGACGCGTAAAGTTAATGGCAAAGTTGTTTCTGACTTACGAAAGCAAACCAAACAGCGATTGTTAAGCCAAGGTGGAGATGAATACAATAATGCGAACGCTGCTAAAGAAACAGTTGAGAAATACTGGCAGCATCAAGACAGAGAGTACAAAGAATATCAACAAAAGCTTACTGAGGCGCAAAAGTAAAGCATTGTCTAGATTTTAAACCAAGCTCCTCTCTCTCTTTACTAAATAAAATCACCATTCAACAATACTTTGTCGCGTCTTCCCCGCATTCATCTACTAAATACAACAAACACTTATAACGAAGACTAATTATTTGTTCATAAAGAGGATTGATTTTACATAATAGGGGAATGTGAAAGAGTGTCCGCCCGAAAATTGATACAGTTCTTTCAAAAGGACAGTGAGATGGAATTAGTTTACATAATAGTCTGGCTAATTTGGGATTATGAATTTCTAATCTTTCAACCTGATAACGTATCTGGTTTAATAAGCTGTGATTTAAATGGTCTTGCTTAGGTAAATTCATATATCAACTCTCTTTCCCGAAATCTATTCCTCTAAAATGACAGTTATCTTCAGACAAAAACATCGTAAATTTACGAAACTATTTCTCTTCTTAAAGAAAGCTAATTGAAATCTCAGTAAAATTCCTTAAAATCCAACCATCAGCACACCATCGCCAGCAACCATGTCTGTCTGCTGCCATCATTAAAAACAATTGGTAGCCCTCTGTTGCCATCAGTTACAACTGTGGTTGCTCTTGGGCAGAACTGCGATTTTTGGAAATAGTGAAAATCTTCCTACATCTGGCTACATTATCGCTTATCCTTTTAAAGGAGAAGATTGTTCGTACTATTTGAGCAATGTTGTATGGACAAGAATGAAAAACAAATCCTTGATTCATGGCAGATGAATGCTTTGTTATGGGCACAAGCAATTCGTCAGCAGCAAATCTATTCTCGTGCGATCGCCACTGATGCCGCTATACTCAAAACAGTAAGCCAACTTAATCCACAAACATTCTTAGACATTGGATGCGGTGAGGGATGGTTGTCTCGACAGCTTTTTTCTTTAGGAATTGATGGATGGGGTGTTGATTTTTGTGCCGATCTCATTGACGCAGCAAGGGATAGTGGTGATTCTCGCTTTGTTGTCTGTTCCTACTCGGATCTTGCATCACAAAGATTTAGCACCATTAGCTATTTCTCTTGCTTTATCTGCAACTTTTCAATTATAGGCGAATGCGCTCTTGATGAGATCGCCAAGGCAGGCCATAGCCTGTTAGAGTCCAAAGGCAAAATCATCATTCAAACCCTTCATCCGATAATTGCTTGCGGTGACTCTACATACTCCAATGGATGGCGCGAAACTTCATGGCAAACAGTTTCAGATAAGCCATTTCACCCTGCTCCTTGGTATTTCAGAACGCTCGAATCATGGATCAACGAGTTCCATGCTTTAAATTACCGATTGTTAAATTTATATGAGCCATGCGATCCCAAAACGAACAAACCGATTTCAATTATTTTTGTCTTTGAGCGCGAATAAAGTATTAAACGCATTTGTTAATAAACATCCCGATACTGGTTTTTGCCCTCAGCTAAGTCAATCATAGGAGTTGGTAGTCTTGAAATAGTCAACTGTAACGCTTGCATTTGAGGAAAATCACGCTTAATAATTTCGATAGTTTTTCTTTGACTCTCTTGATTTTTAACTATCAGTTGTGCAGTGCCATCCCCCTGAGAACCTACGCCTTTTCCTCCAAAGATATAAGGCTTAAGTGGCTCATGAGCGAGAAGCAGATGAAGATTTTTTGCAGTTAATTGCTCAGGACAAGCTGGAACTACGTGCAGATCAAATTCTGCTTGGGCTTTTGTCATTAAAGCTCCAAGAACTTGGGCATCTCCGAGTTGTATTGCTTCAACTGCTGCTTGGGTAATTTCAGAGCTAATAGAACCAAAATATTTTTGGACATTTTGCTCTATTGAATTAGTAGCCCAAGGATAACACCGATTCAATCGTCTTAGTATTTCTTGTGTGTTTTTGCTACCGCCGAGATCGACAATCACAAAAAACAAATCCTCACCCACTTTCAATTCAAGTAGGTCGATTTTTTCACCATCAAATATCATCAATATTGGGCAATTTCCGTAAGCACAAGCCTGATCCATACGACCACAAAGGCTAGGAGTGTTTCTTTCTCCTTTGTAGGCAAACTCCATTTCTGAACGAATTGTCATCTCCAAGCCATACAGACGATTAAAAGCCCTCGCAATCAGAACGCAAAAGGCAGCACTCGAAGATAATCCCTTTTGGATGGGTAAGTCGGTTAGATAATTATCAACCTCAAGTCCGCCGACACCATAGTGAGTCAGAAATTGATAAGCTGTACCAGCAGCATAACTAAAAAAACCGCCCTCTTTGGCTATGGACTTAAGAGTATTAGATTCCATAGGTAATTTGAGCGGTTCATAACTCCTGCCATCATTGAGAGAAGCACGAATAATTAATTCAGTAGAATTAGGCAAGACATTGGCATAAATTCCTTGATTAGTACCAACAATTAAGGTGTAGCCCTTTTCGAGAAGAGGATTAACACTGCGATATTCTCCTGCCCAGTCTGTGTGTTCTCCAAACAAACAAAGACGACCCGGAACAAAAATTCTCATTTTAACTTTCCTGTTCTTAATCAAGGTATATTATCCTGATTAACTTGAATAGATAACATACCAGTCATCACTCCAAGAGCCTACATCACCAGGGCTTTCGGGAATCACTCATGAGAATCGATTGCTCTTAGGCGATGACTACGCTCCATAAGAGTGATGTCTACGACGGGCTGTCCGGTGTCGCTACTTCCTTCATCCCCTGATTTGCCTTCTCAGCACTCCATCACCAGCAACTATGTCCTGTGTACCACCAAGGAAGAAGCTCAAAGTCGCGGATGTGTCGTAGTACTTGCGCTTGCCTTGCGGTTACTTCTAAGTAATGCCAACTTCAAGATTATTCGTTTTTTGCGTAAAGCACGAAACTTGAGGTGAACATTCTGAACAAGCTTTGTTTCCGTATAATAAATAGTTAGGGTTCCCACTTGACTACACAAACATAAAGAAGTTTTGCTTCGATTCGTACCCTAGACATAATGGAATAGATATATGCCCCAGAATTTCTAGAGGTGTCAGTATGACTGTTATCACTCCTGATCGTTTCGTCGTAGAGGAAAGCCCTTCTCACGCCGCGCATGAGCCAAATCGCACCCTCTGGATCAGCGAAGCAGGAGGGCTTACCCTGTTTGGCGCGTTCATCGAAGTTCTGCAACCTGGCTCTCGTTCATCGATCAAGCATTGGCATAGTGCTGAGGATGAAATGGTCTATGTCCTCGAAGGCGAGATCACGCTCATTGAAGCAGACACAAAGACTGTATTACGTCCTGGCGATGCTGCAACTTTTCAAGCAGGAGTGGCGGTAGGTCACTTCCTTGAGAATCGCAGTGCCTTGGCAACGCGATGCCTAGTAGTCGGCAACCGAGCGGCAGTAGACACAATCACGTATCCTGACCTTGATCGGGTATGTCACCGCGATCGATCCCTGCCAGACGACATCTGGACTAACAGTGTGGGAGAACCTGCTCCGAGTCCCTACTAGCAATAATTGCAGGATGCTTTTTGTACTATTTTTGTGGGTTTACCTTGACTAAATCTTTTGCCAGACATGGTAGTTGGTATATTTGATACAGGGATTTTAGCAGGGTTTGAGGGTTGTGAGGGGAGCGATCGCCATGCATCCTCTAAGAACGGCGCACTTCAACAGTTATTTCCGTGATCAGGCGATCGCCTGACGATGCTAGAGATGATTGCTTTACAATTATTGGAGCAGAAAGCCCACCAACAAAAGACTAAAAACCCATATCTAGGCTAATGTATTTTATATCTGATAAATTTAATTTTTGGCATTTCTACATACTCGAATTTGTGGAATCACAACAAACCAATTCTCCGAAATTTCTCCTGTTATATCATCTCTCTTAGTATGGTGATATAGATATCGGACTGTTACTTCACCAGGCTGAAACTGGAACTGTCCAGGGAAAATACCTTTATGCTTAAGAAGTTGTGTTCCCCTCTTTGATAGACAACCAATTTCATCATTATTTGGTGTGAGAATTCTCCAAGCATTATTATGGTTATTTGCTTTTAACTCAAGAACATCACCCTCACATAAATTTTTAATAACATTTTGTCTATTTTGAGTGCTTTGATATCCTAAATAAACATTACCTGGAGCTAAATCAAAGTAACGCATTAACTGAGGAAGTTGAGTTTCACTATAATCAATAACCTCTGAAGTTAAACCAGCTTGCTGTACAAATAAATTCTGCTGAGTAGAACAAACAATTAATTCTTCTTTGGCGCGAGTCATAGCAACATAAAAGAGTCGTCGTTCTGATTCCATCTCATTGCAATTAGTTTTAAATCCATCACCTAAAAATATGACTTTACGGAACTCCAAACCTTTTGAACCATGACAGCTAGTAACTAAGACTGAGTTATCTTCTAGGAAGGATTCACCATTTTCATTAAACTCAAATATAGCAGTCAATATTTCATCAACGCTAATAGGTAGTACAATATCTTCAAACCCATAGCCTCGTTCTTTATCTAAATCTCTAGCAATATTTATTAAGATTTTAACAGTAGGTTCTGTTAAGCTACGACCAGTACGTTCAAAAAACGCCTCAAATCTTTTCTTAACTAATTCTTCAGGATTTAAAACTAGGCTATAGTCTTTCTGTAAAGCATTAATTAGTAAACGAGTACAACGATTTTTTAGTAGTGGAATAGTATTATTTTTCAATGCATAAGTAGATATACTTTCTTTTTCTAAAAGCAAGCGGATAGGACTCAAATCATCCCAACGAATAGCTAAAATAGCGATTTCATGAGGAGCAATCCCTACGTTGACCCAAGATTGAATTTTGTCTTTAATCCATCCTGCTTGTCGTGATAAATTATTGAACTTTAAAGTGGAGACTACCTCTCCTCTTAATCCTTGGCGTTCAGAGTTAATACGAACTTGCTCTTCTAGAGCCTGTTTACAGCGTATTAAGTTATTTTGGATAAGACAATTAGCAGTTTCAATAATATTTTCTGTAGAGCGGTAATTTTCGTTAAGTAGTAATCGTTTTGCTTTATATTCTTCTTGGAATTGAAGGATATATCTAGTATCAGCACCTTGAAACGTAAAAACATTTTGGTCATCATCTCCAATAACACAGAGATTAATTTGTACCGACTGTGTTTTATCCTCAGATTGATTTAAGCCAGAAATTAACTTAATTAAGCGATATTCTTGTTCGCTAACATCTTGGTATTCATCAACAAAGATATATTCTAATTTTCCTAATAATTGAATTCGTCGTGCCTGAGTATCTTCATCTGCATCTTCAAATTCTTCGCCTTTTTCAATTAATTGGCAAGCTTCAACCAAAAGCCGATCAAAATTTATTGTTTGAGTTCCTCTGTATTCACCTACTGTCCGTCCCAAAAGTGATAAGGCTAAACCGTGGAAAGTAAAGACCCGAATTCGTGATGCTTGTTCGCCAATCAAATTACGCAACCGCAACCGTAATTCTCTAACTGCATTACGGTTGTAAGCTAAAACAAGAATACGCTTCGGCTCAACTCGCTTAACCTTTACAAGATAAGCAATCCGGTGAACAATAGTTTTTGTTTTACCAGAACCAGGGCCTGCTATCACTGCCATTGTTGGGTGTGAAGCTAAAACAATTTCTTTTTGAGCAGGGTTAAGCGGTTCTAGAATACGGTTGTAGTCTTCTGGAAGAATCGGTCTGGTAATCTCTTGTGCCAAAAATTGGTACTTTGAAACGAATTCTTCTTGATTTGTACCAAAGTAATCATTAACGAATTGCTGACGTTGTTCTGCTGACTTTAGTTTTCCATATTGCACCATGTAATGAGTGCGACGAGTTTGTTCATCATAGTGAGCTTCAACTTCAGGGTAACGGCGTTTTACGCTGGAAATACTTGCATTTTTTATGACACGGACTTTCAGCGACTGTTGAAAGAGATTCAGCCCATCACTTAATCGAATAACTTTTCTCTGGTGCAGCCACAAAAGAATAACTTCTAACTTTTCATTATTCCAGTCAAGTTGAATTTTTTGGGTAACTTCTTTAGCAAGTTTACCTAATTCGTACTTCAGAGGTAATCTCGCCCCTGTTGTATCTCCCAATGCTTGATATAAAACTTCCAATACTGTAGTTGTGAGAATTTTATGCTCAGGTAAATGCTCTGCAACTTCCATTTTTCCTAAGCGAACCACATCACTAGAAATTCTACTTAACTTTAGCCATTTTTGAGCAACCCAACTTTCCAAAATATCTATGATGTTGGATGCTCTGATTTTTTTACTATTGTCTGGATCAAGTCGAGAAGCAAGTCCACGCAGATTTATTTGTATTTCATTTTCATTACCAAACAACTCATTAAGCACTTGGAGTAATTGGTCTTCTAACTGGCGAATGCGTTCATGATTATTACGGGCATCTCCTCTTACACCCTTAGTAATCACAAGTGTAATTGGTATTTCAAAAGAACAGACTTCAGCCTTTTGCAGTTCACGGATTCTAGCAGTCAAGTCATGTAAGCTAATTCCAGCTTCATCACTGAGGCGGTCGAGGGGGAACGGTTGATCATTACTATTACAATAAGCTTTCGCAATGTGCATTGCCTGAATCAGCCGCTCAAAGTTGTCTGCTTCAAACCGGGATAAATCCTTCATCCGGCTGTATTCCTCAAACTGCTCTATAGACTCAGCAAAGGTATTATGGCTTAGTTCAAATTCGATAAAGCTTGAAAAGTTCTCGGCTCGTTCTAATAAACCAAATTTTTCTAAGTAATGCAATCCTGCTTTTATTTTAGTATTTTGCTGTTCTGGTTCTTCACCAAACTCTTCATCAAAGTCGCCCAATTGAAAGATTTCATTGGTTGTCACCCAAAACCAATCATCTTTAGCACTGCCAAAAGTAAGATCGCGGATATGTCTGGTCGAGATCAAGACATTTTTTAAATCTTGTTCGCTCAGTTGGTTCAAACTTTGCAAACGAAAAACTGTATCAGCATCTTTTGGATCAAAGAGTAAAGTACAAATTGATGGTTTTTTGCCATCACGTCCTGCCCGTCCTGCCTCTTGGATGTAACCTTCTAAATTGGCGCTCATACAATGGTGAATAACAGAGCGTACATCTTTACGGTTTATACCCATGCCAAAGGCACAAGTTGCAGTAACTACATTCAATTTACCTGATTTGAATTCTTGCAAAACTTGTTGTTTTTGTTCTTTTGCAAGTTTCCCATGATAATATTTAGCTTCAATATGACTTTGTTTGAGAAGTTCTGCCAGCTTTTGGGCATTTTTGCGTGTAGTAGTGTAAATCAGGGTACTACCACCTAGTTTAAGAGCTTCTTTTACTTGATTCAACAAAACTTGCTCTTTATTCCCTGCTACTGGAATCACATTAAAAGTTAGATTATCTCTTGTTGTTGCCCCATCAATTGTGCGATTAATATTTAGTTTATGTTGGGCAAATAGCTCTTTAATATCTTCAATAACAGCAATTGTTGCTGTTGCTGTCATCAAAGCTAACAAAGGCATTGCAAGCTGCCGCTCTTGATATAATTCATGAATAAATTTCGGAATGTAACGGTAATCTGGTCGAAAATCGTGACCCCATTGGCTAACACAGTGAGCCTCATCAATTACCCAAAGAACCGGAGGGCGCTGTTCTAACAATGCTCGAATACTCATTGACCGCAATTGCTCAGGGCTGATGTACAGCAAACCTTTGGAACCAGAACGCAGTTCTGATAATCGCTGACGACGTTCTGCTGCTGAGAGATTACCATTAATGAAGATGGCGAAGAAAAACCCAGCTTGTTCTAAATCTGCTACCTGATCTGCCATTAGTGCTTGTAGCGGCGAAATCACGACAGTCAGCGCTTTGTGCCTTTCGTGGAACATGAAAGCTGGTAATTGATAGCATAAAGATTTACCACCACCAGTAGGCATGAGAACAAGTGGACGCTCATTATTAATAATTGCTTGGACAGCTTCTTCTTGCAAAGGTCGAAAACTGGGAATTTCAAAATATTCCAAGTAAGAGCTAATAGCAAATTCATCTGTACTTAAAGGACGCAAATTCTCAAGTACGGCTTGAAAACCATTTAAATGTCTGAGCCAATCACAAAAAACCTGCTTCGATTCATTGGTATTGCACTCATAGTTCCAAGCCAGTAATCCCGCCACGCATAATCTTGTCTCAAAATCATAAGTTTGTGGACTAGACCATATCTGCTGCAAATAGGATTGATTTATTCCCTTTAGCATTGTGTCTGGCAGCATTTCTATGGCGGGTTGTTCAATCTTCAAACCAAGGTGATCGCTGAAAAATTGTTGATATGCAAGGTCTGCATCTTCGCAACCACAAGTCAGGAGCCAAATATATACCTGTTGTACTTCATCAGGTTTTTTAAATAGTGCTTCTAATTGTTGAGCAAGTAATAATCGAGTTGCCTGTGCGTCTTCTAGAGGATTATTACTTGAATATTCACTTTGCTTATAATCTTTATTTAGCTTATGCGAATGCTGTAGAGGGAAAGCGAGTATTGATAGTTCTAAAGTGTCAATTATGTGCCAAGAAGATAATTGAGGTTCCTGCTCAATCAGATAAGGGTAATCAAAGCGGCGGAAGTTGTGACCGCATACTGCTAAATTACTATTTTTCAGCTTCCTCATTTCTTCGTAAGCTTGATTTAGATTCTCTTGATAGAAATCTTTTGTTAAGTTCAGAGATACCAATCCGATGCGGTATATATTATTTTCAGTATTAATTTCTAAGTCTAAATAAGCATAAAATAAGTCAATATTTGATAAATCTTGCATGAGAATCCCTAATTAGATTGCTTTTTCGCAATTTCATTTCTAAAAAATTACTAACTTAACTTACCCTGACTTGTTAAAAGATTTTAGCAACAAGTACTTATTTGTCAATAAATAGTACACAAATACTATGAATTGAACTCATGTATGCGTTGCCAATTCTGTTGTGTAATTTGTAGCGTTCGGCTGATGACATTACAATCAAAGTCTTCAAAACAGGGTCTTGTTTTCAGTTTTGCCTCAACAGTAGCTTTTCTAACACAAAACCTCTCAAACCGAATCTTCACGCTAGATTTCCTACCAATGCCACACATTAGTAGGACTTTCGGCAATAAGAGAGAGAATCGATTGGGGAGGCGATGGATTACGTCCCGTAAGAGCGATGTCTACGACGGGCTGCGCCTACGCTACTTCCTCCATTCCCAGATGTGCCTTCTCAACACACCATCACCAGCAACCATCTTCTGTGGCCTGCCAAGGCATTTGCTTACAATCGCGGATGCTGCCTGTGATTAGATAGTCAAGAGTTACTCGCAGAATACTGCTTACTTTGTATTGTAGGAATCATTAAGCACTATAATTCTTTACCCAGGTTTATAAAGAGTTAAGTGTATCTAAAAGCTCAAATACAGCTTGATAATTGCCTGTTTAATCAGTAAATATACTGTGCCATTTATCTAACTTTCGATTATCCTTGATAAAAGTCATCAAGGAAGCTGTATTGCTATGTATATAACTAACCACTTCAAGGCAGCAAAGCCATCTGTGGGGTAATGTTCACATTTTTATTAAAAAAGTTACCTCCTTATTGGCCAAAATCGAAAAAACACAGTGATCAAAGGCAAAATTAATGCCCACATTGAGTATTAATCAGCGCCTTGATGCACTATTACCAAAACTGCAAGATGCACGTTTATTAAGTAATCGCGGTATTGGAAACGAAATTGGCTTTTATATTTTTGATTATGACGCTGAATATGAACCACTAGTACAGAAATATGTCGAACGTCTAAAGCGGCAATTGATGAGTCCGCCCACCCAGCTTATTTTGCTGGAAATTGACCTTTATAGAACTATCCTCGACATATTGTCAGAAAGAGGGGTACTCAAAAAAGCTCTTGAGTTAGAAGCAACTAAAGGAAATGCTGCCCTGGCTAAGACCGTTGCGCCTCTTGTCCGACCTGACCAAGTTATTGCCTACATCCAAAAAAAACTTAGGGGTGATGAACAGCTTGTAATCATGACTGGAGTTGGTGCTAGCTGGCCCCTTTTACGATCGCACAGTATTCTCAACAACCTACACCCAGTACTTGACAAAATCCCTCTAGTGATGTTTTTCCCTGGTTCTTACGATGGGCACGAACTACGCCTATTCGACACCTTTAAGGATGACAACTACTATCGGGCTTTCCCTCTGATTCCCCACCAACAACACCACCTATGAATATCGCCGAACTCTTCCAAAAAGACATTCACCGTAATATCAATGGCGTTATCAAAGTTGGGCAGAAGGACGACGAGAATATCCGTCAAGAATTGGAAGAGTATGTCGTTACCAACGAACTAGATAGGCACTTTCGGACATTTTTTGAACGCTACACCAATAGTCTAAGCAATCCTACGGATAAGATGGGCGTATGGATTTCTGGATTTTTTGGCTCAGGGAAATCTCACTTTTTGAAGATTCTGTCGTACCTATTGGCTAATCATCAACTGGAAACTAGCCGTGCTTTGGATTACTTTGATGAAAAACGCATACCTGATCCGATGTTGCAAGCCTTGATAGCACAAGCAGCACATAGTTCTTGCGATGTGATTTTATTCAATATTGACTCTAAAGCTGATGCCAATAATAAAAACCATAAAGAAAGCATTACCAAAGTCTTTCAAAAAGTATTTGACGAGCATTTGGGGTACTTTGGGACGGTTCTTCCCATTGCTGAGTTTGAACGTCAACTAGATCGCCAAGGTAAATATGCAGCTTTTCAACAAGCTTTCTTGGCAGAGAGTGGCTTGGAATGGAAGGAAAACCGAGATGCTTGGGGTTTTCATCAAGATGCGATCGCTAGTGCTTTACAAACTAGCACGGGCATGAGTGCAGAAGCGGCTAACCGCTTACTAGATTTCGGCGAACAAAATTACACTCTGAGTCCAGAAAAGTTTGCTGGCATGGTAAAGCAGTATCTGGATAGTAAAGGGCCGCAACATCGCCTAATTTTTATGGTGGATGAGGTAGGACAGTATATCGGTGAAGACAGCAAACTGATGCTGAACTTACAGACTGTTGTGGAAGATTTGGGTACTTACTGTTTGGGAAAAGCTTGGGTGGTGGTGACATCCCAAGAGGCAATGGATGAGATTACCAAAAACAAGATTAAAGGTGAGGATTTTTCTAAGATTATTGGTCGTTTTTATCGCCCACTGAATTTGTCTTCTGCTAATACCGATGAGGTAATTAAGTTACGTTTGCTCGGCAAAACTGACGCGGCGCGGGCTGGGTTGGAAGCTTTGTATAGCCAGAAGATTGCTATTCTGAGAAACCAAATTGCTTTTACTCAGGACAGCGCCGATATGCCGGGATATGGTAATCCTCAAGATTTCTTTACCGCCTATCCCTTTATTCCCTATCAGTTTAATCTGTTACAAAAGGTTTTTACTCAAATTCGCCTCATGGGTTCTGCTGGCAAGCACCTGGCATCAGGAGAGCGATCGCTATTAGATGCTTTTCAGGTTGCATCCCAAGCGGTAGCCGGAGAACCCCTTGGTGTGCTGGTTCCGTTTCACACCTTTTACATGGCAGTAGAAGGCTTTTTAGATAGTTCGATCAACCAAGTTATTATTCAGGCGGGTCGGAATCCACAACTACATTCTTTTGACATTGACCTATTGAAGACCCTATTCATGGTCAAGTACTTGAAAGAAATTCGGGCTAATTTAGATAACTTAACTACTCTTAGCCTAAGTAATATTGACCAGGATAAATTGGCATTACGGCAGCAGGTAGAAGCAGCTTTGGGGCGGTTGGAACGTCAAACTCTTATCCAGCGTAATGGCGATGAATATATTTTCTTGACCCATGAAGAGCAAGATATTGGCAGAGAAATCAAAAATACTCAAGTTGATTCAATCAAAGTTCTCAAAGAATTGCAACAGCTTGTCTGGGATTCAATTTTTACTGACAAGGAACTACGATACAGCCAGCGTCACAAGTATCCATTTAACCGCAAGCTGGATGAACAAACTTTTGGGCAGCAAACTAACGACCTCACCCTGCATATTGTTACCCCTTATGCCGAAAGTTACGCTGCTATGCAGGATGATGCTTTCTGCATTGGCACTACGGGATCTCGTTATGAAGTCTTGGTGAGATTGCCTGATAACCAACGTCTACTGGATGATCTCAATATTTTAATCAAAACAGACGAGTACTTGCGTCTGAAAAATAGCAGCAACCTCAGCCCTAGTATCCAGAGAATTTTAATTGCACGGGGAGACGAGAATAGCAAACGCCGTCAGGAATTGAAAGTTATCCTAGAGGATTTGATTACTCGTGCTGATGTATTTGCCTGTGGTAGTAAGTTAGAAATTCGCAGTCGAGACACTAAAAGCTTGCTGAATGAAGGTTTAAGCTATTTGGTAGGTAATGTGTATCAAAAGCTCGGTTACGTGGCTAGTGGTTTTGAAAACGAAGATCAGGTAAGTAATGCCCTAACTCGTGACAGTCAAGAACAAGATATTAACGGACAGCCTGTTAATGTAGCTGCTCATAGTGAAATGCGAGCTTGGTTAATGGAAGAAACCCGCCTTCGCCGCCTTGTCAGCATTAAGGCATTAGTAGATAAGTTTGCAATTCGTCCCTATGGTTGGTCGGAATTCGACACTTTGGGGGTAATGGCGGAACTTGCTAACAAGGGTGTAATAGAACTGCGACACGCTCAAGGCAACGTTAATCTGCATGATAAAGGTTTAGTGGTGCAGTTGCGATCGCGCAAAGAAATAGATAAATATACCGTCCGCCTTACTGATGAAATTAACCCAGCAAACTTGAAGATTGCCAAAGATATGGCTAGCGACTTACTCAATGGCAATATGTCTAGTGATCCACAGTTGCTATTTGAACAATACAAAAATGCCCTAGCAAAACGCTCTCAAGAACTAGAAGGTTGGTTAATCCAAGCAGAAAGTGGGCTTCCCTTTGCTGAATTACTGCGTACTAACTTAGATTTGCTGGCTGAATTGTTAAGCAAGGACAGTGCGGCTAAGTTTTTCGACACATTTCGTCAGCGACGGGATGATATAGAAGAATTTATCGAAGATGTGCAAAAGCTACAATCCTTCTTCAGCACACAAATTAAGCTGTTCCAACAAGCTTGTAATGACCTGAAAACTTTAGAACCAGAACTACGCCATATTAGTGATCCAGATTTGCTCAGGCGGGTGGATTTAGTTAAGCAAATTTTGGCGATGTCTGACCCCACTGCGAAGATTCCAGAATTAGCAATGTTACTCCTACCTGTTAAAGATAAGGTGCAGGAAGCGCTAAAAACTCAAATTTATCAGGTGGAGAGTAAAAGCAAGGCAATGCGGGAGAAATTAGCTGAGTATGTGACTTCCGCTCACCAAGACATTTCTGCACAGCTTGACCTCAGTAACATTACCCAATATATCGATAAAGTTGCCACCTCAGCTAACCTGGTAACAAGTATCGATTCTGCGATCGCACGTCAGAGTGAACTAGAAAACATACTCCCACAATTGCTGCACAAAGTAGACCAGCAAGCCAATGAAATCATTCAGCGTCAGTCAAACAATGGCAGTAACGGCAAAGCTACTTATGTCAAATCCATCGTATCAGTGCAGGTAGTGAGAGTTGCGCCTAAACCCCTACTAGAAACACTCCAAGATGTGGATGTTTATCTAGAGGTGTTGCGGAAAACGCTATTGGATGAGATTCAACAAAATCATCGCGTTCGCCTTGAGTAATATTACTTAGTTCTATTAATCATTTTCTTACCTTTATTGCATCACCCTATTCCCTCATCAGCTTATGAACCGCACCGCTATCAAAAACTTTGCTATTTGGGCACGTCGTTACCTACGAGAACAAGTTAAAGCCCGTGCGGCCCAATTTGGCATAACTCACAAAAGTATTACAGAACCTCAGACAGTTGCGGGTGGACTGCTGGTAGCAGGTCAAACGTTAAATACCACGGAAGCAAATCAGTATCATCAACTGCGAAATCGTCTACAAGATTTAACTCTAAGTTCCAGCCAACCCCAGGCGATAGATGCGCTGATAGATGAAATTGCCTACACCTGGTTTAACCGTTTGGCGGCGTTGCGGTTTATGGAGGTGAATGGATATATCGGGCGGGTGTTGAGTAGTAGCGACTCCAATTTGGTAGACCCTGATTTGTTACGGGATGCTAGTTCTATTGCCGAAATGGGAGATTTACCTGGACTTGACTTGGATACTCTCAATGAGTGGTGGAGTTTTGCCAATCATGATCCTAATCCCGATGAGTTTCTTTACCGCCGTCTGCTGTTAGCTCAGTGTAAAGCTTTGGCAGAGGGAATTCCGGCACTATTTGACCCTCGCCAGAACTACCAAGCGCTGTTTTTGCCTGGAAATTTGTTAAATCAGGATTCAATTGTACGGCGACTGGTAAAGGAGATTCCAGAGGAGGACTGGCAGAATATTGAAGTAGTGGGTTGGCTGTATCAGTTCTACATTTCGGAACGCAAGGATGAGGTAATTGGGGCAAAGTCGAAGGTTGCAGCCGCAGATATTCCCGCAGCGACTCAATTGTTTACCCCCCATTGGATTGTTCGGTATATGGTGGAGAACAGTCTGGGGCGGTTGTGGTTAGAGTCTCACCCGGAATCAGGCTTGCGTGAATATATGCCTTATTATTTGGAAAATCCTAACGATAATGGTGAGGGTGAAAAACCGCAAGCTTTAACGCCTCAAGAGTTGACCGTGATAGACCCTGCTTGTGGTAGTGGTCATATTTTGGTGTATGCGTTTGATTTGCTGTTTGAAATTTACAAAGAACAAGGTTATTTAGAGCGCGATATTCCGGCGCTGATTTTGACGCACAATTTGTATGGTTTAGATATTGATGAACGTGCAGCGCAGTTGGCAAGTTTTGCAGTATTGATGAAGGCACGGGCAAAGAATTCGCGTATTTTGCGGAAATCTCTGGTTTTGAATATTATGGTGGTGCGTCCTACCCATAGTCAGACTTTACCACCAGCAACAGAATTAATTGCTGAAGATTGGCAACCGTTAATTGAGGCGTTTCAGAATGCGGAGAATTTAGGGAGTTTAATTACGCCGCCAAGCTTTGATGCTGAAAAGTTGAAATGGCAATTGCAGGCGTTGGAATTCAGTGATTCAATGTTTCGGGAATATGTTCCAGCTTTGCAGGGGTTGCTTTTACAGGCAGAGTTTTTGAGGAAGCAGTATTGGGTTGTGGTAGCAAATCCGCCTTATATGGGTGGTAGTTCATTTAATGATATAGTTAAAAGCTTTATTAACAAGAACTATCAAGCTGGGAAAGGAGATTTATATGCTTGTTATATTCAAAGAAATATTCATTTTTGCAAACCCAATGGTTTGGTAGCTATGCTAACAATACCAAATTGGATGTTTTTGTCAAGTTATCAAGAAATTCGAGCAAATATTCTTAATAACTACTTTTTAGAAAGTCTAGTTCATAATGGCCGAGGTATTTTTGGTTCTGACTTTGGTAGTTGTGGTTTTACAATTAGAAAAAAGAATAGCAACAATTCAATAAGCGTATTTAAAAAACTTTATGACAAACAAAGTAATGTACTATCTAATGAAGAATTAAATCAAAGATTTTTTAAAAGTAATAATTATTATATTAAATCCACTGATTTTTCAAAAATACCAGGATCACCTATAGCTTATTGGATTACGGAAAAAATTAAAAATATATTTTTATCTCTGCCCAATGTTTCATCTACTATGTATTCTGATGGTCCTTGTAAAACGGGAAAAGATGAGAGATATATGAGATATTATTGGGAAGTAAAAGCTAAGGAAGTTGGTATAGATAAATCATGGGTATTATGTTCCAAAGGTGGAGATTACAGAAGATATTATGGAAACGTAATTCATATTATAAATTGGAATCTAGGAACCCAAATTCATTATAAAAAAGACAAAATTGCTAGAATTACCAGTGTTAAAAATCAAAACAGTAGAGGTGTAACCTGGAGTATTATAAGTATTAGCAATACTTTCTCTTTTAGAGAATTAAGATGTGATTTTCAATTTAATTCTGTCTCTCCAACAATTTTTTCCAAAAATAAAGATTCCAATGACATAGAAATACAACTATCTTTATTAAATTCTAAAGTAGCTAATACATTCCTTACACTTTTAAATCCAACTTTGGCACTTAATGTAGAAAATGTGTTAAATGTCCCCATATTAAAGGAGATAGATAAAAATTACATCATTGAACTATCGAGCCAAATGTTGTCTCTTGCAAGAGAGGACTGGAACAACTTTGAAACATCCTGGGATTTCCAAATCCACCCCCTATTACGCCACAACACCGAACACCTTAGCGAAGCCTTCACCATTTGGCAAAGCAAATCAGAAACCGCCTTCCGCGAACTCCAAAAACTCGAAGAAGAAAATAACCGCTACTGGATAGAAGCTTACGACCTACAAGACGAACTTACCCCAGAAGTACCCGACGACCAAATCACCATCCGCCGCGCCGACTTAAACAAAGATATTCGTTCCCTTATCTCCTACGCCGTCGGCTGTATCATGGGGCGCTACTCCCTCGACAAACCCGGACTCATCTACGCCGGACAAGCATTTGACCCGGATCTACACCAAACCCAAACCTTAAGCGTCAGCAGTGATGCAATTATTCCCATCACATACCAAGCATACTTTGATAACGATATCGTTACCCGCTTCATAGAATTTCTGCGTGTCGCCTACAGTCCCGAAACCCTTACCGAAAACCTCAACTTCATCGCCAACGCCCTCATCCTCAAAAACGGCGAAAGCGCCCAAGAACGTATCCGCCGCTACTTTCTGCAAGAATTCATTTCTGACCACATTCAAACTTATAAAAAACGTCCCATTTACTGGCTGTTTACGAGTGGAAAAAAACGAGCTTTTGGCGCATTACTATATTTACACCGTTACAGCGAAGATGCTCTTGCTCGTATCCGCACCGATTATGTTTTGGAATTGCAAGTCAAACTAGATGGAGAAATTGCCAGGGCGCAACAACAGCTAGATAATACCACTTCTAGCGCCGCTAAAAAAGCTGCCACAAACCGCCTGAAAGAACTGCAAGCGCAACAGCTAGAACTGCGAGATTACCAAGCCAAACTGCAAACCCAAGCCGATGCGCGAATTAATCTTGATCTTGACGATGGTGTAGCGTACAACTACACTCGCTTTAAAGGTTTGGTGTACGAAGGAGCAGATTTAAAAATTGCTGACTTAGAGAAAGCTGCACAGTGGAAATTAGAGTTTTTAAAATAAGCTAATTAACCAGATAGTTTGCTGTTTTAATGATTTGATTTTCAAGTTAGGCACTGAGAGTAATCAGACAATGAATGTGTAATTTATAATCCAAACGAAAATGTTAGACAAAGTTCATATTCAACGATTAAAAAAATTCCAAGATTTAGAAGTACATCTTCGCCCATTTACAGTTCTAATGGGTGAAAACAGTTCAGGAAAAACTACTATTTTGCAAGCAATAAACTTAGCTCTAAGCAGTTTTTTTATTCATCAGTTTATATACACAGACAGTAGTAACAATCTAAAAATAAAAAAGAAAGGTGTGGGTTTAGCCTCTCTACCTGGATTAAATATTTCAGATTATCGAGAAGTTTTTTATGCAAAAAAATCAGGCTCTAGGATCTCTGTAAATATCGAAATTGTTGATGTAGCAAAAAATATTTATAAATTACAAATAAGGTCTTTATATGGAGCATTCAACATCAAGTGTATCTCTGAAGAGACAGACCTTACTAATAATCCACAGTTTCATTTAAAACCACCTTTATTTATTTCTGGATTTGTTGGACTATTATCGGCAGAAGAGCGTGCATTCCCTGTAGCAATACAAGATAGGCTTCGTTCTGGACAGATTAGTGCAATTATTAGAAATTTGTTACTTGATACTAAAGCACAGTCACCAGAAAAATTTGCAAGTCTCAAGGAGAGGTTAAAAAGAGATTTTAATTTTTATTTAGATGATATTTCCTTTGATCAGGATCGAGACCTAAATATATCTGCGTACTATAGCGATTTATGTGCATCACAGCGAATAGCACTAGATTTTAACTCTTCTGGTAGCGGTTTTATGCAAGTCTTACAAATACTTGCGCCAATTTATCGTTTTTGTCCTGAGCAAGCTTCCATTGTATTACTTGATGAACCTGATGCACATCTACACCCTAACTTACAAGCTTCTTTAGCTAATACACTACGTGATATACAAAAGGAACTTGGAATACAAATTATAATTTCAACACATTCTACATCAATCATTAGAGCAGCCGATCCCTCAGAGGTAATTCCAATTTCAGCACAAGAAAAAATCAATACACCTTTAGTAAGTTCAGATGATGTAGAGGAGCAAATCTCGACTCGGATTGATACTTATGATTTGGGCAAATCAGTTATTAGCGGTAAACTAGTATTTCTTGAAGATTCTGATACTTCTATACTAGAAGCTTTTGATAAAGTTTTACGTACAGGATGCTTTTCAGGAGCAAATACCGTTCCTGTGTTAAAAGGTAGAAGTAAAGATGATAAAGTTCCATTTCAAATGACTGAGGTACTAAATAAGTTTGTCGGGCGTGACGTAGAAATTCATTTTATTCGAGATGGAGATGGACTAGGTTTAGAGTGGCGTGATAAGCTTACAGAATATGCAATTAGCAAAAATGTTGTTTTACATCAGCTAGAAAGGCATGAAATCGAAAATTATCTCCTTTCGGCTGAATTAATTTATAAAGCCTTATCAGTCAAAAATACAGATAAAGTACTGCCAGACGCTTTATTAATACAAGATAAGATACTGGAATTATTAAAAACCACCATAATCTTGAGAACATATAATTATGACGATACACTTGAAGATAGTATTTATAAAACATCCACATTGCTGAAATTAGAACCTTATAATCGTAGTTTTAATGAAGTAAAAAGTGCATCAAGAAAGTTACTTGCAGATTATGAAAAACTTAATAACATAAATGAATTACTCGTTGTAGGTATGGGTAAGGAAGCTCTAAAAGGGCTTTTAAACTGGGTAAATAGCGAATTAAAGCTTAAGTTATCACGGAGTGATATTCTTGAATGTCTTAAGCCTCATGATATTCCAAAAGAAATAGTAAATATATTAGAACAGCTACGTTCTAAAGAATCTAAGCCTGCTCCTACGGATTTACCCAGAATGGTAGAACAGAGTGAAGATGATGACGAAATTGAAGAAGAAGTTGAATAACTGTAAATTCTTAACTAACTTATTTTTAGTTTTTTTGGCTATTGGATAAATTACCTTTATGAACACCGCTCGTATCCAAAACACCCTAGAAAGCATCTTCCAAGATTCAGCCCGTTGGTTGCACCCAGGACGGAGGGTGGTGTTTTGGTACGACCCCGAACAACAATTTACGAGCAGCTTCAATGAACTCCAACTCGAAGGCGTAGAAAAACTCCAACTCGCTGATACTGCCTTTACTGTCAAATATCACCTGCTGGTCGAGCAACCCAATCAAACTTTTCTACTGTACGCCCCCTTTGCCGAACCTGCACCCCAAGAAAACTGGCTTCTAGACATCCAAAAAAGCGGTTTAACTTTCTCTGCTGACCCCGCCGCCCTCATATATGCAGATTTAGGATTGCGATCGCGCGGTCTGGAAATTGTCATCCGGGAACATGAGAAATTCTTTAAAAGCCGCAAACGGACAGAAGCCCTACAAGCAATGAGTATTTCCCCCGACAGCGACGAACGGGGATTACTCCTGGCTATGCTTTCCGTTCTCGCAGGTTTAAAAGTACCCGATGCAGGGACACTGATTCGGCGGGTGCTGCTTGGGGGTTTATTAGAGTCGGATAACACCCTCTGGTCTGATATTGAGCGTTTTATCTCCTCTGAAGCTTTCTGGGAAGTAGTCCAAGAACACACGGACTTTCCTAAGCAAAACCCCAGTTTAAACAAGTTATTCGTGCAGTTGTTAATCACCCATTTTGCTAAATCTCTGCACGATACCATCCCGCCCCAGTTAGCAAACCAAGTGATCATTCCTGGACAACGGGCTTATGCTTTTATCGACCAGTGGATGCGCGACCAGCAGGATTCTCTAGATTGGAAGATCCTCAGCAGTGAGGTAGCAGAACAATTACATATATTTGATGCTATAGAGAATTTAGAGCCGGAAGTTTTATTTGAAGCAGCGAGTTTCGAGGTGGTGGATAAGGTATTAATCCGCACCTGCGTTAAAACACTGCAAATGCAAATGGGGCAACAGATAACGGAATTGACACCTTGGCGAACTTGGTTACAGGCACGTCATACCCTGATTTGGTTTCCCCAGTATGAGAAGATTTATCAAGCATTAGAAGCTGCGATCGCTCTGTTGGAATTTAAGCAACAGTATCCAGAAGGATTCCGCCAACCAGCCCCACTTCTCTTCAAAGCCTACGCCAGCGATTTACACTCCTTTGACAAAGCTTACCGCCACTTTATCGTCAAAAGCGATGATGCCCAAGGGGATATCCTCAAGGGTTTAGTTGACGATGTGGAAAATCTATACACCCAATGGTTCCTAGATAGTCTAGGAGAAGCTTGGTCTGATGCCCTTGGCAACAACAACTGGGAATTGGAGGGCGTAGCATCCCAAACTAGATTTTTTGGTAGGCACGTATTCCCAATTTTAGAACGGAGCGATCGCGAAAAAGTATTTGTGATTATCTCCGATGCTTTGCGCTACGAAGTCGCCAGCGAACTCGAAGAGGTAATTAAAAAAGAAGTTCGGGGTGAAACCAGCCTAGAGGCACAATTGGGAGTTTTACCCAGCGTGACACGGTTGGGTATGGCAGCACTTCTTCCAGGGTCAAAACTAGAACTGATACCAGGTGATGATGATGTCCGACTGGATGGGCTTGGTACTAAAGGAGCATTAGCAAGGCAAAAGGTACTAAACCAAAATAGTCGAGTAGAAGCTACAGTACTTAGTGCCAAAGACCTGCTAGAGATGAATACTGACGAAGGACGGGCTGCTGTGCAACCTTATCGCCTAATCTACATTTATCACAACGTCATTGATGCGATCGGCGATCAGGCATCCAGCGAACATCAAGTACTATCAGCTTGCGGAACCGCAATTAGCGAACTGCTACGTCTGGTAAAGAAAATTTGTAATTCTATCAATGGTACAAACGTTATCATCACCGCAGATCACGGTTTTTTATACCAACGTCGCCCCATTCAAGAGGCAGACAAGCGACCCCTACCAAGTGGTGAAGTAGTACTGGAAAGCAAACGCCGCTACCTGCTAGCACGAGAACAGTTTAATGACTCAACCTTACTGCACTTTAGCTTGCCCTATACAGAAAATGGCACAGTTGCGATCGTACCCCGTGGTAGTTTACGCTTTGCCGTCCAAGGTGCAGGAGCGCAGTTTGTCCACGGTGGGGCATCTCTCCAAGAAGTATGCGTACCAGTCATCACCTATCATCACCAACGGGCGGTTAAAGGAGACGAAGGCCCAGCCCGGAAAGTAGGGGTACAGGTAAGTGCGAGAGTTCGGCGGGTAACGAATAATCGTTTTACATTGACATTAGTACAAAGTGATGCAGTTGAGGGGAGATGGCGATCGCGTCAAATTACAGTTGCGTTCTACGATCCCCAAACTAATACACCGATAACAGATGTGCGAGGAGCAAACTTAAGCAGCACTAGCCCACATCCGAGCGATCGGGAAACTAACTTAAGGTTGACCGTAACTACCGCTAATCCCCCTAGTAACGTCTATTTAATAGTTAAGGATGCAGATGATGAGAGTGAATTGCTCCGAGAAACCTGGGCAGTTAGTTTAGGGATCGCTAACGACTTTGGAGATTTCTAAGCCAATATAGTCACAATATCGGTGATATCAAATTATTCTCTCCTGCTCCCTGCCCCAAAATGGATGACCTGAATCAAAAACTAAACAGCATTTACCCTGGAAAGGTAGTACGTAAAGACCTGACTAAACGTATTAAAGAAGGTGCTAACGTACCAGTGTATGTCCTGGAATACCTACTCGGTATGTACTGCGCGACCGACGACGAAACCACCATTGAGGAGGGTGTTACTCGTGTAAAAAACATCCTGGCACAGAATTACGTCCGTCCTGATGAAGCAGAACAGATCAAATCTAAAATTCGGGAATTGGGACGATTTACCATCATTGACCGGGTAACGGTTACGCTCAATGACAGAGATGACATCTACCAGGGAACTTTAATGAACCTGGGTGTAAAAGGCGTAGTCATTGACCCAGAAATTGTCAAACCCAACCAAAAGCTTTTGGGTGGTGGTATCTGGTGTATTTTACAACTTGAATACGAAGCCGGAACCAAACCCAGCCCCTTCATTGTCGGAAGTCTCAAACCTATCCAAATGCCTAGTGTGGATATGGATGAATTGTTTGCGGGTCGCCCAGCTTTTACCCGCAGCGAATGGATTGACCTGCTGATTCGGTCAACAGGACTGGAACCCACTACCGTCAGCGAAGATGTAAAATGGCATCTACTTGCCCGTTTGGTAGCCCTTTGTGAAAATAACTACAACTGTTGCGAACTTGGCCCCCGTTCTACAGGTAAATCCCACGTCTACAAAGAAGTTTCTCCTAACTCAATCTTGGTTTCTGGTGGAAAAACTACAGTAGCGAATCTTTTCTACAATATGTCAAATCGTCGCGTGGGACTAGTGGGTTTATTTGACGTGGTTGCCTTTGATGAAGTAGCAGGCATGAGCTTCCATGATAACGACGGTGTACAAATCATGAAAGATTACATGGCATCAGGTTCTTTTGCACGCGGTAAGGCAGAGATTACCGCCAATGCTTCTATGGTCTTTGTCGGCAACATTAATCAAAGCGTGGAATCTTTGGTGAAGACCTCACACCTGCTGGCACCTTTCCCCGAAGCCATGATTGACACCGCCTTCTTCGACCGTTTTCACGCTTATATTCCTGGCTGGGAAATCCCCAAATTTAGCCCAGAGAATTTCACCAACCAGTACGGGTTCATTGTCGATTACTTAGCAGAATGGCTGCGAGAAATGCGTAAACGCAGTTTTGCCGATGCCATAGACCTCCACTTCAGACTAGGTAACAATCTTAAGCAACGAGATGTTCAAGCAGTTCGCAAAACTGTATCGGGGCTGCTTAAACTGCTTTTTCCAGATGGCTCATTTAGTAAGGAAGATGTGCGTGAAGCCCTAGTGTATGGGCTGCGGGTGCGACGGCGCGTGAAAGAACAATTAAAGAAAATTGGTGGAATGGAATTTTACGATGTGCATTTCAGTTACATCGACTTGGAAACTCTAGATGAACATTTTGTCTCAGTACCGGAACAGGGTGGTTCGAGCTTGATTAGTCAGGAAATGCTGACTCCCGGTCACTTGCACTTTGTCAGTACTGGAGATAGCGGCATAATTGGGGCATTCAAACTTGAACTGCAAGCAGTACCCGGTAGTGGCAAGCTAGTACGCACTGGTGTAGCGACGGCTGGCAAGATGAAGGACAGTTTAAACATTGCCATGAATTACTTCAAAGCTAACGCTCAAAGAGTTAGCAGTAGCATTCATCCAAGTAATTTGGATTTTTTGCTCCAGTTACTAGACTTGCAAGGATCTGGCGCACCCCAAGAGAGCGGATTAGCATTGTTCGTTTCATTATGTTCTGCTTCTTTAAAACGAAGTGTTCAAACCCAATTTGCAATATTTGGGGAAATGACTATTGGTGGGACGATTACACCAGTCAGTAACCTAGCGGGTAGCCTGCAAGTAGCTTTTGATGCTGGCGCTAAACGTATCCTCTTACCAATGGCAAGCGCTGTGGACTTAGCCAGTGTTCCGCCAGAGTTGTTTGCTAAATTTCAAACATCATTTTACGCTGACCCCGTAGACGCGGTATTTAAAGCGTTAGCAGTCGATTAAAAATCAAGCATGAGAGTCAGGTAATAACTTAGCCCATCAGCAAGTAATTTTTGACGTAAAGCTGATGGTACGGGAACAGAGCGAATTTGATAATTTCCTTTTGGAAACGTGGGTTGCAACAGACCCGCATTTACTAGCACTAGTAAAGTGTTGCTAGCAGCTTTTTTATAGGTGGAGTTTGACCATGCAGCCACAGTTGAATTTTGATCTCGTTTTCCTTCAAAGAAGCTTCGCAAATCAGCAGTCGTTACGACGTAATTAAAACCCTTAATTTTGTCTAGCAGGACTTCATCAATGAGTTCGCGCAGAAGGCGATGTTCTCGCAGAATCAGAAACAATATGGTGAATCGGCGGATGTCAGGGTTACCAGTGGCAATTAATTGAATATATTCCTCTGGGACTTGCTGAAGACGTTTGAGAATAGTTTGCAGCGCCCGCTCACGGGAAGCTTGAGAGCGCAGTTGAAACAAATCCTCAACCAATACCCGTTGCCGAATATCTTCCTGGGTTGCACCTTGGTACATCAGTTCAGCAACTCGAAGGGTTTCAATTAGAACAAAAGCATTGTTAGTACGAGCAGTATAAGCAGTTTCAGGCATAATCGAAACAATAGAGAAGGCAAGCAAAACCCTTTCTCAAACCTAGATAGTGAGTTATGGATTTAAATGTTTTTCAGAAAATGCTCGTTAGCACCCTCCTATGTAAATCTCCTATTACATTTTCGTCAAGGTTTCGGAGTTTAATACTTCCAAAGGCGGTCAACCTGTGGTGCTTGAATCAATACTAGTTTCTGTACAAAAGCAATAAACGCTCACTCTTATACCAATTTAATGTGAAGCTGCATAGAAAAGAGCTTCTAGGATAAAGTTATAAGAAGAGACAGAAATTACTTGCTCAAAAGTAAGTTGGTCGAATATTTCTTGGATGCGCTCGCGTAAAGCTTGTAAAGAAGAAAAAAGTTGATTTTTGAGTGGTTTTTTGAGGAGTTGCCAAAGCCTTTCAATGGGATTGAGTTCAGGGGCTGAAGGTGGTTGAAACAAAGGAATAATATTTTCTGGCCAACAAATTGCTGAACTTGTATGAGCAGGTGCTTGGTCAACCTGTAAAATAGCGTAATCTGAGCCTAATTGTTGAGATAGCCAGTCCAAAAACTGTTGAAAACACTCGCCATCCAGTTTCGGGTACTCATAAAGGAAATGATCTCCTGTCAATGGTTCAATTGCACCATAAATCCAAAAGTTATCTCTTGGCCATATCACCTTAACAGTGGGCTTGACTCCGGAAGCTGTAATTACTTTTCCTGTAAGAGTTTTGAGTCCAACCCTCGTTTCATCCTGGCACAGGTAGCGAACACACTTGCCGGGCGCTAGATGTTCTTCTAGACAATTAAGAATGATTCCGAGTTTTTTTTAAATTCAGATACCAATTTCTCGTCTTGCTTATGGCTTTGAGGACGAGGCACTTTTAATTTTGCTCCTAATCGATATCGTACCCATGCATAAACCGTTGCATACTCGATATCTTGCCCATGTTCTTGTTTTAACCAATCAACTATTGCGCCATAGCTACTAAAGCCCTTTCCTGTTTTTAACTCCTCCTCAAGTGCTGCGTAGTTTACCGCCGTAGGCATCGCAGCATCATCGATTTTTCGTTTTGCCCCTGGCGCTTTCTTGATTTCTAATAACCCTGATAGCCCATCAGTTCTGTACTTCTGCAACCATCTCGTGACCGTTGAAGTATCTCTTGCCAAGCGTTTCCCGATTTCTTGCTGTTCCTTTACTTGTTCAGTTTTGATCCACCACAACATCTGTAGCTTTTCTTTCTGATTTCCCAAGTTGCCTGTTTGTAGACGTTTTTTTAGTTCCTCTTCGCTCTCTGTTATTTCAATCTTAAACGGGCGGCTCATGGCTATTTAAACTTAGGAGTTGGCCTCTTACCATTATATGTAGCTTCATATTAAACTGGTATTATATTTTTATTATTAAATTTTTTAATTAATTATAATTTTTTAATTAATTATTGCTATTAGTTAGCATATAACATAAATTAGTTTCTAGCGATACCACTTATATTCGGTCTTTAGCAGGGTGTTTGATCTTTCATTAGCTTTTATTTATATATAGTTATTTAATGGCAAAATATCTTTAAGAGGATTTCTAGCTAGACGTTCTTTATTTTGCCCATACAACCATAGTACTGTGCCAAGTCCTAGTGAAATTAGCCAAACTAACAAAGTATATTGCCACGAAAGGAAGCGTAAAAAAAATATAGTTGTAAAACTAACCAAAATAGGAAACCAAAAGAATAGAGGTAAAGTTAAAATAGCGAGAAAACGAGAATACTGGAAATAGTTTTGATTATATTTGCGTCCGTACCAAGACAATTTTCCAATACTCAACAATACCCCTATCAAAATCCCAAGTCTAACAGCAACCATAGTCAAAGTATTAACTCCAGCTACAACTCTAGCTAAAATTAAAGTTCCAATCACAGTCACAGCCATAACCCAAATCCATGATATACGTCTAAATAAAGCTCCAACCCCAAGTATAAAGACAACCAAAATTCCAATTATAGCAAGAGTAATAGCCCCAGCCGAGGTTCCAAATAATACTCCAGCTTCAGTTATAATCACAACTCCAGCCAAAAATAAAGCCATGCCCAATCTTATATTTCCAACGCTGATCCCAGCTCCACCCCCAGCACCAACACCAACCCCAACCACAACTATAAAAACAGCTACGTTTACAGCCAAAGCAATAGTACTAGCCCCCGCTACAGTCCCAGTGCCAGCTACAATCCCAGCACCAGCTAAAATTAAAATTCCAGTCACAGCCATAATTAAAGCCATACCCCAACTGACCTTTCCCATTAAAGCTCCAATCCCAATTGAAAAGATAGTTGCGCTTAAAAACGTAGCTGCAACTGTAGCTGCAACTATAAATGTACCCTTAGCATCAGTGGCACCCATACCCAAAATTAGAGTACCAGCTACAGTCCCAATTACAGCCTCAGTTACTATATTATTGACAAAAAGATCAATATCTGAATTTATTAATTTATTGCTTAATAACTGATAAAGCTCATGAGTAAATGTAAAAAAACCAAAGAGTCCAAACTTGATAAAATATTTAGGAATTAATAATGAAGATACCCAAAATCCAATTAATATATATAATGCCAAGCCAGTAAATGAATAAATCCAAAAACTATGTTTTGTTAAAATTATTGTATTCATTGTGATAATACAAAATACAATAAGCAAAAAAGTGTATGCTAATATTAAGCGATAGTGCCAACTACTAGTAAATTCATATTCTAAATTAGCAAAATAAAAACGCCAATCATTACGGTTTAAACGACGATAACTATTACTTAAACGATAAATTAATTCGCGCTGTAAATCATATTCCAGAGATAAAACAAGGGTTTTCCAACGAGTACTATTGCTAACATAATTAAGCAATTTTAAAAAATCTTCCTCATCAATTTGCTTTATATCTTTTTTTGATATTTTTAATTTTTGCCAATCAAACTCATCTTGAAACTCAATTGCACACAAAGGAATTACTATTCTAGGATCGAGTTTCTTGTGCATAACAATCTCATCAGCAGAACATTGGGTAATTAACCATACAGCTCTTGCTATATCTTCTCTTTGATCTGCACGTTGAAAGTTATCAACAATCCACTTCCAGTCACTATAACGAAATTGCTCATAATGTTTAGGCATAATTCTTACTTAATTATTGAAAATACGTTTGTTTATTAGTTAGTTCAGTTAAATATAAAGCTGCTTTTTTCGCTATTTTAAGATCAAAACTATTTTGAATATTTTTCAAGATTTCATAAGCATAAGGTGTACCAATCTCTACTAAATCTTGCATAGCTAATTCATCGCCTTTTTCTGCCGAAGATTGTAATAAAAATGCCGCTAAATCTCCCATACGGATTAATGCTTTATGAGCTTCAGGTAAGTTTTGTTGCTTATAATATTGAAATAAAATTTCTGCTGCTTGAGGTAAATTTGTCTTTGATAGAGCAACAATAGCAGCTTTTTTATGCCCTAAATCATTAGAAGTTTTTAAAGTTGATTCTAAGAATTCAAACATAGCCCTTCCTCTTTGACGAGAACCTGCTGCTGCTACCGCACCAAAAGCAATGGCAAAATTCTCATCATTATTAACTTTTTCTAGTTGTTGTTTAAAGTTATTAATAATTTCATCTGCAAGTCCTTGTTCTACTTGTTGAGCATCTGCTATACACTCAAAAGCTGTTAGTGTATCTCTTTGATAGATAGCATGAATTACACTTGTACTATTTAGTGCTAAACCACACCAAAGTTTAACTACTTCTCGCCAATTCAATGGATCTATCCTAAACTTTTGTACTAAATCATCTCCTTTATCTAATAAAGCAGCAGCAGCAAAAAATTCTTGTAAACTTAAATGAGCGAATTGATAACGTTCACCACCATCAATCTTAAGTAATAATCCGCTACGTTGTTCAATTTCCTCTAAAATTATTTGAGCTTGTTCTACATTTAAGTTTAAAGTTGGTAGTACTCTCTTGATTTCTACTAATAAGGTGGGATAATCTAAGCTACGGCGATCTGTGATACTTTGAGTAGCATTATCTTGAATAAAAAGAGCTAAAAATTGTAAAACTCGACGTTTATCACTTCCTCTATATTGATTTCGATTGTTCTTAGCATTATCCCAAAAATCTAACAAAATATCGGTTGATTTTTGATAGAATTCAGCACGCGAATGAGGTAAAACGAAAGGAGTATCTGTGTACAAATAAGCAATTATAGTTAATAATAGAGGATTACGAGCCAAAGACATAATTTGAGGGCGTTCTCGTAGAGTTTGTATTAGTTGATCTATAGATTTTTCAGGAGGAATTTGCTCTTTCCACGCTTCTAAGAAACTACGTATTTGCTTGTCGGTAAAATCAATAAGATTTAATGTTTGATCAAGTTCAGATGCAAACTCATTATTATAGACTGCGGTTCGGCAAGTAATAACTACTCTACACTTATCAAATTTATCTAGTAAATCCTTAATTTCTTTAATAACTTGAGGACGTAAATTATTATTAACTTCATCTAAACCATCTAAAAATAATAGTAATGTTCCATTTTCTAGCGATTGAGAAACAAAATTATGAGCATTAGGAAAATCATCTTTAGCAAAAGCTTCAACCAATTGATCTTGTAAATCTTTCTGGTTTAAATTAGGTTTATTTAAACGATGTAAATCCAAAATAACAGGTACTTTTTCATTTAATTTTTGATCTAATTTACCTTCAGCCCAAGATAAGATTAAATATCTTAATAAAACTGATTTCCCTGCACCAGGAATACCAGTAATCAATAGACGAGGATACTTACTAATTGCTTTTTTGGCTGCAATTGGATTTTTATCTAATGTTTCATTCAATTGAAGAGGAACAAAAACTTTCCTCATATCTAAAGGTTTATTTGGTCTAAATGAAATCTTGAGTGTGTTATGTTTATTAATTAATCCTTCTTTATAACGCCGGAGTGACCAATATGAAAAAACAGGAAGACCAGAAACATTTTGATAAACAAAATTAATTAATAAATCAATTAGATTGTTAAAGTATTGTTGTAAGATTTCTTTTGAAAAGTACAAAATACAAAACACGAGGCCAATGCCCCATCCTAAACCAAAAAAGATATCATTCTTAATTTTTTCAAAAATATCATTATCTTTTTTGTCTTTTTGTTTACCATACTCATCCTCATAAATTTTGGCTACTTCTGGAGCTGATAATCCTGAAGGATTTTTTCCATATAAAGTTATAACTAAACTTGTATCCATTGGTTTATCATTCTTTACATGGCGTTCTGCATAGTCTTTAATTTCTTGTATTAAAACAGCTTTGTTTTTTACATTCTGGGCTTTAAAATTTGAGTTTGAAGTTGGTATAGGAGTTTGTCCATGAACTAAAGCAACAAAAGTTATTAGAAAAAGGATAGTAAGAGTTATGAGCTTTAATCTGTAACTATAAATCAGCCTAAAATAATTTTTCATATAGTCAGTTGTGCTTTACTAATAATTATTAGAAGATAAATGTAAGGGTTATAAATAAAATAATGCCAGCATTCTAAAAATTACCACTTTAATGCCAAGAAGCTTCATCAAATGTGCAAATCTTAACTAATTTGCTTCTGGATTTTTCATATATCATGATCATTTGCTGAAGAAAAACTCATACAAAACTTTTGTTATTTACCGAATCACCCGTTATTTAGCTTTGCTAACTTAGCCATGCGTCAGTTTGTTGATGGATTAGCGTAATTCTGTGTAAATACAGCCTCAAAATCATTGTTTCACCATCCCTAACCTCCGCTTTCTCTTGTTCCATCTGCTGAACGCACTTCAGTAAACGCTTGGGGATATACTTTGATGACTTCACAAGGACATTGCCTTCGCTCCGAAACTGTTAGTCATAGTATGTTTATTGATAATACTATACTGCCTTAGTCGCTAAATTCCGACTCCAAAACACTCAACACTTTCTCTTCCAAATCTGTCAAATAAGCCCGCTTCAGCTTCCCCAACGACTCCAAAAAACTCTGCACAGATTCTTCGAGCGCACTAGAGTACACCAGACCCAGGCGATCGCAAATCACCTGCATCTGCTGACATTCGGCAGGCAGGTAATTGTAAGATTTGAGGTGCTGCAAAGCAATGGTGTACTCGCCATCCCAGCTTTTGACAGTGCAACTAAAATCATTCACCTGATTAACGATGTCCCAACAGCCGCCTTTCCCCTTGAGTTCAGAATTATCCTTGGCTAGGATTTGGCATAGGGTCATCTGCTTTCCCAAATTTCTTGTTCGGAAAAACCAAGCTCTCTTAAGTCCTCTTCTCGCAAAGCTGCTTCATTGGCACAAAAGAACTCATCAAGTTGTGGTGGTTTTACTTGCGTTCCGGCTAGCATCGCATGTACCTGCCCACGATGATGAATCTGATGCTGAAAAAGGTGGGCAAGAAGTCGTGAAATTTGTTCGGTATGAATCCCACTGCGTCGAGGGATGGCAACTGGATTATCAATTATTGCATCTGTTAGATATTTAGTGACTCCAATTAAACGCTTGTCAGCTTCATGTTGTGCTTGTTGTAACTTTGTACATATCTCAAAAGGCTCTTCTGGCTCAAAAAATTTCTCGGCTTCGCTATTTGGCTGTCTGTTATTAATGCTGCGCTCCAAAGCATCAATATAATACCAATCTACAGTCAATACATGATTCAGTGTCGCTTTAATTGAAGGAAAGAAACTTGTTCTTGTTGCAACAAACTCTGCTTGGCTCAAACAACTACAAGCTTTTAACAAACGATAATTAGCCCAACCGTTGTTGTAAGCCATTGTCAAAAAATGATGTGAAAGTGTTCTCATAAGTAATTGCACTACATAACATTTGTTTAGTTAAATCACTTGAAACATTCATCATCGGTTAATCTATAATCCTATATTCCTGCTCAATCAAACCCAACAGTTTCTCCTCCACCGCAGTCAAATACGGTCGCTTCAACTCCCCCAGGTACTTCAACATAGCACTTGGGGCATCTTCCAAGTTCTCGTTTTCCCGTAACCTACTGATGCGATCGCTAATGTGCTGCATCTGCTCACATTCCGACTCCAAGTAATTTAGTGGCTTCAAGTGATCGATTCTGACAGTGTATTCTCCATCCCACATTGCGACTGTGCAACTGAATTCGCCTACATGGTTGATGATGCACCAATTCCCGCCTTTTCCTCGTAAATCAGGATTATCTTTGGCAATGATTTGGCAGACTTCCCCAATACGATAAGGATTTGGTGCTTTGGTACGCTCCATGATCCGTTGTACTACATCGCCTACAACTCTAGCAGATGGTACTTTACCTCCGGCTTCTTCCACTGCCGTCTGCCATACTTCCCATTGCTGTTGAGGTTCCAGTTTTGTTATTGGTCTAACCTGGCGTTCACTCGTGGGCAAAATTTGTGTCCCAATGGGACACATTTGGTCATTTTCTGTTTGTGTCCCACTGGAATAAATTTCCGCATCGCTTGATTCAGCTTCAGTTTCAGTTTGTGTCCCATTGGGACACATTTTCATCAGATTATCAAACACAGCAGAAGCTTCGATTAATCTGTAAGGATGACGACGTTGAAATCCAAACCTGTCCTTGCAATACTCCTCAAAAGTGCTATGGGTGGAACGGTAGAGCCTGCGATCGCGCAATTCCATCAGCGCCTTCCCTGCTTCAAAAACCGCTTTCTCCACTTTTCTTTCCAAGTGTAAGCGATCACGTTGTTCTTCCTCTGTCAATTCCTCTACTTCAACAGCACTAACCGTAATTGTTGCTGTAGCTGGATTTTCCTCAACAGAGATATCTTCATTTGCAGAGTTACTAAGTGATTTTGAATTTATCTCTGCGGCAGAGGTGGCTTTTTTACGCCTAGAAGATGGTTTAGCCATCATTCCACCCCTTTAATTCAATAGTATTTGCTCAAAATCAATGACAAATAGATTAAGTATGTGGTGAGTTATGGCAATAATGCTCTGGGATTGAACTCGGTGGAGCATTATCATCTTCACGAGTCCTCTTGAATTTTCACAATGTCATTGACAGTTACTAACTCTCCAGACAGCACAGAGCAAATCCTTGCTAGTTTTACCAAATTATCGATATCCGCTTTTTTAAGCCTGCCATCACGGGCGACAGTCAAGGTATGTCTAGTGACTTCATTCGGGCTACCCTCAAACTGCCTATGAACTGCGTAGACAGACAAGAGGCTACCATCTTCTGTTTTGGGCCACCATTGCGAAATATCAATATATGCTTCCATCCAAACTGCTAACACGTTTTTAATGATTAACCTCCATTAACGCTTATCTGATTACAGAATAACAGCTAATCAACATACAGGCTATCAATTAACAGAATAACCGCTAATCAGTATATTGACAATCAGTTAGCAGAACAGCATAATATAACTATCACAAAAGGCAACCGCCCTTAGCCTCGGAAACTTTGGAAGCGATCGCCTTTTGAAAAACCCATACATTCGTACAGGGAATCTTAATTATGACTCACGTTATTTACACAGCACAACAGCTGCAACTGAAATCCATTGCGCGGCTCAAGCAAATCTACAGCGAAATCGCTTGTACAGTCGAAGTAAGTGACAAACGCTGCAAG